>JAPLJI010000170.1 GCA_026388655.1 Pseudomonadota bacterium
ATCGTTCTGATCGGCTATCGGGGCACCGGAAAATCCACCGTCGCCCTGGCCCTGGCCCGGATCCTGAAACGCGAGGTTATTTCCCTCGATGAAACCATCGTCCGCACTTCCGGTCTTTCCATCCCCGAAATTGTGGAACGCTCCGGCTGGGATCACTTCCGGAACCTCGAGTCCCAAACGGTCCGAGAGATTTCGAAACGGGACAACCTGATCATCGACAGCGGGGGCGGGGTGATCCTCCGGGACGAAAACACCCGGGCCCTGAAAACGAATGGTTTTCTCATTCTCCTTTCGGCCGACCGGGATACCACCGTCAAAAGGATTCAATCCGGAACCGACCGGCCCTCTCTGACCGGGAAGAAATCCTTCGTCGCGGAGGTGGAGGAAGTCCTGAATCAAAGGATGCCCAAATACCTGGCGGCGGCGGATTTTCAAATCGACACCGGCCAGCTCAGTCCGGAGACGATCGCGGCCCGAATTATTGAGGAACTTGGAAATCGTAATATAATCAAACCCGATGCCGGCCCCAGATAAACTTCATTCTTTTCAAAATTGGCACGACGCCCTTCGGCATTTCCTCCGGCTCCTGCCGGTCCAGGGCAAACTCGCTTGGCTCCTGGCCAGCCTGTCCCCGGAACCCCGGATTCAAATCCGGATCGAGGATGGAGAGAAACCGTCCTGGCCGCCGGTAACCCCGGAAGCCCCTTTTATCTCCATTACCGGAACCTCAGCCGCTTTTGAAAAAATCCATTCCGGGCAACTCACCCTGGCCGGCGCCTTCATGCGAGGGGAAATCAAGATCTTTCCCGCCCGACCCCTGATCATGAACCGGCTTTATCTCGCTTCCCTTTCCCACGCTTTTTTAAAAACCCCCCGGCCGGCCGCCCGGCGGCTCCTTTCCCGGCTCACCCCGGCTTTCCTCCTCCGGCGCCTGCTTTCCCCCGCTCTCGGGCTCGGCGGCCGCGCGCTCAACTCCGCCCCCCTCCGGAATCTCCTCGTAAAAATTGCCAAGCGCTCCTAATCCGGCTTATTTTAGTGTGTCCCAAATATTTTTTGAAAACCTGTAAAAATCCCCCTTTATCCCCCTTTCTTGTAAAGGGGGATAAATTATCTTGATAAGGAAGATCCTAAATTCCCCTCTTTTTTGAAAGAGGGGCGAGGGCTTGCCCTCCGAAGCTTCAGCGAAGGAGGGGAGATTTGAAATATTATTAGGAATATCCAATACTTTTCCTATCATGCGGGTCCTGGCCCTGGATATCGGAGAAAAACGGATCGGGGTTTCCATTTCCGACGAACTCGGGATCACCGCCCAGGGCCTGGATACCATCAACCGGACCAAGCTTGACGAGGATATCGAAAAAATCCGCCGGCTCGTGGAAAGCGCCGGGATCACCGAAATCGTGGTGGGCCTGCCCCTGAACCTGGACGGATCCGAGGGACTGTCGGCCCAGAAGGCCACGGGCTTCGCGGGTATCCTGCGCCGGGACCTCGGGGTAAACGTGATCCTCTGGGATGAGCGGCTCTCCACGGTGGCGGCGGAGAAAAGCCTCCTCGAGGGGGATCTTTCCCGCCGGCGGCGCAAACAGCTCCGCGACCAGGTGGCGGCCACCCTGATCCTGCAGGGCTACCTCGAAAGCCTCTCCCATCCCGGCGCGAATTGAAATGGTTCCTCGGGCCCGCAGGTTATCACTGTTTATCACCATTATTTTCACGATATTTTTCTGGGCGGCTACGATCCGAATTTTGTTCCTTCTCTATTCCCCTTATCCCCCCTATCCGGCCGGGACAAAAATTCTGATCGAGGTCCCCGCGGGAACCGGTCTGAAGGGCACCGCGAAAATCCTGGCCCGGCACAGTCTTATTCCTTCCGTCCCGGCCTTTGTCCTCTTTGGATACGCCCGCGGGGCCAGCGCCGAGATCAAGGCCGGCACCTACGAATTCTCCCTGCCGGTCGCCCCGGCCCAGCTGCTTCGAGACCTGGCCTCGGGCCGGGTCAAGGTTTACCGGGTTACGATCCCGGAAGGGTACAACCTTTTCCAGATCGCCGAAGCCATGGCCGCCGCCGGGATCACCGGCTCGGAGGGATTTCTCCGGACCGCCCGCGACCCGGGACTGCTGGCCGACCTGAAAATCCCCGGGGATTCCGCGGAAGGATATCTCTACCCGAATACGTATTATTTCGCCCACGGGGTTAACCCGGAGCAGGTGGTGCGAAAGATGGCGGACAGTTTCTGGGAGGTCTTTAACCCGCTCTGGGAGGAAATTGAGCCGGGAGTCAAATCCTCTCTCGCCCCGGAGAAAACCGTGATCCTGGCCTCGGTGATCGAAAAGGAAACCGCAGACCCGGCCGAGCGTCCCCTGATCGCCGCCGCCTTTTTAAACCGCCTCCGCCGGGGAATGCGGTTGGACTCCGATCCGACGGTTATTTACGGGATCTGGGACAAATTCGAGGGGAACCTGCGCCGGGCGGATCTGACCAATCCGACCCCTTACAACACCTATCGGATCCACGGGCTCCCTCCGGGACCGATCTGCAATCCGGGCCGGGATGCTCTCCGGGCCGTGCTCCATCCGGCCCCGGTTCCCTATCTATATTTCGTCTCCCGTAATGATGGCACCCACCAGTTCTCCTCTGCGCTCACCGAACATAATCGGTGGGTGTCCCGATATCAGAAATCCAAGCTCCGCAATAAAAAGCTCAAAGCTCAAAATCTCCCTCGACCCCGAACAGATTCTCGGGACGAGAACCCCAGAGGGGCAAATGTCAAATAAATGTCAAAATTCAAATGTTCAAACTTTTCTTCTTTGAACTTTGGGCTTTATTTGAAATTTGAGCTTTGAAATTTGTCATTTTTCTTCGATGATTTCCCCCACCAAGTCATAAACCAGCGCGTCCAGAATTTTCACCCGGTGAAAAGACCCCGGGACCAGGTCGCCCCGGTAAATTTTGGTGATTCCGTCGATCTCGGGAGCCTGGCCGGGCGTCCGGGCGACGGTCACCTTCTGGTCGGGATCGAAGACTTCGATCAAAACCTCGTATTCCCGCCCGATCCGGGATTTGTTTCTCGCTCGGGAGATCTGCGCCTGTAAAGAAAGTAATTCCGCCTTCCGCTCCTCCTTCAATTTTTCCGGCACCTGGCCGGGAAGGCGGACCGCTTCCGTCCCCGCCTCCGGGAAGTAGCCGAAGGCACCGAGGTGATCGAATTCCACCTCCCGGACAAAATCCAGAAGCTCCCGGAAATCCTTCCCGGTTTCACCCGGGAAACCCACCATAAAGGTGGTACGCAGGGCGATTGCGGGGATTCTCCGGCGGAGTTTTAAAAGCCGACGGCGGATCTCCTTCCCGTTAGCTCCCCGGCCCATGGCTTTCAGAATCCGGTCGCTCGCGTGCTGAACCGGCACGTCCAGGTAGGAAACAACCTTTTCGGCCTTCGCCAGGGTTTCGATCAGCTCCTCGGTTAATCCGCGGGGATGGGCGTAAAGAACCCGGATCCATTCGACCCCCCTCACCCGGTCCAGGTTTTTCAAGAGCCTGGAGAGACTAGTTCCATCCTTAAGGTCATTTCCGTAGGCCGTTGTATCCTGAGCGATCAAGGTAAGTTCTTTCACTCCCTGGCGGGCCAGACGCCGGGCCTCCCGGATAATGGAATCCGGGGGCCGGCTCCGGAGCTCCCCCCGGATCTTCGGGATCAGGCAGTAGCGGCAATGATTGGAACAGCCCTCCGCGAGTTTGAGATAGGCCCGAAACGGCGGGGTGGAAATCACCCGGGGCAGGCGGTGGTCGGGCAGCCAGGTGGGCGAACCCAGATCCACCAAGCCCGTTTCCTTTCCCCTGACGATCTCCGCGATCCGGGAGAAACTATTCAACCCGAGGAAGACATCCACGTCGGGGAATTGCCCCGGCAGGGAATCGGGAAACCGCTGGGGCAGGCAGCCGGCCACAATCACCCGGCGGACCCGGCCCGCGGCCTTCCAGGCCAAAGCCTCCCGGATGGCATTTTCCGCCTCCTCCACCGCCGGCCGGATGAAGGCGCAGGTGTTAACCACCACCGTGTCCGCCTCCTCAAGCCGGGTGGTGACGGCCAGCCCGTCCGCGGCGAGGCAGCCGACCAGGTGCTCGGAATCAACTAGATTTTTCGGGCAACCTAAACTGAGGAGGAGGACCGACGGGGTCCGGCGCGAAAGGGAACGGACCTGTTTCGATTTTGGGCCCGGTCCTTTCCGGGCGGACCGATCGGCGGGCTGGGATTTAACGTGCCTTATTTCTGTTTTACCTCGAAGCTGAGGACGGAATCACCCAGTTGGATCAGATCCCCGGCCCTGAGGGCCGCGCCTTCCACCTTTTTTCCGTTCACGCAGGTTCCATTCCGGCTCCCCAGGTCGATGATAAAAAAGCGGTGGTTTTTATAAACGATGGTGACATGCTTTCGGGAGATCTTGTTGTCCGCCAAGGGCACGGTGGCGTCCTTCTCCCTCCCGATGAAGATGGGAAGCTCCTCAGACATGAAATTCGCTCCCTTGTCGGGCCCGGCCACCACATTGAATTCGACCTTCAGATCCGGGGGCATTCTCTCGTCCTCCGGCTTGAGCCCGAACTTGGTTTCCATCTCCTCGTCGATCAGAGATTTCTTGCTTTGTTCCTCGAAAGACTTGGAATCGAAATCCCTACCCACTGTTTATCCCTCCTTAATGCCGGTTAATTCTTTCCTTCCCTTCCAAGCTATATAATAATGTTAAACAGGCAAAAGAGTAAACTTGGAGGCAGTTTGAAGATCACGGTCATCGGGGCCGGAGCCACCGGCAGCCTTTTTGCCTGGTTTTTCCACCGGGCCGGGGAGGAGGTCTGGCTCCTGGACATCCATCCCGAGCGGGCGGAAATCATCCGGCGAAACGGAATCTCCCTGGAAGGCATCAGCGGGGATCAACATTTTTCCCCCCGGATCACCCTGGATCCCCGGGAAATCGGCCCGGTTGACCTCGTGCTCATCGCGGTCAAGTCCTACCATACCGAGGCCGCGGCCGAGGCCGCGGCACAACTTCCGTCCCGGGACGCCCTCGTGCTCACCCTGCAAAACGGGATCGGGAACCTGGAAAAAATCGCGGCGGTGGTGGGGAAAAACCGGACCCTGGGAGGAAGCACCGCGCAGGGATCCACCCTGCTCGGGCCGGGCCGGATCCGCCACGCCGGGAAAGGCGACACCATCATCGGGGAAATCTCCGGCCCCCCGACGGAAAGGGTGGAAAAAATTGTCACCACCCTCCGGCAGGGCGGGGTCGAAGCCAATCCCACCGCCAATCTGGCGGGAGTCATCTGGGGCAAGCTCCTGATCAACGCCGGGATTAACCCCCTGACCGCGCTCACCCGGCTTAAAAACGGGGAGCTTTTAAATTATCCCGGAACCCGCATGGTAATGCAGGCGGCCATCCGGGAAGGGGAAAAAATCGCCCGGGCGAAAAATATTTCGCTTCCCTACGAAGACGCGGTGGCCCGCACGGAAGCGGTCTGCCGCGCCACCGCCGGGAATATTTCCTCGATGCTCCAGGATGTCCTGAAAAGAAAGCGGACCGAAGTAACCAACATCAACGGTGCCCTGGTCCGGGAGGGAGAAGCCCTGGGAATCCCCACCCCGGTCAACCAGACCCTGAGCGGCCTGGTGCAAACCCTTGAGGAAAGCTATGCCCAGCAGGTTGAAAACCTTTAAGTCCAGGTACCTGCGGAAGGAATCGAAAGATGAGCAACCGGATAAAATTCCTTATTCCCTTCTGTCTGGGATTCCTGATCTTCCAGTGCGGCGGGACCAAGGAAAATAATACCGTCGCCAATCCCTATGCCGACGATTCCCTCTGGCTCTGCCGGCCCGGGCTCCCGCACAACTATTGTCTCGACGACCTGACCGCCACCGAGATCAAACCCGACGGATCCACCGAGGCGGTTTCTTTCACCCCGGCCGCGCAAACCGATTTTGACTGTTTTTACATTTATCCCACCGTGGACCTGACCGGACCCGTGGGCAACCACACGGATTTCTCCGACGTTTCCCCGATGCTGGTGCCGCTCAGGAGCCAAGCCGCGCGGTTTTCCGAACTCTGCACGGTCTATGCCCCCCTTTATCGGCAGATCACCATTTTCACGTTTAGAAGTCCGAAGAAGGAAGAATATCTCGAGATCGCTTACGGGGATGTCCGCGAATCATTTATGTATTACCTCGAGCACCTTAACCAGGGACGCCCGATTGTCCTTCTCGGCCACTCCCAGGGCTCCATGATGCTCCGGATGCTCCTGCAAAGGGAATTCGATCAGGATCCGGCGCTGCGTTCCCGCCTGATCGCAGCCCTGCTGATCGGGGGCGATGTCCTGGTCCCGCCCGGAGAAACGGTGGGGGAGACCTTTCAAAATCTCCCCCTCTGCACCTCTGAGACCGAAACCGGCTGTGTCCTCGCCTTCCGCTCCTATGCCGAG
This sequence comes from Pseudomonadota bacterium, assembly GCA_026388655.1. Classification (GTDB taxonomy): domain Bacteria; phylum Desulfobacterota; class JAPLJL01; order JAPLJL01; family JAPLJL01; genus JAPLJL01. The sequence continues at coordinate 6,461 of JAPLJI010000170.1, forward strand.
GGCTACCCCCCTCCGGAAGATACCTTCGGTTCCAACACCATTCCCGCCGGGACCGATCTGGCCTGCACCAACCCGGCCGATCTTTCCGGGGCCCAGTCCTATCTGGAAGGGGCCTATCTACCCACCCAGGTAACTTATGCGGATATGACCCTGGAGATCGTCGGCGGATTCAGCACCCCCTTTGCCCTCTACCGGGATTTTTACACCGCCAGTTGCGCCCGCAACCAAAACGGGATCAGCTACCTGGAAATCGGGGTCCACCCGCCCGCCGGCGACAACCGCGAGAACCCGGTTGATTTCACTTCTATCATTTACGACCCGGCCCTTCTCGGGCTCCATCTCCTGGATTACAATCTGACCCTCGGGGATTTGCTCCGGCAGGTCCGGGTGAAATCTGAAAATTTCCCTCAACCCTGAGCCGATGGGCGCATTAATGCCGCGGCCTCTTAATAGAGGGTGTTCCGAGTATTTTCATCAAGTTTTTTATATGGACTGCATCCCGCCCCGGGCGGGATGCGTTGCATTAGTCCCTCCGTTGTCGGGATAAACAAGCTAATGCACTCCATAAAAAAGAACGAGATTAGACTGGTTTGTCCTGGGATTTCTGGTTTTTCTCATCGTCTTCCCCGGTCCCGCCCGGGCGGCCGAGGTCTTTATCATCACCGGGAAAAACCTTTCCGCTTTTGATGAAGTCATCCAGGGGTTCACCGAAACCATCGGCAAGGTTCCTTCCCAGACCCTGAATCTGAAGGAGGACGGGACCCTGGAAGAAACCCAAACTCAGGCGCTCCGCCAAAGCAAATCCCCGGTGGCTCTGGCGGTCGGAAGCCAGGCTGCCACCCTGATGAAAAACAATTTCTCCGGCGTTCCCATGATTTTTTGCATGGTTTTCGACTCACGCTCCTACCAGGGCGAAAACGTCACCGGGATCGGCCTGAACGTACCGGCCCTCGCACAGTTTCAAGCCCTGAAATCCATCCTTCCCTCGGCCCGGAGGATCGGCGTGGTCTTCGATCCGGGGCAGAGTTCTTCCCTAGTGGAGGACGGCCGGCAGGCGGTTTCCGCCCTGAACCTGGTCCTGGTGGAAAAAACCGTGGCCTCCAGTTTCGAAATCTCCAACGCGATCAAGGAATTGATCTGGAATATTGATGTCCTCTGGGTGATCCCGGATCGAACCGTGGTTTTCAAGGAATCCTTCCGTTATATGCTCGAGGCCTCGATCAATCGCAAGGTCCCGATCCTGGCCTTTTCCGAGGCCTTTGTAAAAGGGGGAGCCCTCCTGGCGGTGGCCCCGGACTACCCGGGGATCGGCCATCAGGCCGGAGCCCTGGCCAAAAAAATCCTGAGCGGGATTTCTCCCGTGAGTCTCCCCTCGCTTTCTCCCCAGGGACAAATCGTTCTAAATTTAAATACGGCCAAGGCCCTGTCCATTTCCATCCCCCCGGAAGTTCTAAAAGGGGTGGGCAAGATTTACTAGGTTGCAACCGCAAGGCTAAATCGGTAAAAATAACCCTGGACTTATTGTCTTAGGTTACAGATTTTCCAATTCTCGGAGGCATAAATGGCTACGAAGCGAACTTCCACCCGGAAAAACGCAGGGACCAACCTGTTAAAAACCCTGGCCCAACACATCGAGGACAAAATCGAAGAAATCATTAAATATGAAGAGCTGCACCTGTTCAACACTGAAGAGATCGGTCACATTTTAAGCCATAACATCGATAAGCGGCTCACCCGCCTGAAACAGCAAAACAAAGGCCTGACTTCCACCACCACCCGCCGACGGACTTCTCCCAAAACCTCCGAGAAAGAACTCACCTCCCGATCCAAAGCCAAAATCCGGCCGGTCTGTTCGGTGCCGGGATGCGATAAGCCGGCCCGGGCCCGGGGCCTGTGCGCCGCCCATTATATAGCCGCCCTCCGGAAGGGAGAGTTTTAGGTCACCCTCCTTCCCGGAGTTTACCCGGGTAGTTCCCCCCGTCTTCTAATTATTGGATTACGCTGATCGGTTGCACCGCTTCCACCTTTGGCGGAATACCGCCAGGGGCGGTGATCGTCATATCTATCGGTAAACGTCTTTCGTCCTTCGTTTTTAACCCCAAAAATTGCAGTTGGATTCGTCCCACCATCTTTCGCGAGCGGATTTTTTTGTAGTATGCCGATTCATCGGCGGTTTTTTAAAAGAGCCCGATAAATCGGGCAACTACAGGAAAATCCAAAATATTTACCGCATTTTTCGGGTTTAAAACCGTAAAACCTGAGCCAAAAGCCGAAACGAGTTGCGCAACCGCAACCGAAAAACCTCTTTTTTACGGGGACAGGTTTTCCTCGATGATCTTTTTCAGCAAAGGAATTGCTTGATCCAGATGATCGTGGAAAAGAAAATGACCGGCGCCGGGCAGCAGGTGTAAAGTCGCCTTTTTCAGGCCGGCGGAGCGAACCGCCATCCGGGACCAGACCGGCCAGATCATCCGGTCGCGGGTCCCGGCCACGATCGCGAGCGGGGCGGGGTCTTCCGGAGGATATTTCACCCAGAACTGGATCAGGCTGGCCAGGAAGCGCCCGCTCACCTTCCAGGCGATCACGGGATCAATCTCCCGGGTTACCCAGTCCATGATTACCGGGTCCAGCGTCAGGTGATTGAAATTGGCCATCCACTTGATCGGGATCATCCGCGCCGGGAAACGGGAGACAATTTCGCCCACGGCCCGGAAGCCCGAATACCAGCCGGGGTATATCACATTGTGGGCGATGGCCAGTTCCGGAGCTAGCCCCGAAAGCACCGCGAAAAAGGTCAGGATTCCTCCCAGGCTGGAACCCATCAAAACCACCGGGAGCCGGAAAGACTTCCGGGCGAATTCCATCACTTCGCCGGTGACAGCCATGGCCTCTTCCACGGTGCAATCCCCTTTTTTCCCGGGGGAAAGCCCGTGCCCGGGGCGGTCAATCCCCAGGAAGTGATAACCTTCCCGGCTTAAAAGGCCCCCCAGGACCGCATAAACCCGGGCGTACATGCCGATCCCCGGCTGGAAAACAATCGTGGCCCGGGGAGCGCGGGCCTGGAAGAAGTCCAGATGAACTTCCTTCTCCTTCTTCCCGACCCAGAGGTTTTCAATCCGGGCGAAAATCCCTTCAATTCCTTCGGGGCCCCCGGCCGCCTGGGAAAGCCGGTAGCTCCGCTTCATCATATCCCTCAAACTCCGGTTGGCCCTTTCCCACTCCAGACTTACCATAAAACTCAAAAGCCCCGTTTCATTCGATTCGTTTCATGATGTTTTTCCTTTGACCTGACAACCTGATATCCTGATCTCCACATCCTGATTTCCTTATGTTTTCTCTAAGCACTATCAACCTAACCACCTGGCCACTTCGCAACCTAAAGGTTGCGGCTGTCTGCAACAAAAGTCGAACAAACTCGACCTCTGCCTGCCCGTAGCGCATTTTTCTCCGGCTCGCTTCCGGCGCAAAAGTTTCAGATCCTGATCTTTTTCAGCTCGTCGAAAATTTCCAGGGTGGATTGGAAGCGGTTGTCCGGTTCCTTTTCCAGGCATCTGAGAATGACGTTTTCCAGGATGGTGGGAATCCGGGGATTGAATTGGGAAGGCTTGGGCGGGGGGGTATGCACGTGGTGGTACCCCACGTCCCCCTCCCGGAAAGGCAGGAGGCCGCTGGCCATTTCGAACATCATCACTCCCAGGGAATAGATGTCGGAGCGCTGGTCCACCTCTTCCCCGAGGGTCTGCTCCGGAGACATGTAGAACGGAGTACCCCCCACCACGGTCTGGAGATTCCGGGCGTCCCGGAGGGCTTTGGCCAGGCCGAAATCCATGATCTTGGCGATCTTCTTTTCCGTCCACATCACGTTACTGGTCTTGATATCCAGGTGAACGATCTTGTTGTCATGGGCATAACTCAAACCCCGGCAAACCTGGCCGCCGATCAAGACCAGCGCCGGGAGCGGGATCAGGCGGGATTGGAGGAGAATTTCCTTCACCGTCTGGCCCTGGATGAATTCCATCACGATGTAGAAAACCCCGCCTTCCTGGCCGGCGTCATAGATGGTGACTATGTTGGGATGGTTGAGCGCCGCGGCCGCCTTGGCCTCCCGGAGAAAATTTTTGATTGCGGTTTCGCTGTCCCGGAGCCCGTGCGGCAGCACCTTGAGGGCAATGACCCGGTCGAGCAGGGTGTCCTTGGCCTTATAAACCACTCCCATCCCCCCCCGTCCCAGCTCTTCAATGACCTCATAACGTTTCGCGGTTTTACCCGTGGCGGTCTGGGTAACCGTGGCGCCCCGATCCTCCTGGCCCCCCAGGATGGTCTGCCCACCGAAGGGAGACTCCGGGCCGGAAGGGGTCATCCGGGCCACGACCTCCCGGAGGTTCCCGGCCCGGGCGGAAACATCCCGGCAATGGTAGTCAAAGCTTAAAATCTTCTCGTAAATCGCCAGGGCGGTCTTGACTTCCCCGATCTGTTCGAAAATCGCGCCGAAGTTGTAATAAGCGTCCAGATTTTCCGGGTTGACCTCATCATCGCCAATGGCTTCCTGATATTTCTGGAGGGCGAGTTTGAACAGCCCCTTCTCCCGGAAAAGATCCCCCAGGGCCTGGCAGGCGGCCCGGTAATGGGGGGAATTCCGCTCCACCTTCTGAAATAGCTGGATGGCCTTTTCCCCCATCCCGCGTTTCCGGTAAGCCACTGCCGCCAGGTAGAACTCCTCCAGATCTTCAAGGAGCTCGGATTCCTTCTTTAAATTCCCCACCTCGCGATAAATCTCGGCCGCTTCGCGGGATTTCCCGGCCCGCTCAAAATTTTCCGCGGCCTTTTCCAGCTGTCTCACCTCCTGATAAACCGTGGCCGCCTCCAGGAAAAATTCGCTTTTCTCATAAAGCGCGGCCGCCTCTTCCAGATTTCCGAGCTTTTTGCAGATGTGGGCCGCGGAAACGAAATCACCGGCCCGCTTGTAAAAGTTGCAGGCGGATGCCAGTTCGCCCCGGGACTGATAGGCCCGGGCCTTCAGGAGAGCGCTCCGCTTATCATCCCCCATCTGTTCCAGGATCTCGGCGGCCTCGATTTCCATTCCGGCCTGGAAGAAAAGATCGGCCGCCCGGGCGAGATTGCCAGAGTCCCGGTAGGTGGCCGCCGCCTCGGCCAGGTGCCCGCCTTTCTCGAACAAACCCGCCGCCGCTTCGGGTTTCCCCGCCTCGAGCCAGGCTTTCCCTCCCCCCAGAGCCAGGTTCCGAAGGTTCCGGGAAAGGGCCTTGATCACCCCGGGCTCCGTTTCATCCGTGGGCAAATTTTCCTGCCCGGAAAGAGCCATTTTCTCGCGGCGGACGGTATGCTGGAAATCATCCTCCAGGCACTGGGCCAGCTTGGCTTTGTCGCCGGCTTTCTGATAGAGCTCCGCAGCCTTCCGGAAAAATCCCGCCTCTCGATAGGCGTTGGCGGCCCGGATCCAGTCCTTGGCTTTCTCAAACATGTCGGCGGCGGCCCGTTCATTCCCGATCTTCAAGTAATTTTTCGCCGCGGCTTCATAATTCCCGGTCTGGCGGTAGAGTTCTGCCGCGTTCTCAAAATCCCAGCCTTCCTCGAAGTTCTCCGCCGCCTCCGGGATCTTGTTTTCTTTCAAGTAAATGTAGGCGAGCTTGGTGGAGGCCTGAGCCTTCTGATACATTTTCCGGGCATCCTCAAAAAGCCCGACGGCGTTGTACCGGTCCCCCGCCGCCAGATAGTCCCCGACCTCGGCGAGTTCGCGGGCCCGGCGGGCGGACCGCCGGATAGCCTTCCGGGTCAGGGTGGCCGCGGGCACCGGCTTCTGGCGCGATCTCAGGGCCAGCAGGAGGAGCAGGATAATCAGAAGGCACAGGGCGATCCCGAACCCGACCAGCGCCTCCGGTTCCAGGGGGATTTGCTGCACGTAGGGCTTCAACTCGGGGAAGAGCTCAAGGAAGCGCTGCCCAAAATCCCGGATTTTATCCACCCATTCAGGCGGGATTCCTTTCCAAGCAAGCGCAATAATAAATAAAGGTTGGTTCAGGGCCATTTAGCTAAGTAACGGGATTAATATGACTAAAATATTCCTTTTTTCCGTGATTTCCAAATCCTGGAAGCGAAATTCGGAACACCCTCAATGGGGAAAAAGTTCCGGGTTCCTGTCCTCTATTCGGATTCCGAAATGACGGTAGGCGTGGTCGGTCACCACCCGGCCCCGCGGGGTCCGATTCAAAAAGCCGCACTGGATCAGGTACGGCTCATAAACCTCCTCGATGGTTTCCTTGTCCTCGTTGATCGCGGCGGCCAGGGTTTCCACCCCCACCGGACCGCCGCGGAATTTTTCCATGATGGTCAGCAGGATCTTGCGATCCATCCGGTCAAACCCCATCTGGTCTACCTCATAAAGGCTCAAGGCCTGCTGGGCGATTTCCCGGGTGATGATTCCATCAGCCTTGACTTCAGCGTAATCCCGGACCCGGCGGAGCAGCCGGTTGGCAATCCGCGGGGTCCCCCGGGAACGGCGGGCAATCTCGGACGCCCCTTCCGGATCGGTGGGGATTCCCAGAATTCCGGCGGACCGGATCGCGATTTTAGTTAACTCCTCCGGGGTATAAAAATCCAGGCGCTCCACCACCCCGAAGCGGTCCCGGAGCGGAGAGGTCAGAAGCCCGGTCCGGGTGGTGGACCCGACCAGGGTAAACCGGGGCAAATCCAGGCGGATGGTCCGGGCACTCGGACCCTGGCCGAGGATCAAATCGAGTTTATAGTCCTCCATCGCCGGGTAGAGAATTTCCTCCATCACCCGGGAGAGGCGGTGAATCTCATCAATAAAAAATATGTCCCGATCCTCGAGGTTGGTCAGGAGGGCGGCCAGATCCCCGGTCCGCTCCATTACCGGGCCCGAGGAAATCTTGATCCCGACCTTGAGCTCCCGGGCGATGATATGGGCCAGGGTGGTCTTGCCCAGACCGGGCGGACCGTGGAAAAGAACATGGTCCAGGGGTTCACCCCGGCTTTTCGCGGCCTCGATCCAGACCCTCAGATTGGTTTTCAACCTTTCCTGGCCGATGTAATCCTCCAGGGAGGTGGGGCGCAGGCCCGGTTCGAACCCGGTATCCTCTTCGTTCCGGAGCGGACTGATCTCCGGAAGAACCGGCGGGAAATCCCCCCCGAAATTTCGTTTTTTGTCCGACTTCACCTTTTCCTCAAACTCTAACGGACCAGCCGTTTCAGACTTTTCTTCAGAATCTCTTCAATCCGGAAACCGGCCGGCTCGGATTCCATCGCTTCTTTTATCGTCTTTTCCGCCAGCGGCCGGCCATACCCCAGGTTAACCAGGGCCTGGATGGCATCCCGCCGGATTTCTTCCCCCTCCTCGGAACCCGGGCCGGAACGCTCCCCGGTCGGCGCCGCCACCGGGAGTTTGCCCTGGAGTTCCAGGACGATCCGTTCCGCAATCTTTTTCCCGATCCGGGGGATGGCCTGGATCCTCTGGGTGTCCCGGGCCTGAACGGCCAGGTAAAGTTCGTCCCAGGGAATCCCGGAGAGAACGTTAATCGCCATCCGGGGCCCGATGTCCGAAATATTGATTAAAAGCCCGAAAGTCTTCCGCTCCTCGGGGCTTAAAAAGCCGTACAGCTGGATGCTCTCCGGCCGCAACTGCGTATGGATGAAAAGCTCGATCTCCTGCCCGACCTCGGGCAGACGGCAGTAGGTGCTGAGCGGCACCATCACTCCATAGCCCACGCCGCCGGCTTCCACCACCACCTCCTCGGTGGCGCGGGCCAGGATTTTTCCCTTCAAACGGGAGATCACTTTTTCACCCCCTCTAGCTTATGACTTTGCGATCAAATTTTGAAGTTTCCAGGTCTGCACGTGACAGAGCGCCACCGCCAGGGCATCCGAAAGGTCGCTCGGTATTTTTCTCCCCCGGTCTTTCCCGCCTGGAGCTGGGTTCGGTCCCCGGTGGTTTCCGGCCGGGGCGGGAAGTCCCAGGCGCCGGATGACCATCTCCTGAACCTGGTCTTTGGTGGCCTGCCCGTAGCCGACCACGGCCTTCTTCACCGCCAGGGGGGAGTATTCCATGATGGGAATCTCGGCCTCCGCCAGGGCCAGGAAAATCACGCCCCGCACCTCTCCCAACCTCTGGGCCGCCTTGATGTTTCCGGCCATAAACATGCCTTCAACCGCGGCCACCTCCGGTGAATAATCCGAGAGCACCCGCCGGAGACCTTCGTACACCGCCTGGACCCGCCGCTCGATGGGATCCCGGGCCCGGCGGGGTGAGATTACCCCCCCATCCACGAAAAGGGGTTCTCCCCTTTCCCGGGATTCAATCAAACCGAACCCGGTCGCCTGAGTCCCGGGATCGATCCCGATCACCAGCATGGTTTGCTCCGCCCTAAATATAAGGATCCAAGGGTTTTGGTATTCTCAGGTTCGAAAGAACCAAGCATAAATCCGATTTTTTCCGAAATAAAACCCCCGGGAAAATTTTTCGGGAGGGAAGAAGAACGAAAAAAGCGGGGTTTCTGCCTACGCGCTGGCCGCAAATTTGGCCATCTCCTCCGTCGAGATGTCAAAGTTGGAATATACGTTCTGCACGTCCTCATAATCTTCCAGGGCTTCCATCAGGCGGAGTATCTGGGCGGCTTCCTTGCCCTCCAGGCGCACGGTGGAGCTCGGAATCATCGCCATCTGGGCCAGGGTGTATTTGATCTTTTCCCGGTCCAGCATTTCCTTCACCGCCAGGTAGTTGCCCGGATCGGTGTAGATTTCGTAAAGCTTGTCTTCCGGGATATTCCGGACATCCTCGGCATTGGCCGAAAGCGCCAGTTCGATCAAACGGTCCTCTCCCCCGATCTGCTTCAAAGCTTCGTGATCGACGGTAATATAACCCTTCTTGGTAAACAGCCATCCCACGCAACCGGCTTCCCCGAGCGAACCCCCGGACTTGGTAAAAATATGCCGGATATCGGAAGCGGCCCGTTTGCGGTTATCGGTCAGAACCTCGGCCAGCACCGCCGCCCCCCCCGGACCGTAGCCTTCAAAAATCGCCTCCTCCAAAGAAACCCCCTCCAGCTCCCCGATTCCCCGCTTGATTGCGTTCTCGATGTTGCTCTTGGGAACATTCTCCGCCCGGGCGGACACGACCGCGGCCCGCAGGCGGGGGTTGGCGTTCGAATCCCCTCCCCCGACTTTGGCGGCCACGGTTATCTCTTTAACCAATTTGGAGAAAATCCGGCCCCGGCGGGCGTCTTCCTTGCCCTTCTTATGCTTAATCGTGCTCCACTTTGAGTGCCCTGACATCCACCAACCTCCCTCCGGGTCGTAGACCCTGCAGGTCAGAAACCTTTTTTTCAAATACTAACCCGAGTCTCCCGGGTTGTAAAGAAAATCAAAATCTATTACTTTGTATACCACTTTGGGATTGGTCTATATTGCCTTGCGATTGAAGGAGGCGGAATATTACTTACCCTTGCATTCCTTTGGGCAGTTATTTAAGTTATTAAAACCTGAAGTTGCGGAGTTCTGGATAGCTCAGCGATTTAAGGAGGAAAGGAATGAATGATGAGTCCAAAGGTCCAATCAAAAATAATTGCTGCCATTGTTACCGCGGTAGCCTCTTATCTTCAGGCGGAGGAACAGGCTTGTCGGGCTGAACTTTCTCCCGAGAGACCCGGGGTCGCCCCGAGCCTCTGGGGAAGTTCCGGACGGGCGGAGATGATGCAGATGCGGATGCTCTGGCAGCGGAGAATAGTTTCCAGATAAGGAGGGAAGATGGAAGGAAAAAGCAAAGGCAAAGGCATCAACGAAGGTCCGATCTCAGCCAAGGATCTGACCACCGACAAGGTCAAAACCCGGCCCCAGGCCAAGAATCCGGTCAAAGTGACCGACACCACCTTCCGGGACGGGCACCAGTCCTCGATCGCCACCCGGATGAAGACCGAGGATATGCTCTGGATGGCCGAGGAAATGGGTAAGTGCAATTTCTTCTCCCTGGAGGTCTGGGGCGGGGCCACTTTTGACGTGCCCCACCGTTTCCTGGGTGAGGACCCCTGGGAAAGGCCCAAGGTCCTGAAAAAATATTTCCCGAACACTCCTTTTCAGATGCTCCTCCGGGGTCAAAACCTGGTGGCCTATCGCAACCATCCCGATGACCTGGTCGATGTTTTCGTTGAGCAAGCCGCCGAGATCGGGATTGACATCTTCCGGATCTTCGACGCGGTCAACGACGAGCGCAACCACGAGCGTGCGGCCAAAGCGGTCAAGAAAATTGGCAAGCATTACCAGGGGGCGATCTGCTATTCGCTCACCCAGCCCCGCCTGGGCGGACCGGTCTACAACCTCGAATATTTCGTGAAAAAAGCCATGATTTTCAAGAACATGGGGGCCGACTCGATCTGCATCAAGGACCAGGCCGGTTTGATCTCGCCCTATGACGCCTACGATCTGGTCAAGGCCATAAAAGAAGAGACCAAGCTTCCCCTGGAGCTCCACACCCATTACACCAGCGGTCAGGCTTCAATGACGTACCTGAAAGCCATCGAGGCGGGGGTGGACATCATCGACACCGCGCTTTCCCCCTTTGCCCTGCGTTCCTCCCAGCCGGCGATCGAGCCGATCGTGGTGGCCCTCTACGGGACCGACCGCGACACCGGGCTCGATATCGAGCAGCTGGTGAAATGCGGAAGTATGCTCGAGCAGATCGCCCCGAAATACCGGGATTTCCTGGATAACAGCTCGATGTCGGTGATCGACGCCGGGGTGCTCGTGCACCAGATCCCCGGCGGAATGACCTCCAACCTGGTTTCCCAGCTCAAGCAGGCCGACGCCCTCCACCGTTTCGATGAGGTGAAGAACGAGACCGCCCGGGTCCGGGCCGAACTCGGTTACCCGCCCCTGGTAACCCCCACCAGCCAGATCGTAGGGGTCCAGGCCGTCCAGAACGTCCTGGCCGGCCGCTACAAAATGGTTTCCAAGGAAACCAAGGACTACTGCTGGGGGCTCTACGGGCGTTCCCCGGCTCCGATGGATCCCGAGATCCAAAAGCAGGTCTTAAGAGGCTACGAGAAGGGCGAGAAGCCCATCACCTGCCGGGCCGCGGACATGCTCAAACCCGAGCTCGAGAAGGCCAAGGAGGATTCCAAGGCCGTGGCCAAGAACATGCAGGACGTTCTCCTCTTCGCGATGTTCCCCACCACCGGAGCCAGGTACCTGAAATTCAAATACGGAATTGACAAGGCCATCCCGGACGACTGGAAGCCGCCCCGGGCTCCCAAGACCCTGGATGAAATCAAGAAGGAAGACGCCCTGATCACCAAGGCCAAGGCCGGGAAACTCGTGGAGAAGGTGGAGAAAAAGGCCCCGGAAAAAGGCCCGGGCCTCCGCACTTTCAACGTCTTTATCGAAAACGAGTACTACCAGGTCGAGGTGGAAGGCACCGGCGGTTCAGCCGGGATCAGCATCGCCCCGCCCCGCCCGGTGGCCGCTGCCCCCGCCCCGGCGCCGTCCGCCCCGGCGGCCGCGCCCAAGCCCGAGGAGAAGAAGGCCCCCACCGCCGACGTCAAGGGTACGCCCCTGCTCTCGCCCATGCCGGGAATGATCATCAGCTATCACGTGAAAGTCGGCGACAAGGTCAAGGCCGGGGATCCGATCTGCATTCTCGAGGCGATGAAGATGCAGAATACTCTCCCCTCCCCCGTAGCGGGAACTGTGGCGGCGGTGAACTACGGGACGGGCTCGACCGTGGCCAAAGACGCCGTCCTCGCGGTCATCGCTCCCTGATCCAGGCTAAAGGAATAAAAACTTTTCGGGGGTGAGAACTTTCCGGTTCTCACCCCCGATTCTTTTTCATCCCTGAATCTTAAAAATCCAAATATCAAAACAAAAAAAGTTCCCGGCCTCGAGTTTGAAAATCGTTTATTCGAGGTTTTGACCTTTGGGCTTCATTTGACATTTGCCCCTCCGGGGTCGTGGGAAGCTTTGAAATTTGTCATTTCTGGCGACTGGCTGCCGGTTACCTCTTGGCCCTATGCGCTTTGCCCTCTGCCACCGATGGTCTCTTCCCGGTTTTTCGATAGCGGAAGTAATCCTCCAGAATCCGGCGATGATCAAAAGCAATCGCCGCGGGCAGGTTGTTCTTATGAAAGATCCCGAGGGCCCGGGCATCATCCCTGGCCCGGGGCTTCCCGGAGGAAACCCGGGCCAGGAAAACCGTGGTCACGGTGTGATGGCGGGGGTCCCGTCCGGGGTCGGAATAGGTGTGAAACTGCTCCCGTAATTCCACCCGGAGCGAGGTTTCTTCCCGGGCTTCCCGCCGGGCCGCCGCCTCGAGCGACTCCCCGTAATCCACGAATCCACCCGGGAGGGCGTATCCCGGGGGCGGATTTTTCCTCTCGATCAAAACAACGCCTCCGGAAACCTCGATGATAATGTCAACGGTCAGAAGCGGATTCCGGTAGCCGTCTTTTCCCTTGGATATTTTATTCACCCTTGCTTTTCCCGGGATAACCTTTTTTAGTTTTAATAAATAAGTCATAAATAAGTCCCATTATTAATTTATTAATATTACTATGGATATCCTGGCTTCAATCCGGTCCGTAATTTCTGCTTGACCTTGTTTATGACTAACTATATCCTTTTAACATATAAGCTTATGATACCCACTAAGAAGGAGCAATGAAACTTCGTCTGCAAAAGATGGTTTGTTCGTTGCTTTTGGTTCTGCCCCTCTCTCTTCTGCTCACCTGCGCGCAGCAGACAGACCCGGCCAAGATGAAAATCCAGGAGCTCCTGGCCGAGGGAAAAACCTATCTCGGCAACTCTAATTTTGACGGCGCCGTCCAGTCCTTCCAGCTTATCCTGAACGAATACGACCCCGAGAACCTCGATGCGCTGTACGGAGTGGCCATTTCTTTAACCCTGAAACAGCTGGCCGGGATGAGCGATCAATTCCAGTCGATTTTTGACACGTTATTCAAGATGATCGGAGGCATCACTTCCGACCCGCCCCGGAAATTCACCCCCCAGGCGACCTCCGGGGTCAATGCCATCGTGGAAAGTGTGGTGGATGACGCTGTCCTGGACGCATTAGATGCCGTCTTTCCCTACTGGGACAAACTCAAACAACACCCTGAATTCAGCATGACCCTCGACAGCGTTCCGCTCACGATCGGGGTTGAACCTTACCTGGTCTACAAAAGTGACATGGGGGGCGTAGCCGACCTGGGAACGGTTTACTTCGTCTCCGCGATTATGCGATTTTTCAAATCCTTAATTTACATTATGTATGCCGTTAATCTCGACCTGACCCCCTCCCTCCCCGGGCTGATTCAGCAGTTTCTTCCCATCCTTCAGGGCCAGCAAAGCCTCACGGTTGACCGGGATTTTATCCTTGGCCTCCTGGCTTATATAGTTGATTCCTCCCCGAAGTTTCTTACCCTCGAACCCTCCGAGGGCAAAAACAGGCTTTCCGAGGCCGCGGATCTTATGGCCGGGTCCATCCAGGACCTGCTCAGCTGTTTGGACTTCATTAGCGCGGAAAAGAGCAGTCAGTTAAACCATATAGTCGCTTATAAGTTCGAAAACAATAAGCAGTGTATGATTTTTAATATTAAGCAAGACGGCAAGCCCATGGTAATTGAATTCGAATTTGCCGACCAGGTCCGGGCCAGCTTCCAGAACCTGATCTCGAGTTTCCAATCCTCCGGCGGAGTGCAGGCGAGCTGGTCCCAGGACATGGCCCCCTACCTGGGTCTCCTCCTGCAGGGTCTGCTCCAGGCCGGGTTGCTGGATCCCGTTCTCGCCTTCGCCCTGCCCATGCTCCAGCCGTATCTCGGCGCGGATACGGTGGCGATGGTCAACCAGTTGATGGGAACCGTGAAGACAATGGCCCAAGGCGGTCTCCTGGCCGGGGGGATGACCACGATTATCCCGGACGTGATCCAGTTCGACTTCGGCAAATTCATGCATGATCCCCCCGCGCGGTTTATCCGCCTCATCCTGCCCGCGGTGGTCAAGGTCAAGGATGACAATGGGAATATAATTTATGATCAGAAAGGGGATCCCATACTTAAACTTTTACTTGAATATGAATGCACCGATCTGGCCGATAATTCCCTGTGGTGCCCTTACCCGGAAACCATCACCTCGAGCGCCCATTTTATCGGAACCGACTACCAGATTGCTGATGACGGAATCAAGAATCCCCTGCCCTACATTTCTTCCCAGGATCCTTCCCTCGGTGGTCTGCTTTATCTGAACCTAAATTCCTTGGACCCGAGTTTAGACAACTCATTCCATCAGCCCACTTCCTATGAGTTCAATTACTTCCTGGGCAAGGTCATCGGCGGCCTCCTGGGCGGGCTAGGCAATCTCACCTCCTCCCCCGGAACCCCAGCCATGATCCGGAGGCCCTCGGGCAGTTGACCCTAAGCAAGGAGAAAACGTGAAATTTCACCGAAAAAACAGCTGGTTCATTACTCTCGGCATCGTCTTCTCCGCTTTCTCCCTGAGCCTGCTTTCCGCCTGCGACGGCAATAACACCACTCCTGGCTCCCAGATCCACGAGCCCGGGCCCTGTGACCTCGAGCTTCAGGAAGGAAAAAATTTCCTGATGCAGGGAAATTATTTTCAGGCCCAGGACCGCTTCTTCCAATGCGTGGAAAAATATCCGGACAACGTGACCGGTTTTTCCGCGGCCGCGGCCGACCAGCAAAAAATGACCTCGGAATATGGGTACATCCTCTCTCGAACCCTTTTAACCGTGGCGCAGGTTTCCATCACGATGGAGGAACTGGTCTCCTCCGCGGGCGGGCTTCTTTCCGGGGTTTTGACCCCCGCGCAGATTCCCGCTTCGAGCCTGAATATCATCGTGAGCAACCTGGTGTACGGAACCATCCTCAAGGAAGCCGATCACCTGAGACCTTACCTGGCCGATCTGAAAACATTATCGGTCGCGCCTTCCTTTATTATTAACGATCCGGAAACCGACGCGGTCGAGTCGATCCCGGTTTATCTGGGGAAAAATAACGAAGTCCTCTGGCTCTCCCTGACCGGGGAGCTGGACCGGGGGGAAATCGAGTTAATCGATTCCTTCCTGGCCGTGACCCAGGGCCTCTCGGAAACCGCGCTCAGCATCAACTTTGAGGTTGACCTCAACGCGGTGTTCGAGTCGATTGTGCAGGCCGTGGCGAGGATTATTTCCGGCACGCCGATCCCCATTGGCGGCAACCTATATCTGGGATCGCCTTCTGTAGATTCGGACCTGGTCCTCGTTCCCCTGGTCACCTCCATCGCCGCTTTTGCCCTCAACAACTCCCCCGCTTTTATGACCCTTAACTATTCCAGCCTGCTCCCGAAGGGCGGGGGCCCCCCCCTGCTCCTGGATGCCGCCGATAAAATCGGGGAAGGCTGCGGCAATTTCCTTTCGGCCTTCGACAAGATCCGGGCCGAGGGCAACGATGCTTCCGATCCCTTCGCCATCGTCACCAAGGACGGCAAGGAAAACTTCCGGCTCACTTACCTGGATCCGACCGGCGCGCAGAAAGTAGTGGACATCCCCACCCAGCCCAAATTCTTTTCCGCCATCCAGAACGTCCAGAACAGCGTAACCGGCACCAGCACCTCCCCGGGAGCCAACCCGCGGGTTTCCTGGGCCGAGGATTTGTCCTGGTTGGTGAGCTATGGAGCCTCCATTTTCCTCCAGACCGGAGGGGTGAACGCCCTGTTAGACATAACCGTGGCCAAGATCAGTCCTTCCCTGTCCAGCCAGCTAAAAAATTATACGAAATCCCTGCCCCTGACCCCGAACCTGATTAACGGCTTGCTCCTGTCCATGGTTCAGGACGCCATCCAGCTGGATCTGGGTTACTATTATCACAATCCCAAAGACCGCTATCTCCGTGACGTCCTCCCCTACTGGACCGACTTTAAAGACGGCCAGGGAAACGGTTACCTTATCCTCGAGTATGAATGCCCCATTCCCGCCACATACACTGGCAACCCCAGTTATCCCCTGGGAACCACCGCCTATACCTGTCCGGCGGGAACGATCACCGATGCCGGCCACTTCGCCAACCTGGACATAAATTACAAACCGGACGAAAGCTCCAATCTGCCCGGGGCGATTCCACCGGACGAACTCCTGGCCGGTCTCCCCTACCTCGCCTGGCAGGACCCGACTTTTAATAACTCCCTTTTCCTCAACTTGAATAACATCGATTGCGGCACTTGCCCCGCCAGTTTCGCCGAACCCGGGCTCTGGGAATTCAATTACTTCACGATCAAAATCCTGGGGAACCTGCTCAACCTGATCCAATCCCTGGGGGGGTTGACTTAGCCGGCTTATGCTTCCCGATCGGAAACCATTCCGCCCGGTTCTGGTCATGATCCTGCTCGCCTTCTCCGGCGCTCTCTCCCGGCTTTCCGCCGCCGAGCTGATCGACCTGGAAATCCACCACATCCCTCCCGACGCGATCCAGGCCGACCAGTCGCTGACCATCAGCGCCGATATCATGGATTCCCAGCAGGTCGCCATGGCCATCATCAACTGGAGGGTCATCGGGGAACCGGGTTTCCGCCGGAACAAGATGATCCTCTCCGATCCCTCCCGCCACCGCTTTACCGCCACGATTCCCGCGGCCTGGCTGGCCCGCCCCGGGATCGAATACTTTATTTCCGCCGTGGATATCAACCAGGAATTCCATCCCCTGTTCAAGGATGAAAAATTCCCCCAGCAGGTCTGGTTCGAGGGGGAAAAACCCCGGGCCCCCGAGGCCACCCAGGCCGTCCGGGAGGAATTCGCCCTCTTCGCCGCCGAGGAGGTCATTACCACCGCCGCCAAGCACGAGCAGAAACTGATCGAGGCCCCCTCCGCGGTCAGCGTGATCTCCCGCGAGGAAATCCAGGCCATGGGCCTGACTTCGCTCGCGGACATCCTCCGGATCGTCCCCGGGATCGAGGTTTACGAGATCAGCCCCGGCTACCCGGTGGTGGGGTTCCGCGGTCAGACCAATGAAACCAACGACCTGGTCGTGGTCCTCCTGGACGGGAGGGAAGTGAACAACCCGGCTTTGGGCACCACCTTTTATTCCGCCCTGCCCGTTTCCCCGCTGGAAATTGAAAGAATTGAAATCATCCGCGGTCCGGGCAGCTCCCTTTACGGCGCCAACGCCTTTTCCGGGGTCATCAACATCATCACCCAGTCCGAGAAAGCCGCCGACCGGATCGTCTCCGGCTATGGGGGCGGGGGCAACGGCGGCCATCCAATTCTCGGAACCTTCCTCCGGGCGGGGGGATTCCTCCAGGCCAAGAATCATTATTACGTTAGCGGCGGCTACCAGCAGGAGGCTTTCTGGTCCACCCGCCTGGGAAACGCCCAGGCTGTGGGATACGGCCGGGCCCAGTTCCAGCGCCGGTTCGACCAGGAAGGCAAGATCGCCCTGAGCCTCGAGGGAGGGGTTGATTCCGGAAACTGGGATTACTTCTTTCCCCTCTCCGCCGTCGGGATGTCCGGGCAGGAGTACTTCGCCCGCCTCGGTTTCCGGGGTTACGGCCTATCCACCCAGCTTTACTGGAACCGGCTCAACGGGAACATGAAATTCATCGACCCGGATCTAGAAACCCTAACCCGGCATATCCAGGTGCCCCTCAACACGGATGTTCTCGACCTATCTCTCCAGTATGATTACGATTTCGGCCGCTGGAGCCGCCTGATCACGGGGGGAAACTTCCGGATCAACCAGTTCCAATCCTACGAATTTGAACCGAACAAAAAACAGGAGAACGACTACGGGGGATTCATCCAGGATGAAATCCGCCCCCTGAATCCGCTCATCCTCACCCTCGGGGTCCGCTACGACGGAAGCGACACGATCAAGGAAAGAACCCCGAGCCCGCGGGCCAGCGCCACCTACATCCTGAAACAGGACCAGGCCCTCCGGGCCTCCTTCGGCCAGGCCTTCCGCAAGCCTTCTTTCCTCCAGTACGGGATGCGCATCAGGGGCCTGCAGGATGCGGTTCCTCCGGTTCCCATCTCCGAGCCGGTGGTGGAGAGTTACACCCAGAAGGTCCAGGCCTACGAGCTGGGCTACAGCGGGAAATTCATGAACCGGTTTAAAACCGGCCTGGATCTATATTACAATCTCTACCGCGACCTGATCGCATTCGATCTGAGCCATAACGAATTTTCCAACTGGAAGCAGAACAGCAAGACCTACGCCGTCGGCGGGGAACTGTCCCTCGAGGTCGGGATCAATAAATATTTAAGCTCGATCGCCAACTATTCCTTCAACCAGATCTACTCGGATTACTCCAACCCCGAACTGGGAATCGCGAAGGGCACCCAGTTGAAAGAGGCCCCTGTCCACAAGGCCAACCTCGCGCTCAATCTCAAGTGGCATTCCCTCTCTTCCCGCCTCTCCTTCCATTATTACGGTGAACGCACCATCTCGGATTTCCGCACCCTCGACATCCCCTCCACGATGGTGGACATCCAGAACCCGGTCAAGGTTTCAGCCTTCTACCTGGTGAACCTGCGGATCGCCTATTCGCTCTGGCGGGACCGGCTGGAGCTGGGCTTGACCATGCAGGATCTCAAGGATCTTTTCACCGGCAAATCCCAATACCAGTACCAGAGCATCTACTATTGGACCGCCAGCTCGGCCACCCATGACTTCGGGGGGGAAATGATCCGGGGCCTGGTCTACGGCACCCTGGAGCTCAAATTCTGAAATCTCCGCACCTTAAACGTTTCGCCCCTTAAGCCCAACTTACAACCCACCTCAATGAAACCGGGGGCCCGAATCACAGCAAACCCGAAACTGTCGGACGTGCAAAGCCGCCGGGATTACCGCCGGATCGGAATCACCAAGGTGGGGGTCAAAGGCCTCCGCTATCCCATCCTGGTCCTCGACCGCCAGAACGGGACCCAGCACACCATCGCCGCCTTCAACATGTACGTGAACCTTTCCCACCGGGAGCGGGGCACGCACATGAGCCGTTTCATCGAGGTTCTGAACCGCCACCGGGGCGAGGTCAACCTGAAAAGCATCCCCGTCATCCTCGACGACCTGGTGAAAAAGCTTAAGGCTGATTCGGCCCACCTGGAAGTGGAGTTTCCCTATTTCCTGGAGAAATCCGCTCCGGTTACCGGGGCCAAGTCCATGGTTTTCTACACCTGCCGGTTCCTGGCCTCCACCGTCACCCCCCCGGCCTCACCCCGGCGCGCCCGGGGTCGTTCCCGCCCCGATCCCCGGAAGGATTTCCGGGTCGAGGTCGAGGTGCCGGTGATTTCCCTCTGCCCCTGCTCCAAGGAAATCTCCCGGATCGGCGCCCACAACCAGCGCTCCCTGGTGGCGGTCCGGGTCCGCTACTCCGGTTTCTTCTGGATCGAGGACCTGATCAGCCTGGTGGAGGAGTCTTCCTCCGCCCCGATCTATTCCCTGCTCAAGCGCCCGGATGAAAAATTCATCACCGAGCGGGCCTTCTCCCGCCCCCGCTTCGCTGAGGACATCGCCCGCGAGGTGGCCTCCCGTCTGCGCCGGGATAAAAACTTCACCTGGTTCAAGGTGGAGGTGGAAAGCTTCGAATCCATTCACAGTCATAATGCCTATGCTTACGTAGAAGAAGGCAAAGCCATTGAATAGATGAAAGGTCAAAGATCAAAGGTCAAATAAAGTTCAAAGCTCAAACAGGATCGAAAAAAACATTAAATATTTTTTCTGTCATTCTGAGGCACCAGCCGAAGAATCTCGATTCAATTCGATCTAACCGCCTCTAGATATTTCGCGGAATTCATCCTGGGCGTTTGGAGATTCTTCACGGAGTTTACACTGAACGAAGTGAATGTGTTCAGAATGACAAAAAGAAAAGGAGTCCGGATTGCCTTTTGACCCTTGGAATCCTTTTAAACATGAAAAAAACCGCTGATCAGAAGCTTGGTAAAGCTAAAGCGCGGATCGAGAAGCTCCGCGCGGATCTCCACTCCCATAACCACCGTTACTACGTTCTGGATGACCCGGAGATCTCCGACGCCGAGTACGACCGTCTCTTTCGCGAGCTTGAGGAACTGGAAAAACGCCATCCCGAACTCATCACCCCCGACTCCCCCACCCAGCGGGTGGGGGCCTCCCCCCTGGAAAAATTCGCCAGCGTCCCGCACCGGACCCCGATGCTTTCGCTCGACAACTGCTTTTCCCGGGAGGAGCTCGAGGAGTTCGACAGGCGGGCCAGGCGGCTCCTGAACGTCGGCGCGGAGCTTATCTACCTCGCCGAGCCCAAGTTTGACGGGGCCGCGATCGAGCTGCTCTACGCCGGCGGCAGGCTCATCACCGGCAGCACCCGGGGCGACGGATTCACCGGCGAGGATGTCACCCAGAATCTCAAAACCGTCCGCTCGATCCCCCCGGTTCTGTTTCAGTTTCTGGAGACCGGGAAAAAGCTCCGGACCCGGGGACAAACCGGGAAGGAACTGGCTGCGCTGCTCGAAACCCTGCCGAAGAACCTGAAGATCCCCGAACGGTTGGAGGTCCGCGGCGAAGTGATTATCAACCGGGAGGATTTCGCCCGATTAAATAAAGAAAGGGACGAGGCCGGGGAGCCGCCCTTCGCCAACCCCCGGAACGCCGCCGCAGGCTCCCTCCGCCAGCTCGACTCGAAAGTTACCGCGGGTCGGCCTCTCGATTTCTACGCTTACGGCGTGGGGGAGATGGAGGGGTGGGAATTAAAAAATCAGGGCGAGGTCCTGGCCGCCCTCTTCTTCTTCGGTTTTAAAATCAATCCTCATATCGCCCGCTGCCGGGGAGCCGGAGAGGTTCTCGCCTACTACGAAAATATGGCCCGCCTCCGCGAGGAACTTCCCTACGAGATGGACGGGATCGTGGCCAAGGTGGACGATTTCGGCCTCCAGCGCCGCCTGGGTGAAAAAACCCGGAGCCCGCGCTGGGCGATCGCGTTTAAATTCGCTCCCCGCCAGGCCATCACCCGGGTCGTGGACATCGTCGTCCAGGTCGGCCGGACCGGAACGCTGACCCCGGTGGCTTTCCTCGAGCCGGTCCAGGTCGGGGGGGTGGAGGTCAGCCGAGCCTCGCTCCACAACCAGGACGAGGTGGACCGGAAGGATATCCGGATCGGTGATACTGTTCTGATCCAGCGGGCCGGTGATGTGATCCCCGAAGTGGTCGAGGCAATCAGGGAAAAAAGAACCGGGAAAGAGAAAAAATTTTCCGTCCCGAAGGACTGCCCGGTCTGCGGCGGTCCGGTCACCAGGATCGGGGAGGAGGTGGCCTACCGCTGCACGAATATTTCCTGCCCGGCCCAGATCAAGGAAAGAATTTTTCATTTCTCCTCCAAGGATGGGATGGACATAGAGGGGCTGGGCGACAAGCTCGCCGCCCAGCTGGTGGATAAAAAACTGGTCAAGGATTTCTCCGACCTCTATTCCCTCGAAGAGGAAACCCTGGCCAATCTCGAGCGGATGGCCGAGAAATCCACCCAGAACCTTTTAACCGCCCTCGAGCAGAGCAAATCCCGGGGCCTGGAGCGCCTGCTCTATGGGTTGGGGATCCGCCACGTGGGCGAGCACCTGGCCCGGGTCCTGGCCGGGGCTTATCCCGATATTAAAAAACTCGAATCCGCCACCGCCGAGGACCTGCAAAAAATCCGGGAGGTCGGACCCGAGGTGGCCCAGAGTATCGTTAATTTCTTCGCCAATCCCGACAACCTGAAAACCCTGGAGCGCCTGCGGGAGGCCGGGGTCTCCTTCGTCGCGAAAAGCCGTCCCCGCTCCGCGGAGCTGGCCGGGAAAACCTTCGTCTTCACCGGCGGCCTAGCGACCCTCTCCCGCGACGAGGCCAAGCGGCTGGTGGAGGAACGCGGCGGCACCGCCTCAGGCTCGGTCAGCAAAAACATCGATTACGTGGTGGCGGGTGAAGACCCGGGGAGCAAGCTCGACCAGGCGAAGAAACTCGGGCTCAAGATAATTTCTGAAGAAGAATTCAAGCAATTGATCAAGTTAGATAATAAGTAACGGTTGGATTATCCTTGATTTTCAGTAATAATCTTTAACTGGGACGAAGCGAAAAAAGCCGCGGCTGATGGACAAGAAATTCGACATCGTGGTGATCGGGAGCGGGATGGCGGGCGCTGTCGCCGCCCTCAAGGCGGTTGACTCGGGAAAGAAAATCGCCGTCATCCGTAAGGGCTACGGATCCACCGCCCTTTCCTCCGGGGCCATCGACCTGGCCGCCGACCCCCTCGGCGTCTCCGGCCAACCCCTCGAGGACAGCCGGGAATGGCAGAAAAACGTCCGGGAGATCGCCCGGCGGGACGAGTTTCATCCCTACGCGGTCCTCGCCGCCGGTGGATATGCCCCCGACCTCGAACTGGCCCAGGCCCTTAATTTCATTTACCGCGAGCTTCAGGGAGTCGGTCTTCCCCTCTTCCCCGTCACCGGCAGGAACCTGACCCTGGTCAACCCGCTGGGCGGGTTCAAGTTCACCGGCCTGGCCCAGGAATCCCAGGGCAAAGGCGACCTCGAGAAATTAAAAGGGAAAAAAACCGTCATTCTCGGCGTGAAAAACCTGCCGGATTTCCCGGCTGATTACATTGCCCGCGCGCTCAACGACTCAATCGGCTCCCAGGGATACGGCCCCTTCTCCTCCCAGGAGATCGAAATCCCGGGATTCGGCGGGGGAACCACCTTCGAGGCGGCGGCCGCCCTCGAATCAGAGGGGGTGGAGAAAGTCGCTTCCCTGCTGGCCGGGATCTCCGCCGGGAGGCATCTTATCTTTCCCCCGATCCTCGGGGCCCTGCGCTCCTGGGAGGTGACCGAGACCCTGCAGAAATCCGGGGTCCTGGACTTTTCCGAGTCGTTGGCCGTCCCCACCTCCATCCCCGGCTATCGCCTCCAGGCCGCGCTCGACCGGGCCCTGGAAAAGCGGGGGGTGTCCATCCTGAACGGCCGGGTGATTTCGGCCACGGTGGCCGACCACCGGCTCCATTCCCTGGAGGCCGAAATCCAGGGCCAAAAGGAAAAAATGGAAGGCCAGAACTTTATCCTGGCTACGGGCAAATACCTGAGCGGGGGCATCGAGCGGGACCGGGTCTTCCGGGAGCCGGTCTTCGATCTTCCGGTTTTCATCGGGGAAAAGCCGGTAAAAGAAGATTTCATCAAGGATTTCCTCCTCCGCGAGGCCCTGGGCCCGCACCCGGCTTTCCGGGCCGGCATCCGGGTAAACGGAAAGCTCAACCCCCTGAACCGGAGCAAACAGGTTTTCGCGGAAAATCTCTGGGCCGCCGGGTCGATCCTGGCCGGTTATGACTCCACCGGCGACGGGGCCGGGCTGGGGGTGGCGATTCTCACCGGGTTCAAGGCGGGCCTGGAAGCAAGCGGAGGATCATGAGTACAAAGAAGTTTCTGGTTTCGGGTTGCGGGTTGCGAGTTTCGAGTTATGAAATAAAAACAAGAAAATAAAAACCGTAAATTACGAAAGGTAAGACAAGATTTGGTTTGAAATGGCCGAAAAATGAAAAAGCAGATTCACGCCATTATTAATCTCGGGGTGCATTTCGCCCTCCACATCATCCAGCTGATCTTTCGATTTCTCGGGAAAAAAGCCCCGGGGATGAAGCGGTTCCGGGAAAACTATGGGGCCGAGGGTTTATCCCCGCTCTCCCGCGCCAACCGGGAAAATCTTTTCATTCTCTCCGGTTGTATCGGCTGCGGCCTCTGCCGGATGACCCTGAATCTCCACCCCGCCGCGGGAGCCACGCTTTCCGATCCCGAATCCCTCTCCATCTGTCTCACCCGTTCCCTGCCCGACGTCCAGGCGGCGCGCGATTCGCTCAAGCTTTCCCCGGCTTCGCTGGCCGGAGCCTCCTACTGCCCGCGCGGTATTTCCATCGCCGGGGTCTATGATTTTCTCCAAACCGCGGACAAGGAGCGGGTATGATCCCCCGGTACACCCGTCCGGAAATGGCCAGCATCTGGACGGACGAGTCCCGTTACCATTTCTGGCT
This sequence comes from Pseudomonadota bacterium, assembly GCA_026388655.1. GTDB lineage: Bacteria > Desulfobacterota > JAPLJL01 > JAPLJL01 > JAPLJL01 > JAPLJL01. Next base: position 30,476 of record JAPLJI010000170.1, read on the forward strand.
CGAGATTGAAATCCTCGCCATCGAGGCCCTGACCAGGCTGAAACGGGTCCCGCCCGGCGTCGCCGCCCGGGTCCGGAAACAGGCCCAGGTCAATGTCCCCCGCATCGAGGAACTGGAAAAAATCACCCGCCACGACGTGGCCGCGTTCGTTTCCCAGGTGGGGGAAACCATCGGGAAAGACGCCGCCTGGCTTCATCTCGGGCTCACTTCAAGCGACCTCCTCGACACCACCCTGGCCCTCCAGCTCCGGGCCGCCGCCAGCCTCCTGATCCGGGAAACCGAAGGGGTGATGGAAGTTCTGAAACAACGGGCGCAGGAGGAAAAAAACACCGCCATGATCGGCCGGACCCACGGGGTCCACGCCGAGCCGATTACCCTCGGGCTTAAGTTCGCCTCCTGGTACGATGAGATGCGCCGGGCCCGGGAAAGGCTCGCCCGTGCCCGCGAGGTCATCTCGGTCGGAAAAATCTCAGGGGTGGTCGGAACCTACGGAAACCTCGACCCCCGGGTCGAGGAGTATGTCTGCCGGAAACTCCATCTCCAGCCCGCCCGGATCGCCACCCAGGTCGTCCCCCGCGACCTCCACGCTGAGTTCTTCTCCCAGCTCGCCATTGTCGGGGGCGGGATTGAGCGGATCGCCGGGGAGATCCGGGGCCTTCAGCGGACCGAGATCCTGGAACTTGAGGAACCCTTCGGGAAGGGGCAGAAAGGCAGTTCGGCCATGCCCCACAAGCGGAACCCGATCCTCTCGGAAAACCTGGTCGGCCAGGCCCGGCTTCTCCGCTCTTATGCGCAGGCCTCCCTGGAAAACATCGCCCTCTGGCACGAGCGGGACATCAGCCATTCCTCCGTGGAAAGGCTGATCGGCCCGGACGCCACCATCCTCCTGGATTTTGCCCTGAACCGCCTGCGCTTCCTCATCGACGAACTGGTCATTCACCGGGACCGGATGCAGGCCAACCTGGATCGTCTCGGCGGCTTGATTTACTCGGAAACGATCATGATCAGGCTCCAGCAAAAAGGCCTGACCCGCGACCAGGCCTACGCCCTGGTTCAGAGAAACACCCAGGCGGTCTGGGAAAAAGGGGGAAGCTACCAGAAACGGATTCAATCCGACCCCGAGATTCAGAAAATCCTGACAAAAAAAGAAATCTCCGAGTGCTTCGACCGTGAGCACCATCTCCGTTTCGTGAATTTCATCTTCAAGCGGGTCTTCTCCGACTAGCTTTTCTTCCTGCCTCGTCCATCTCGGCACTATTTTTCCTTGGTTTTCATTCCGTTTACCCTGAGCGTAGTCGAAGGGCAATCGTCAATCCGATGTGTCGTGGTTTTTTAGCCTTCCAGCTTTCGAGCTTTCCAGCTTCTTAGCATTGGCTATTAAATTTTTAGGCTTTTTACCTGATTTCCTTGACTAACATCTTTTTGTTATATATAAGCAAAGATAAATTCAATAGTGAAAGCTGGCTAAGAATTCGGTAATCTTGATTAATTTTAAATAAATTAACTAAAGGAGGTAGCGTCATGGGAAATTTATTAGTCAATACTAGGGATCAAAGGTTTGTGCTTTTCGAGCAGGTCGGAATCGACAAACTTTTCAAGATCCCCAAGTATTCCAAATTCAACCTGGAGCTGGTGGACATGTTCCTTAAGGAGGCGGAAAAATTCGCGGTGGAAGTAATCGCCCCGACCTTCAAGAAAAGCGACCACGAAGACCCGGCTTATTTCAAGGATGGGAAGGCCCACGCGCCGGCCTGTTTCCATCCGGTTTACAAGAAATTCGTGGAGGGCGGATGGATCTGCCCTCCGGCCCCGGAGGAAGCTGGCGGTCAGGATATGCCGATGTCGGTCTTTACCGCCTGCAGCGAGCTCTTCGGCGCGGCCAACTACTCCTTTTTCATGTACCCCGGCCTCAACCTGGGGGCGGCCGGCCTGATCGGAACCTTCGGCACCCCGGAGCAGATTAAAAAATACGCTTTGAAAATGTTCGCCGGGGAATGGGCCGGAACCATGTGCCTGACCGAACCGGGCGCCGGGAGCGACGTGGGCGCCCTCCGGACCACCGCCAAAAGGCTTCCGGACGGCAGGTTCAGCATCACCGGAACCAAGTGCTTCATCAGCGCCGGAGACCACGATCTGACCAAGCAGATCGTCCACCCGGTCCTGGCCCGGATCGAGGGTGACCCCGCCGGCACCAAGGGTATCTCCATCTTCATCGTCCCCAAGTACCGGGTGAACGAAGACGGCAGTCTGGGGGAGAGTAACGACATCACCACCGTCAACCTCGAGCACAAGATGGGAATCAACGGTTCCGCCACCGCCACCCTCAACTTCGGCGAAAACGGGAAATGCATAGGCGAGCTTCTCGGTAAAGAGCGCGAGGGCATAAAGATCATGTTCAAAATGATGAACGAGGCCCGGCTCTCCACCGGCATGCAGGGGCTGGACTCCGCCAGCGCCTCCTACGAACACTCGGTCCAGTACGCCAAGGACCGGGTCCAGTACCGGAAAATCGAGGACATGCCCAACCAGGCCGCACCCGGGGTGGCCATCATCAACCACCCGGACATCCGCCGCTCGCTCCTCTGGATGAAAGCCCACGTGGAAGGGATGCGGGCCCTGAATTACTACATCGGCTACCTGATCGATCTGGAACCGTTCGTGGAAGACCATGAGGAGAAGGAAAAGCTCGAGGATACCATCGGTCTCCTCACCCCGATCAGCAAGGCCTACTGCTCAGACAAAAGCGTGGACATCTGCTCGCTCGGGATGGATATCCACGGAGGCTATGGCTACTGCCAGGAATACCCGATGGAACAGCTCCTCCGCGACGCGAAGATCGCCACCATTTACGAAGGCACCAATTACATCCAGTCCCTGGACTTGGTCGGGCGGAAGCTCGGGAGAAAGGGCGGCATGGCGGTGATGGGACTTATGGGGCAGATCACCGAAACCACGGAGAAAGCCAAGGGAGTGGAGGAACTGAAGGCCGGGGCGGAGCAGATGGAAGCCGCCCTCCAAGCGGTAAATGACCTGGTCATGCAGCTTGGGAGCTGGGGCATGAGCGGGGAGTTCGTCCTCCCGGTCCTGAACGCCCGGTCGGTCCTGATGATTCTGGGCGACATGATTATCGGCTGGCAACTGATACAGGCTGCGTTGATCGCGCAGGAAAAGTTACAGGCTCTCCTGAAAAAGGCCGGGGCCGAGGGCTCGCCCGACAAGGTGAAAGCGCTGGCCGGCGAAAACGACGAAGTGGCATTCTATCTCGGCAAGGTCGCTTCCGCGCAGTACTTCACCGTGAATATCCTCCCCACGCTTAAGGGGCGGTGCGAGGCGATCAAGCTCGGAGACCGGACCCCGGTCTCGATGCCGGACGCCTGTTTCGAGTCACGTTAGACATTTCTTCCTTTTCTCGATTTAATGCGGCGCCCCGAGGACACCTCGGGGCGCCTTTTTTTCCGTTCGCCTGACATCCTGATCCCCTGATAACCACACCCTGGTTTCCCGATAACCCGATAACCTTTCTTTGATTTTAATATTGCGAAGAACTCGCCCCCGAAGGCGGCATATGGCATAATAAATTAAAACCAAACGAACTAAATGAACCAGATAAACTCAATAGACAAAAAACCTGATAATGCTTCGTATTGAACATGATAAAAAAGTCGCCATCCTGAAACTGGACCGGGGGGTTCCCAATCCCATTGACCTGGAGATGGTTCGGGAGCTGGACCAGGCCCTCCGGGAGGTGAAACAAAACCCTGGAATCCAGGGTCTGGTCCTCTCCAGCGCGAACGAGAAGATTTTTTCCCTCGGCTTCAACCTCCCCGTCCTGTTTCCCCTGAGCCGGGAGGATTTTCAAACCTTCTTCCAGGCCTTCACCCGGTTTTGCCTGGACCTCTACACCCTGCCCAAGCCGACGGCCGCGGCCCTGACCGGGCACGCCGTCGCGGGCGGCTGCATCCTGGCCATTTCCTGTGACCTGCGCTTCATCGCCGACGGTAAGAAATCCATGGGGCTCAACGAGGTCAAACTGGGGGTTCCCGTCCCCTATGTGACCGATTGCATCCTTCACCAGATCTTGGGGGCGCGGCCGGCCCGGGAGATCATGGAATCCGGCGATTTCTACCCGCCCCTGGCTCTGCTCGAGATGGGCCTGGTCGACCGGATATTGCCGGTGGGCGAAGTTCTGCCCCAGGCCGTGGAAAAGATCGCTGCCCTGGGCGCCCTCCCCCAGCCCGCCTTCGCGGAGATTAAAAAGAACCGAATCGAGAAAGTAGTGGAGCGGGTCCTCCAGCGCCAGGAAGAGAAAGAAAAAATCTTCCTCGATCTCTGGTACGCGCCCGAAACCCGCGCACGGCTGAAAAAAGCAATGGAAAATTTCTAAATAGCATATAGCGGATAGCAGATGGGTGATGGCAAACAGCAAATTGCAAATAACAGATTGCAGACGATTTATAAGCCCTGAGCCATACGCCATGGACTATACGCTATACGCCATACGCAATATGCCATAAGCCCATAAGCCATCAGCCGGATAGATGCCATGCTTAATTCCCAGCGCTTCATCAACGCCTTCAACCAGATTGAGAAATATCTGGAAAAGCTCGTTAGAAACCCGAAATGGCGCCGTTTCAAGGACCTGGTGGATAACGCGAGTTTCCGGGACCCGGTTATCGCCCAGTTCAAGGATGATCTCAAGGAATTCGCCGACCTCCGGAACGCCATCGTCCACGAGCGCACCGACAGCCACGTGATCGCCGAACCCAACGACGCGGTCACCGAGCAGATCGAGCGGATCGTGTCCCTGATTACCGACCCCCCGCGGATCCGGGAACTCCCGAAGATGGAGGCTTTTACCCTGAGCCCGAACAACCCGCTTAAAACCGCCATTAATGCGATGTATGAAGGAGCCTTTTCCCAGATCCCGATATATGAAGGGAGGGATTTCCGGGGCCTCCTCTCCGTCAAGTCAATTTTTCGCTGGATGGGGGCCTGGGCCCAGAACGACGTTATTAACCTGCAAGATGTAACCGTAGCCGAGGTCCTGGAACAGGCCGAGGACAGGGACAATTGCCGTTTTTTAGGTCTGGACAACCGGCTCCAGGAGGTGGTGGACCTCTTCCAGGGGCACGTCCTGAAGGGGAAAAGGCTCTACGCCATTCTGGTCACCGACAACGGGCTTCCCACCGGCAGGCTCCTAGGCATTCTCACCATCTGGGACCTGCCCAAGATCCTCAAGAAGCTGGAGTAAGACTTCCTCCGAGTGAAGTTTTCAACTGCGGGACAGGGTTTTTTGATCAGAATCCCGCGTCCTTGCGGTCCAGCCATAGAAATCAGAACAGCAGAGTCAGAGAATATAAAGCCAGGATCAGGAGATTTAAGACAAACGCGATCCCGGAATACTTGATGTATTTTTGCTTGAGATAATCGTAAAGTCCGGTTAAAGCTCCCCAGAAGGAGGTTAGCGGCGGCAAATATTGTTTTAAATAGTGATAATAAGAGGGATTGGGTTCTTCAGAAAAACCGTTGATGAAAGAGGCAGCCTGCTGGTCAAAAAGGATAAAAACCGCCATCAGGCAGATACTCAAGATAAAGAGATGGATTCCATTCGAAATGATTGAGGGTTTTTGATACAGGGGTTTGTCAAATATCGGCATATATATATTATACCTCAGGTTCCCATAGGTTTGTCTGGGGCCTGCCTTCCGCCTTCCGCCATCTGCCGTCCGCTATCCGCCCCGCGCAATTTTCTCCTGCTTTTCCCACTCGCCGAAGACCACCCCTTTCGGAATCAACCGGTTGATCATTTTTTTCATTTCCGGATTCATTCCCCCCGCCCGGACCCCGGCAAAAGGGGTCTGGGGAAGCGGCATAAAGTAATGCGCATGAATCCGGGCGCCCATCTCGGCGAAATCGTTTATTAACTTGATCGTGAGTTGGGCGTCCTCCAGGGTTTCCTCGGGAAGCCCGAAAATAATATCCACATAGGCTTTGAATCCGGCCCGCAAGGTCAGCGCGACGGCCCGGTAAGCATCCGCGACGGTATGACCGCGGTGGCATAAGTCCAGAATCCTCTGGCTCCCGGATTGCACGCCGATAACCAGGTTGTCGTTAACGGCGTATTTCCGGACCAAAGCGACGGTATCTTTGGTTACATGTTCCGGCCTGACTTCGGAAGGAAAGGAGCCAAAGTAGATTCTGCCCTGGGGCCCCAGGATCTTTTTCACGCCGGCGAGCAATTCCTCGATCCGGGCCGGGGCGGGTTTTTTCCCGTCCGGCGAGCCATAGGAAAAGGCATTGGGGGTAATCGCCCGGAAATCCAGCAAATTCCTGCCTTTCATGACCGAGACATATTCGCAGATATTCTCCACGCTCCGGTGCCGCAGATGCCCGCCCAGGATGTATGGGGTCTGGCAAAAATAACAGGCGAAAGGGCAGCCCCGCGTGATTTCCATAAAGCCGAATTTTTTATGCCTGACCGCGAAGGGCGGGTACCGGTTGAGATCGATCCAGGGCCGGCGGCCGGTGGAGCGGAACTCCCCCCGGTCATCCAGAAAAGCGATTCCCCGGGTGGTCATAAAATCCTCGCCGCGGTCAATCTTTTTCAGGAGCTGGATCAGGGTTTCTTCCCCCTCGCCGGTGACCACCAGGTCAAATCCCAGGCCCAGGGTTGACCGGTGGTCCCCGGTGGGATGAGCCCCGCCGGCAATAAAAATAAACCGGCGGCCGTATTTTTCCCTTATTTTTTTTACCAGGATCCCGGTATCGCGAAGCTGGGCGGTAAAGAAGGAAAATCCCAGGATTATGATTTCGTGTTTTTTATCCGCCCTTTCCAGTTCCGGGAATAATTCTTTTTCGCTTTCGGGGAAATAAACCTTGAGATCATCCAGCGATTCCTCGGTTTCGAGGGCTCCCACCAGGGCCCGGAAACTGCACTTGTTGTCTTTGGTGTAATATAAAACCAGGGCGGTATCTTTTATCATCCTGCTCAATTTACGCTTCAGACTTCATCTTTCCAGGTTTTCATTACCCTTCGTCTCTAGTCTCTGGTTTCTCTGGTTTCTGGTTACTGGCTACTTATTTTCGTCATTTTTCGCTTTTCCTTCTGATATCCTCCCGACCCGGACCAGCTCCCAGTTCCCGTGTTTTTCATCATATCCCCAGTAGCTCAGGAAACCCTTGGTCTTTCCCTCGCCATCTTTCAGGTAAACGGGAAGATCGGAAACGTAAGCATACGGTCCATCAATCCCGGGCGTAATTTTGTAATCGTCGAGGCTAAAAAAATGCTGGCCGCTGTTTTCCCGGGTTAACTTAATGAGGTATAAATTTTTCGCTCCCCTGAAAGAAGGGGTAATTTCCGCGATTTTTCTCTTGATTTGCAGATCATGATAGAGGGAAACCCCAAAGGACATGAATGCACCGATCGAAACAAGCAAAATCCCGCTCAAGGCAATCTTGAAATAAATATTCTTTTTCATTTCTTTTAATTATACTTTATTAGAGGGTGTTCCGAGTAATGATTTAACGGTTTGAAATTGAAGGGAAAAGTGAAAATATTTGATCTGGTCTAATCTCGTTCTTTTTTATGGAGTGCATTAGCTTGTTTATCCTTAAGTTTGTCTGATTCACCTTGCTCTTAGCTATATGCCATCTGACCTAAACCTCCGGTACCCGTTTGCACCGGGAACCAGTTAAGATAAAATATAAGAATTATCTATTGGATACTGGACACGGGAAAATGATTAAAAAATCTTTCGTGGGGAAAAAGCGGGTCGGGCTTTTTAAGGCCACCCTGCTAATACCGGAAGGCGTGGAGCTGGCCGTCCTGATCCTGTCCGGAGATGGATCCTCGGACTGTTTGCAGGAAAACGCGTCTTCGGGGGAGACCTTCGCCCAGTTCCTTTATCAAAACCTGGTGGAGGACACCAACATCGTGGTGGATGCCGAAAACCTGACCTTCGCCGGTTCGCTTCTGCTCGGAACCTTGGGGAGTTTGTATTACAACAAAAAGAAGAAAGAAATGTTGTTTGTCACCGGCGGTGATTTCGAGGTCCGGAGAAAACTTGAGCAGCTCATCGGGCTTTACAGCATCGAGGAGAAAAATTTCCTTTTCTGGCTGGATGAAGCCATGGACCGGTATGACCTTTTCAAAAAAGACAAGGAAATTGTTTTTGCCGAAAAAATTGAACTGGGGGGAATCGCCAACATTTCTCCCGAGACTAATTTTCTCCGCCGGGCGCTCGGAACGGGCGAAGAGGCCGCGGAAAAAATCAGCCGGGCGAAAAAATTCCTGGAAAAACACTACGGGGACGGATTCTTCCGAGTGGACGGCGGGAATAATGCCCTGGTTTTAACCTCCCCCATCTTGCATTTCGTCGTTTTCCTTTATGCCCGCGAGGTTTTAATCCAGCATAATCTCTATGACGAAACCGGGGAGGGGAAAAGAAAAATCTCCCGGTCGGAATTGGAATGGATTATCTATGAGCTTACGGAAAATTCCCGGTTTCACGGCTACAATTCATCGGATTTTGGAATCATTTTTGTTTACCACCTGGTCCGGAAAGACCGCCTGTTTTTGATTTTTGAAGATCATGGAGGGATCAAGCTTTCGACCTACCGGGGGGCTCACGCCGCTTACATGGGGATTCAAAACCTCCTTCAGGAAAAGTTCCCGGGGGATTTCGACCACAAAACTCCTCCCCCGTTCACCTTCGCCAAGGGGAGCAATCCCTCGAAAGCGGAACTGGCCCGGCGGGTCGAAAAGGCGAAATCTATTCTCCAGTCTATGTTCAAGGAGGGAAACCAGCTGGAGGAAATCGGGCCGGGGTATCAAATCGCCATTACTTTTCCTGTACCCCCGGGTTAATATCCATTCCCATTTCATGCCATCAGCACGGTTGAACTAAAATCCCGGAAGGCGATGAAAAGAATTCTCATCCTCGGATTCCTGATCGGCTGGGTCGGGGCCTGTGCCCCCGACCCTTATCTCCGAGGCTTGATTTTAAAGGACGAACACCGGTATGAGAATGCGCTCTCCGCATTCAAGGAGATCAAAACCAGTCACCGGCTCCACCGTCACGCCTTGAAAGAGATCGCCGAACTGGAGGAAATCATCAACCTGGAAACCGAGGGCGAGCGGGAAACCGCGGCCGGCAACCTGGAAGCTGCGGTTGCCGCCTATGAAAAAATCCTTAAAATCGACCCGGGAAACCCCGGGGCCCAAACCCGGCTGGGCTCCCTTCAGGAGGAACTGCAAAAACAGTTGTCTCAAAAACTGCAAAAAGAAGAGAACCTCGAGGAAATCGAGAAAGCCTACCAGGGAAAAAGATTCGAGGAAGCGTCCCGGCGGATCGAAACCTTCCTGAAAATCGAGCCGAAAAATCCCCGGGCCCGTGAGCTCCAGGGCCAGATTAAAAAATCCTGGGAGGAAGCCAGAGCCGCGAGCGAGGAGCATCTCCAGCGCGGACAAAAATATAAAGAAACGGGAGATATCCTCCGGGCCTGCGCCGAATTCAACCTGGCCCGGGAAGCCTGGCCGAAAAATCCCGAGGGAGAAGACCAGCAAAACCAGATCCAGTCCGGGATTCCGGAAGCCCTGGCACAAAAGATCAAATCAATCCGGGAACTGATGAAAAAAGGGGAGTGGGAAAAAGCCCGGGAGGGCCTGGAAATGAATTTGCGCTGCCCGCCTCACGACAAATATTCGGTGGAACTTTACCCGAAAGTGCTGCGCCGGCTGGCCATTGAAGCCTATAACAAGTCCGAATACGCCAAGGCGATTAGCTATTTCGAGCGGGAGCGCAAATATAACCCCGACGACCCCACGCTGAAACAATTTCTCGAAAAAGCCGGGAAACTGCTGAAAGAGCTGAAAAGGAAATGAAGGGAAAGATCGAAAAATTCCTGGAGCTTCCCAAGCAAACCGTGGGAAGTCCCAGTCTCCGCTTTAAATCCATCCTTTTCAGCGCCAACCTGGTTATCCTCATCGTTTTGGTAAATTCGGCTTTTTTTCTTCTCCAGGAAAGAAAAGCTTTACGGGTCGAAAAGGAACTCCGGGCCGCCGCCATCCTGGAAAATTTCGCCGAGTCCAACCGGGAGGCCCTGATTCTCAAAGACCATATCACCCTGGAGACCGCGGTGCACCGGGTCATCCGGAACGAGGATATTGCTTACGCCCTGATTACCACCGCAAAAAAAGATGAATATTTCGCCACCACGTTGAACAACGGCGATCAACTGGCCGAGCAGATCAAAATAATCCCGGTTTCCTCCTCCCAATCCAGCCGGCAGGCCCTGAATTGGGAGAAAGAAACCCTGATTGATTTCAGCCGCTCCCTGGTGGTCCAGGACAAGCCCCTGGGGACATTTCACCTCGGGCTCTCCGACCGGGGGATCAACGAGGTTTTAAGAACCGCCCGCAATAAAACATTTCTCATCTCCCTGTTTCTCCTGCTGATATTCCTTTCTCTGATTCTTTTCGTGGTGACCCTGGCCATCAAGCCGATTGAGCAGATCACCGAACACGCCCGCAACCTCGGCCGCGGCCATCTGAAAACCAGACTCAATCTGCAAAGAAGAGATGAGATCGGCGAACTGGCCCGTACCCTCGACCAGATGGCCGAGGAAATCCAGGTCGCCGAGAATAATCTGGTCGAACAGGAACGGATGAAGCGGGAACTGGAAATAGCCCGGCAGATGCAAAGAGAGCTTCTCCCCGCCTCCCTCCCGGCCATTCCCGGTATTTCCCTGGGATGTTTTTACCACCCGGCCTACGAGGTTTCGGGCGATTTCTATGATCTTTTCCCCCTCCGGGACGGAAAATTCGGCGTGATCGTGGCGGATGTGGCGGGCAAAGGCTTGAAGGGAGCCTGGATCGCTTCCATCACCCGGACCACCCTGAAAACGATCCTGGAGATGGAAGCCGAAAAAATCCGGAGCCCCCGGGAATTGCTGATCTCCCTCAACCGTTTATTAAAACGCGACCTGGAGCGGGAATTGTTTGTCACCCTGGCCTTCCTCGTCATTGACCCGGCCCGGGACGAGTTCACCTTGGCTTCCGCCGGCCATCCGGACCTGCTCCACTTTGGGCCGCGCGGCGTCCAAAAAATCCCCTCCCGGGGCCCGGCCTTGGGAGCGATCGACGACCAGATCTTCGCACCGGCCCTGGAGGAAAAAAAGATCTCCCTGAAACCGGGGGAAGGCTTTTTCCTATACACCGACGGTCTGACCGAGGCCCGCAATCAAACGGGCAAGGAATTCGGCCTGGAGAGACTAACTGAGCTTTTGGCCAAATTCGCCGGTTCCGGAGCGGGCGAGATCCCGGATCTCCTGATCGCCGAGGTTAAGAGTTTCTGCGGACCGAAAGATTTTGACGACGACGTAACCATGGTGGTCATAAAAAAGCATAGCGCAGAGAGCAAAGGGCATAATGCAAAGAGCAGGGCGCATGGGACAAAGCGCATAGCGCATAGGGCAAAGAACAAAAACAACGAGCAATGAGTAGGAAGCCAGAGCACCAGACAGATGAAAATAGTTTCGGGTCTCTAGTTTCTGGTTTCGAGTTAAACCAAACAAACCAAAGAAACTAAAGAAACCAGACAGACTAAACAGACCAGATAGACTTAAAGGAGGTTTACAAATGGCCAGATTCGAGATGCTGAAGGAAGGAACCTCGCCCCAGGAATTTTTTACCCGGGATGTACCCCCGCAATTTGAAAAAATGATGAAGGAAAACCCGATCGCGGGGATGGAGGGAACGGTTTTGTCCCTGCAGTTCCGGCTGGGCGGGGAGAAATACTGCCTGAAGATCTCCGACGCGAAAAAACTGGAGGTGATCCCGGGGGGCATCCCTGACCCGACTGTCGAGTTCGAGATGAGCGAAGCGGACTGGCGGCTTTCCGTCACGAAGGGGAGCGAAATGGGGGGCGTCCAGGACCAGCTCTTTGATCCCACCATCATCAATCGGAAATCCTACGAATTACTGAAGAGCTTCAAGGGTAAACTGCAGATGGAAATCCTTCGCCCCGGGAAAGAACCTTTTAAAAACACGATCCGCTTCAGCCAGGGAGAGCACCCCTCCGTGGCCATCACCGTGCATAAAGACGATCTCTTCGCCATTTCCAGGGGGGAGCTTGATCCCCAGGTGGCTTTCATGTCGGGCAAGATCAAGGCCAAGGGCGAGGTGTCCTTGCTGATCAAGATTCTGCCCCTTATTTCCACCCCCAAGAAGTAAAAAGTGAGAAGTGAAAAGTAAAACGTTAAAAATCCAAGGCCTAAACAAATGACAAATCGACAATTTATGAAACGCAGGGAATTCATAAAATCCTCGGCCTGGCTCGGAACCGCTTTCCTCGCCCCGTTTACCTCCCTCGGCTGCGCTTCCGCGAGCCCTCCGCTCCAGCCCCTCGATTTCCCGGTCGCGCCGGGAAGCCGGATCCTCCTGAAAAACGTCCGGATCGTGGACGTGGAGGATGACCGGATTATCTTCCCGGGGCACATCCTGCTCCGGGACCAAGCGATCGAGCAAATCTCGGAATATTCCGATTTTCCTCCGGCGGAGCTGACCCTGGACCTCCAGGGCAAATACGCAATCCCGGGGTTAATTAATGGCCATTGCCATTTAACCCTCCCCGGGGCGGCCGACCTGGGTCTCGGGTTTCTCCTCGCCTGGGGCCGACAGTGCGAGCGCAACGCCGAGGAATGCCTCCGCCACGGCGTCACCACGGTCCGGGACATGCTGGGCTTCCCCGGCAAGCTCGAAGAGATGAAAAAGAATATCGCCTCCGGCAAAATGCTCGGCCCTCGGATCCTGCGGGGGATCGGCATCCAGGTCCGGGGCGGTTACGGCCTAGATTTCGCCCTGCTGGGGGGGGAGAAGATGGTCCGCGCCATCCGCTCGGTCGCGGAGGTCAAGGAACAGGTTTCCCGGGCCTGCGAGGACGGGGCGGATTTTATCAAGACCTTTCTGCAATATACCAAGCTCTGGATCCCGACCCCGGCCCTGCCGGTCCTTTCCGACGCGGAACTCATCGCCATCCAGCAGGAAGCGGAAAAGCACGGGAAGGTGGTGGCCGTGCACCATACCTCGGTGGAAGGGTTCAGAAAAAACCTCCGGGCCGGAATCCAGTCCTTTGAACACATGCCGCGGGACCAGGAGCTGACCGACACCGATGTCGAGGCCTTCGTGAAAAGCGGGGCCGGGATCAATCCCACGGCCTCGGTGGCCTGGGCTCTGAGTTTTCCCCGGAACGGTGACCCCTATGCCGATGCCCCGGAAGTAAAACAAATAATCGAAGACAAGAAAGCGCGCCTCCCGAAAATACTCGACGAATTCGCCGAGGAGAGCATCCGGAAAACTGCGCTGGAAAACTACCGCAAGCTCTCCGATCCAGACTATTTTGAACATTGGCACCTGATGATCACCCCGGAGCCTAAGATCTTCACCGCCGCGGCGGTGATCGGGAGCCGGAACCTGCACCGCCTAGTCCGGGCCGGGGCCCTGGTCGGCTGCGGAAATGACGGGGGCATCCCTTTTGACTTTCCGGGGGCGATGGCGCTCGAGATGGGAATCCTCCAGCGCTCAGGACTCCCCCCTAAAGATATCCTCCGGATGGCCACCATTAACAACGCGAAAATCATCAGGATGTCCGACCGGATCGGAAGTCTGAAAAAAGGCAAGCTCGCTGATATCGTGATCCTTGCCGAAAATCCCCTGGCCGACATCGAAAACCTCGGAAAGGTTGAAAAAGTATTCTTTGAGGGAAAGTTGAAGTACTCAACTTAAGCAGGTGATGGTTTGATTCTCCTCATTCGTCAATCGTTTTATCCCGAGTCATCCCGAGGGACAATCCGAAATCGTCAATTAACATCTGGCATTTGACATTTCGAGTCTGGTCTGCCATAAGTTAACTAGTATGTGATTCTCGAGAAAGCTTATAGAGCAAGGATTTCTAAGCCAGCCAAAATAAATCACTGAAAAAATTGCACCTAGCTTGAGCTGTTCTCCTGTTTTTATTCTGGCAGCGGGAATCAGCCAATGTTATTGAATCATACAATCCAAAGGAGGTGATCAGGCGGATTAAATAAATTAAGGATGATGCGTTTAAACGGTTATGGCAAATCTTTAATAATGTTATCGACCGAGAGGTAAGGGACCTTGGGTCTGCCTCCCCAAGAAATGTTATTGAAGAGAACAGAGGTAAGTTGAAAGGAGAAAAAAATGCAGTACAGTAAACTTTATGTGGGAAACCTTCCCTACTCGGTCACCAGCGCGAAACTGGCGGAATTGTTCGGTGCCCACGGCGAGGTGAAAGAAATCACCGTTATCGAGGGGAAAGGTTTTGGCTTCGTGGAAATGTCCAGCCCGGCGGAAGCCGAAAAAGCCAAAGAAGCCCTGAACGGCCAGGAATACGAAGGGCGCGCCCTGAAGATTGACGAGGCTCGCCCCCGCACGTCGCAATTCGGCGATAACCGGGGTGGACCGAGAGGCGACCGACCGGGTGGCGGTGGTGGCCGACCGGGTGGCGGTGGTGGAAGAGGCGGATTCCGAAGATAATCCGTCTTCTCCAATCCGATTAATCCATTTTTTTTATTTGGTTGACCTATCGGGGCCGGTTCTGCCGGCCCCGATATATTTTTTTACCCCCAAGCGGGGTCCCTTGCTTTCATTTATTGCTTCCTCGCTGATGAACCGAAAGCTTAAGCTCCGGCTTTGCTGGCTTCCCAGTCCTCCTGATTCATTGACCTTTGGAGGCAATCGTAAGAAAATAAATTAAACCTGGGAGGAATAAAATGGCGGAAAACGGCAACGCACTGCAAAGGGTTTTAACGTTTACGTACCAACTTAAGTTCGACCAGGGCGAGGATAAAGCGTTTGCGGTTAACCTCGATTACGATACGCTGAATCTTCTCCAGGAGCCGAGAGAGACCTTGCCCGATTGGACCGCGTTGACCTTCCACCAATGTCCCAACTGCCCCCTGGAAGAATCCTCCCACCCGCGCTGCCCGGTCGCGGTGAGCCTGGTGGATTTATTTGATTTCTTCAAGGATTTCGCTTCCTACGATGAAGCGGAAGTCTGGGTTCGGGCCATGGAAAGGACTTATTACAAGCGGGCCTCGCTTCAGGATATCGCCGGAGCCCTGATGGGAATCTACATGGTTTCCAGCGGGTGCCCCATTCTCAGCAAGATGAGGCCCATGGTGTTATTTCATCTGCCCTTTCAATCCTGGCGGGAAGCATCCTATCGTTTCATTACCATGTATCTCTTCACTCAATTTATTCTGGCCCGGAATGGGAAGAACCCGGACTGGCAACTCGCCAATTTTGCGGAATTCTACGACACGGTTGAAATAGTAAACCAGGGGTTTTCCGAAAGAATCAGTTTTATCGAGGTGATGGATGGCGATGTCAGTATCAACGCGGTGAATCTGCTCAATGCTACCGGAAGCATGGCCAGCATGACCCTGGCCGAGGAGGATCTCCAATTCTGGACCAAGCTCATCCTGGAGCATTGGGGCCAGAAGCCGTGACCGCGGGCCCCCCGCGGTTTCAATCGGGGAAATGGGGACGGCGGCTGGAAAACTCAAACTGATTAGATTAAAAAACCGGGAAATGATAGGATATTTCCACCCGACTGCGCGGGGCGTCACTGATCCGCAGAATGCAGGTTTAACTGACCTTCCTGTTTCAAAAGAGGGTAAAACAGAGAAGTGGTTACTCCTTTTTGATCAAAATCCCTACCCTCAACTAAGGAGAGAAAAAAATGCCGGTTCGGTATCTGAATGTGGCATTGACGGTTTCCCTCATCCTGACCGCCGCCTGGTTGTCCGGCTGCAACCTGATCAAGAAGGCGGCCAAGAACGGCGATACCGTTAAAGTCCACTATACCGGAAAGCTGGAAGACGGGACGATATTTGACAGTTCCAAGGATCGGGAGCCCATGGAATTCACCCTGGGCCAGGGGCAGACCATCCCTGGTTTTGAAATGGCGATCACGGGAATGAAACCCGGCGAAACGAAAACGGTCACCATTCCCTCCGACCAGGCTTATGGCCCTCCCCGCAAAGACCTGATCCAGACCATCGACCGATCCAAACTCACCGGGAGCGAAAGCGCCCAGGCGGGCCAGCGGGTAAGAGTTACCCAGCCGGACGGACGGCCGATTTCAGTCCTGGTCGTAGCCGTGACCGATAAAACCATTACCCTTGATGCCAATCATCCCCTGGCCGGGAAAAACCTGGTTTTTGAAATCAAGCTGGTGGAAATTTCCAAAAAGAAGAAATAGGGCGCAATTCTTTCAGGGCCTCCGGATCGCCGGTCCCATTAATCCCATTAATAATGTCCCGATGGGCGAAACGACCCACCGGGATATTTTCTGGGGGGTCATCCTCGAGTCATTTTCAACCTCCCCCCCGACGCGGTCTACCGGGAACTCGCTGATTTCCCCTCCCAGGTGGGGTACATTTCCATCCTGGACGACGCGAAATGGCTCTCCCGGAACGGCCAGACCGGGGAAATGGACTTCCATTACCAGATTAAACTGCCGATCCTCACGAGGAAAATCCATTGCCAGATGGCCCTGGAATTCATCCCCAATAAAAAGATTTCCTGGAAACACCTCCGGGGAGACCAATACACCGCAGACGGCTCCTGGGAGCTCATCCCGCTCGCGGGGGGAACCAAGACTCTGGGGATAATGCGGAACCGCTACTCGTTCTCCTCGATGGGTTCGATCGCCGACTACGTCCTGAAATCCGTCCCCGATGCGCCGGTGGCGGTCAAATCCATCCTGAGCTCGGTCTGGATGCGAGCCGTGCGCGACTGGGCGGAGACCCCCGCAGCCGAAAAGGAACGGCTGAAAGCCATGAAGAAAAAGAAACGCCTGGAGGAGATCAGGCGCCTGGCCGAGGCCCGGATAAAAAAATGATGTTGTTTCGGTTTTTTCTCGGAGGGGATCGTTCCTGTTAAATTCTTCGATATACTTCCCGACGATGGCCAACACCTAAAATATTTACAATTTTTTCTGAATCTTTTATCTGGTAAATCACTCGATAATCTCCTACTTTAAAACGATAAAAATCCGTCCCTTTCAATTTTCTGATTGCCGTGGACGAGGCTCGTTTCCAAGATCCATTAATTTTATGCCAATACGCAAAGCTGTATTTCTATCAATATTTTTAAGTTCCTTCTCCGCCTTTTTAGCGATCTCGACTTTATAAGCCACTATCTGCTTTTCCCGGCACCCCGGATTTCCTCGAGAACCTCCCCTAACGGGCGCGTCGGCTCATTAACCCTTTCCATCGCGATGGAAATATCCATCAGGTCCCTCCGGAGCGAGCGATCACTGGCCAGACGGGTTAAAACCAGGTTTTGTTCTTTCCTGGGAAGTGTTTTAAAAGCTGTCCAGAAAATCTCTGCCTTTGCTTCTGCCGCTGTCATTACTCTATCCTCCTCGTCAATTTTGTTTGTTTTAAATTTAGCACTTTTCGAGGCCGGATGCCATAAAATCAGATTCCAAAGCAACAAGTGGAGCCCCACGGCTAAAGCCGTGGCACCTCCACAAAGCTTACGTCGGGCGGAATCCGCCGAAGCTTACCCTCCCTCGCTAACCTGTCCGACACAGTGTTGGCGAAGTCGGAAGCTACGGAGGGTTACCCGCCCAAAGAGTATTCATCCACGGGTAAACCCGTGGCCTTCTGCGAAGGCGGGTAAACAGCGTGTACCACACATCAAGACCTGTTCCCAGAATTCACACAATCGTCAATTCCCTCGGAGGTGAGGATGGGGAAAATCAATTTATCAAGAACGCCCTCTCAAATAAAAGATGGAAAAATTTATCGCAAACAGCAAGGTAAAGACCTGACCCTAGGTTTTCATTCCCGGCTTGATCGGGAATCCAGTATTTTCAAAGTCTTTCCGGATTCCTGCTGAATTTTATCCCGCACCCTGATGCGGGGCAGTAATGACAATGGACAACTTGTTGAATATTTTAATCTCTCTTGCGAGACCCGTAAAGATATTTGGAAAGATTTCCCCTTCCGCACACAAAGCAACAAGTAACTAACCCTCTAGATCTCTCCAGATAAAATTCTTTCTTCGACTCTGCATGCGGAAAAGATGATTATTGTGTAATAGATATTAATAGGAGGTATTACGAGTGACGACTTAACAATTTAAAACACAAGAAATAAATATTTAAATATTTAGTAGTGTCGAATCTCGTTCTTTTTTATGGAGTACATTAGCTTGCTAATGCAATGCATCGTCGATATTAAAAATGCTTTATAAATCTAGAAAATCGTGCTTGGTAAATAACATATAAAAACTTTTTCCGATCATGTATGCGGAAAAGATACCTCCGGGGTAATATTAATTAGTATGGGGCAAAATGCTGTGCAACAATGCGAAAAGGGCTGCTTTTGCGAAAACATGGGTTCAGGAACTTATTGATATTACTGGGTTCCCGCTCCCCGATTAAACACTTCAAGGACAAATTTCGCGGGAATGACGGTCTGTCCGTTTTCCCCAGTTTGCGCAACAGGCTCTAGAAAGATAAGGAAATGATTAAAAACAAAAAAAGTTTATATGTAAATCAACCCTTCAACTTCTCCGATCTAAAGCCCGGGGTATGCTCAGGGTTGATTCTGAGCGGTGCTTCTTTCCCCGCCCAAAAGAACAGGGTTTGGGCGCCTTCGAAGTATCAATATTTACTTCAAATTCGAGCTCCGCCAAGCAAAATTAACCTTTTTTGTTTTTGGCACTTTTTAAAACAACTAAAACAATAATGAGATTAATTAAGGAGATTAATCATGGATAATCAAAATATTTTGGAAAAAATCCGAAGAAGCATTAATTCAGTGATTTCAGAATTTGATCATACTTTAAAAATGAATGGATATACCGTTAAACAAAATGACGATTCAATTAATATTTCTCTGGCATTTTGCCATGAAAATAATACAAAGATAAATTTTTCAATCTCATTCTCAATAGATTTCTCTAACCAATCCGTTCTGGTGAACAAGGAAGAATATCCGGAAAACGGCCGAAGTACTTACATAGTAACTGATGTGGAGATGATCCAGACTACCAAAATTTCAATTGATATTTTCGAGGAATACCTGAGAAAATTTATAGAAAAAGCTCTTAGAAAATCATTGCAAATACAACCTTAATTCTTTCCAATTTCAGCATTTTTAATATTTCTAGAATGGTTTTACATAATCAGGGTTAGATTCGTCCTCGATTTTTATGATGTAGGGGCGGCCTGGAATTTATCCTGATCGAAGCCGAAGAACGGCCGCCCGGGAATGAGCCCGTTGCCTGCCTGAGCCGACGTTTTGTGTCGGCCAGGTAAGGGCTCTTCTACCAAAACCATATTTAACTTTTGTTTGATCAAGAAATAATTTGATTTTCATAACTATATTGCCTAGCCAAAATCAAGTAAAAAGTGAATTTTTCCAGATGTTGCTGTTATTTCACTCATTTTGATTTTTTAAATAACGCTGGATCAAAAGCTTTAAATAATTTCCATCGATTAACTCTATTTGTTTACCTTCTGCAAAATTCTTGGCTTCTTCTGTAAAATTGGTAGTCGTAACGATAATCCCTTTCAAAGCTCTTTCGGCGGTCACTACGCCGTAAAGATCTCTAACATCACGAACGCCTACTTTATTATTCCCTGAATATTTTTTACATTGAATAATATACTTACCTCTAAATACACTTTCAGGATTATAGGCAAACAAATCAATTCCGCCATCGCTTGTTTTTGCCGTTGTTTCAACAACAAAATTCATGGCTTCAAACAATTTCTTAATTAATATTTCAAACTCAAACCAATCAATATTATCAATATTTAATTCATCTGCCTTAAATTCTTCTGTTTCTTCTTTCTTTACATTCTCTTCAGTAATTCTTTGCTTGTATTGTTCATAGTGAGAAACAATACTCTTATCTTCTGAAATTATTAAATTAAATACTTTTGTAAAATTATTCAAAATATATTTTTGAAATCCATCTCTATTTATTTTGCCTATTTCATTTCTTTCAGCTTCAACACTTAATATACATCCATCACTTTCATGACCATATTTGTCAATAAATATCGTATATCCTTCTATCCAAAACATTTCTATCCATTCTTTTAAAATTTCGGTATTGTCAAACAATATTCTGATAATATTCCAAATGTCCCAATATATATATTCAAGCCAAAGTTTAGCAATCTCTTTATCATTTATATTTTTTATATTTACTTTTCTCGTATTGAATCTTATTCTCACCGCTTTTATATCTTTTACATATTCTTCAATTTTAACTCCTTCTGCGGCAGCCCATGATGTATTTTTTCTTAGATCATTTAAATAATCCAAAATGGAATTTTCATCGCCAGAACTTACTTTTTCCAAGAATACTTTTCTTTCTTCCTTCGCTTTGAGCTCCTTAATTCTTCCAGAAAATGACTCTTCATATATTTCGTATTCAGTGCGTCGAAAATCCAGACCATCCAATCCAAACTCTTTCTTAAAATCATTCATAAGATCTTTTTCGTTAATTCCAACATAATTATCTAATATAAAGCTTTTTAACTTTTGAATATATCCCTTCACACCATCATCAACTGCCTTTTGACAATTTGAACAAATATTTTTATAAGAAGTTTTTTTAATGAAATCAAAAAACGAAACTTTTCCCCCACACCTAATACAATTTAACATGTGATCACCATGCGTGTATTTCCAGGGCTATATATATTATTTGAAAGAGAAGGTATTTTGAACTACGGGACGCTTGTTACTTGTCGCTTTGTCGACCTTATGCCTCACGCTTAATTATTCCTGCCTACTGCTTACTCCTTACTGCTTACTTTCTGCACCGACGCGAGACATTCAACTTTCAAGGGTTGACCCCTTCTTTGTGTTTCTCTCAATTCCTTAGAATTAAACCTAATCAGATTACTTTTATTACGGCTATAAATGTCACAATTAATAAAATGATTGTTATCCACAACATTACTTGTTTGCTCCAGAAAAAAAAATTTCTTAGTCGATATTTGGTTGATGAATAATCATATTCCCCTTGGTTAGCTTTCTGAGATTCCATATTATCAAACAAACTCTTTGAACATAAATACCCCAATAGATATTGAAAATAATCAAGAATCATCGATATTAATGCCATAATTCCGATTAATATTAATAAAATTTTCCAAATATCATCTATCTTTTGATCTATTTTTGTCACTCCGACCAGAACACTACCAGATAGTATAATTATACCTATCCCAACAATTCTAACCTGATTACTAATTCGATCAGAATTGAAATCTAAGTCCTTCTCAATTCTATCAATATTAACCTTCATCACTTCTACCTCCTTCCCTTACGAGGTCCGGGATATCTGCCTTCCGCTTTTCTCTGTGCCATCAACGACCTTGCGATATCCCCCTGCTTATCAATGAAATAGAGATATCCGGCCTCCCGCTTGATCCCGGTCTTAGCCACGATTTCAGCTTTCCCGAGATTCTGCTTTTTAGCCCCCCCTCTGTTCATTCGCTTCCGGGTGACATTCCCCTGTTTGTCGATGTAATATAACCAGCCTTTTTCCCTTTTTACCCCAACCTTCGTCACTTTCTGAGTCATTCTTCCTCCTCCTTTTTGGTCTGAGCCGAATATTGCTCCTATTTTCCCCGATTCGCCGTCAGGAAATCAAGGACATCCTCTGGCGGGGTCTCCCTATAGCTTCCCCCCTGAAATAGGCCATCGGGGACATCTTCAACCCTGACCATTGACCCCCTAAACCGGGCAACTACCCCGGTCGGGGTCGGGGATTAGGGATGTCGGTAAATCTTAGGGTAGAGGACTTCCTCAATCTTCTCCAATAATATTTTAGATTCTTCATAAATGATTTTATTATATGATTTCAAAAATGCTTTATATGCCCCCCTTTTTTTATCATTTGTAATTTCAAGCTGGTTTGCTCTTCTGAATTCTTCCCTACATTTTATAGGTTCATTTAATTGATCTATGTGATAAGCAATCATTCTGACTTTTTCAAATATAGCAGACGTTTTAGGATAACCATTCATTAATAAACTATACAATTCATTTTTAAGAATCTTTATTGGAGGAGTAGCAAAATTATTTTCATCTATATCTTCAATTTCTCCTGGAATCATTGATTGGATTTCTTTCAATTCAATCAAATTGATTTTCAAATCTTCTTTAATAAACAATAACATTGTTTTATTCTTTTTTCTTAATGATATTTTAGATTTTAATATATCCCCAGAAAATCCTAAAACAAAACCAATTATGACACAGAGAATCGAAATAATTGAACTAGAATATCTATCTAATAATTGCAATAACTGTTCCATTAAAGAAATTACTATTTATTTATAAAAAAATTTAAGCGATTCTAACGGACGCAACGGAACCCTAAACTTTTGTCCGACATACCCGGACCATTTACTGACCTGTAGGCAACACGCAGGCTATACGGATACGCGGCGTCTATCCAGTTTCCTCCCCGAAACAAACGCGCTGTTCCAGAACCCGACCCCTGCGGATCATTCGTCGGGCTCGATGAATAATAACCCTCACCGTACCAATCATTCACCCACTCTAATACATTACCAGACATATCATACAAACCATAACCATTGGCCGCAAAACTACCCACCTCGATCGTATCGTCCGGAGAACATGGAACATACTGCGCCCCGTTCGACGCACCCAGCGTGCAAGTAGGATCGTTATCCCCCCACGGATACCTCTTTCCCTCCAATCCTCCCCGCGCCGCATACTCCCACTCTGCTTCCGTCGGCAACCTCAACCCCGCCCACTGGCAATAAGCTTTCGCTTCGAACCAATCAACATAAATCATCGGGAAATTATCATAAGTTGAATTCCCGTAATAAGATGATCGGGTATTTGAAGAAATCAATTGGGGCGCGATGCACTCACCGGCATCTACACATTGCTTATACCGGGCGTTGGTGACCTCATAAATGTCCAACTCAAAGGCCGATATGCAAACATTATGAACAGGGCGTTCAGATGAATCCCCTTCGTTAAAAGCATCGCCCATGTTGAAACAACCTTGGGGTATACAAACTGTTTCAGAAGTAGCCATGCATTGAGTTGTCGCATAAACCACGCTGGAAAAGCTTGAGTTTCCCGCTGAATTATAAGAATAAACTCTGTAATAATACGTAGTGCTGGGCGAAAGGCTGGTATTGGAATACGAAGTGGCATTGGAAACGGTGGTGTATATTAATGAGTATGTTCCCCCCGGACCGGTTTTACGTTCGATCTTAAAACCATTCTCATTGTTGGAATTATCCGTCCAAGCAAGATCTATCTGAGATGACGAAACTGCCGTGGCTTGAAGATTTGAAGGAGCGATGGGCGAAGTTAGCGGACATGCAGAAGTGGTAGAATTTATTTCTACGGAGAAACTGGAGTCACCGGCGGAATTATAGGCCCGAACCCGATAATAATAATTTGTCTCGCAGGTCAGTCCGGTATTATTATAAGTAGCTACCCCTGCTGATACTGTACCGATTTGGACATAGGTTCCGCCAACCCCGGTTTTCCGCTCTATCTTGAACCTCTCTTCATTATTGGAATTATCCACCCAATAAATATTTATCCGCGAATAGGAAATAACGGTGGAGGTAAGATTGGAGGGGGCGGTTGGCACGGTTAAAGGACAATCCCCTGCCATCATTCCTATTTCGTTTGAATAATTCGAATCACCCACCGAATTAAAAGCCCGCGCCCGATAAAAATACGTAGTTTCACATATAAGCCCTGAATCCTGATAATTTGTTACTCCAATTCCAACTGAAGTTATTTGAGAATATGTTCCAGCAACCCCGGTTTTCCGCTCGATCTTGAACCCATCCTCGTTGCTTGAATTATCAGCCCAGCTCAAATTAATCTGGGTCGCGGAAACCGCCGTGGCCGTAAGCCCTGAAGGCGCGGTCGGCGCGGATAAAGGACAAGCTGAGGTAGTCGCATTAGCCTCGCTGGAATAAACCGAACTTCCCATCCCGTTATAAGCCGTGACTCTGTAATAATATTCCATATTGCAGACAAGCCCGGGATCCTGACAACTTGCTGTCCCCGCATTCACGGTTCCGATCTGGGCATAAGTTCCCCCCGCTCCGGTCTTACGCTCAATTGCAAACCCGTCCTCGTTATCGGAATTATCCGACCAGCTCAAATCGATTTGGGAAGAGGAAACCACACCAGCAGCAAGGTTAGAAGGGGCGGCGGGAGTAGTTGAGGGGCAATCAAGAGTAGTGGCGGGTACCTCGTTTGAATAATCGGAGTCCCCGTCTGAATTAGTTGCCCTGACCTGGTAATAATATTCAGTCTCGCAGGTGAGGGCGTAATCCTGGTAGGTATTCACATTGCTATTTACGACGGCAATTTGGATATAGGAACCGCCGGAGCCGGTTTTTCTTTCTATTTTAAAACCCTCTTCATTATCCGAATTATCCTGCCACTGGAGAGAAATCTGGCTGGAAGAAATGGGATTGGCCGTGAGATCAGAAAGAGCAGTGGGTAAATTCGAGGAGGTAACCGGTTCCATAACGATCTCACCCGCGTCCGAGGTTTTGCCTTTTTTAATCGTTACGGATGAGCTTTCCCCCCGGAAAATAACCGCCGACGAAGAATCTAAACCTTCAATTCTTAAAAGATAAGTTCCAGGCGGGGCGGACATTTCGCCGTGATGGAGGGAAAAGGAATGTTCGGCTTCTGTTACTTTGGTTGTGCCGGTCCAGAGGGAGGCGCGGATCAATGTAACTCCGGTGTAATCAGCCTGGGGCTGATAACCGGTTTCGAGTTTCGGGTTTCGAGTTTCGAGTTGGGAGATGAAGTCTTCGGTCGTCCCAGCGTCCGGGCTTCCCAGCTTTCCAGCCTTCTCGCTTTCCAGCATTCTTGCTTCGGGCGGCCAGACCAGGTGGAAGGTAAGGTAGCCAACATCGGGGGAACCGCAACTTAATAAAACAATAAGCAACCCACAAAAAAGTAGAGAGTGGAGAGTAGAGGGTTTGGAGGGAAATATCATTTTATTCAGATGCCTTAATTACTTGGCATTCATCGTCCGTTATTTCTCATATTTTCCATGCTCTTCCGCCACCGAGTGGGAGAGGCAGGTCTCCGGCTCAACCTGGACAAGCTTGAAAAGTTCATCCAACTGAATCCGTTTGCTCGCGTCAAATATTTCTATTCCAACGATTTTCCCTTCTGAAGTTGTATCCACTGCCAGCCCTTCCTCAATTTCAACCGCTCCATCCGGCTTCAACTCGGAAAAACGAATATAGGCAATATCATATTTTTTGTCATAACTTACTTTCATTTTTTACCCCCTTATCTTTCCGCTTTAACGGATAAGCTGAAATAATTACTATTTCATCACCCTCATAAACAAAAACGATTTTCAAAGGAAAATTTTTAAATTTATTCTCCGGTTGCCCTAAAGTAACAAAACGATTCCCTTCTTTCTCCGGTTTAATACTTTCGTTGGAAATAACTTTCTCAATATCCTCCTCATCAATCCCATACAACTCCATTCTTTTCCGGCAATGCCTTGTGAATTTCATTTTTCTACCATTGATAACTAACCTTTCCCTCGTTCTTCTCGCGGGAAGTTAGGGCGTAAGTGGCGTAGGCGCCGCCTCCCACCACCCCGGCCACCAGAACCCAGACCCAGGCTTTTTTATACCAGGCCCGGTCACTTCCAACGCTTTCCTTTTTCTTCGGAATAGGTTTTGCCGCGGCCGCGATCGAAGTTAGGACAAAATCCAGGTTGTAAGGTTTATTGGGCGAAACGGTAATATCCTTGGACTGATCTTCAAAACCTTCTTTTTTAATCCTGATTTTATGATCCCCGGGAGGAACCTCCAGGGAAAGGGTTGTCTCACCTTTATTTCTCCCATCCAGGTAAACCCCTGCTCCCGGAGGGGTTGAGGTTATCAGAATCTTGCCCGGCTTCCCCACCATTTTTGCTTCCACATTGGTCGTCTGCTGGTAAAAGACCTGGAAATCGCCCGCGAATTCCTCATAATCGGAATGCGTAACCCTGATTTTATGATCACCGATTTTTAATCCCTGGACATCCAACGGGGTTTCGCCCTTTTCCTGCTCGTCAACCAAAACCCGGGCGGGCTGAACCGGCGTTGAGGTGACTTTCAAATTCCCGGTCTGCTCTATAAGGATCTCGTCCACCCGGGCGGCTTTATCCTTTTCAATAATGACCCCCTTGCTGATGATGGAATAACCGTCCCGGGTTATCGTCAGGCTGTGGTTTCCAACCGGGATTCCAGGAACCTTGACCGGAGAGACCCCGACCGAGCTTGCATCCAGGTAAATCGAGGATCCCGGGGGATTGGTCTTGACTTCGAGGGATCCGGTTTCAACCTTCCCCGGCCTAGCCAGCTGAGCAGTGGGTTCGAATCTCCTGCCTCCCGCGATCTCCAGCGCGATTTCAATTATGGGAGTTATCAGTTCTCCCACTGGACCCTTGGAGCGGCGGCTGGCCATCTTCTCGGTCTCCCCGGTCTCGACATTTACAAGCTGGATAGCGATGACGTAGTTATCCCCCAACCTGCCGATCGAACCGAAGACCATCTTTTCCACGCCCAGAAGCCGGCCCAGCTTGACCACGCATTCTTCCGAAGTGCAGTCGGAAATCTGAATACTCTGCTCCTTCAAAATTGGTTCCATATTCTTCCGATCCACGATTCGGAACCGATCGGTTTTCAATAACTGCTCGCGGAGGGATTCGCTGAGGACAGAACACTCTTCCGGGGTAGGATCCTTTTTGCATTCCAGGGCCAGGACCGCCAGGAAGATTTTCTTAGCCCCTTCGGTTTCGCCCTGGGCCAAGAGAAGATCGGGCCGGAGAACCGAGAAAAGGAAGGAAAAAACTAAAATAAGGGAAATAGGTTTGGATCTCATTGTAAGTCTTTCCGGTTGCTGGATTATACCATTTAATCACACCAGGATGAACCGGGAGAGAAGAAATCCGGAGTAACTCAGTCTCCAGATGTCATTCCCGCGGAAGCGGGAATCCAGAAGAATATAAAAATGCAGGGATTTTTAGATGAAGTTAATTCCAAACATAAAAAACATTACCTGGATTCCTGCCTTCGCAGGAATGACAGGAGAGGAATGGATCCCCGTTCTAGCCGACACGAGCCATCGGCTTGGGAAGGCCACATCAAGTGCGGAATGACGGAATAAGTCAATCCCCTCCCCTCCCAGGGAGGGGAAGATATAAAAGGAAGCGAAAGCGGGCAAAAACGCTTTCTTTTTGTAATTCCCGATGCGTCCGGGCGTCCAACCAGCTATAAAAATCGGCCTTTCCCTGCATTTTTCCGCCACTCTCTGGATTTTCCCTTTTAAGACCGGAACTTAGCGACTATTTTAGTATGCAAATGAAGTTGAAAGGAGGCCACTAATGGACATAGTTAAGAAAGTAAAAGACATCGTTTGCGAGCAGCTCAATGTCCCA
>JAPLJI010000079.1 GCA_026388655.1 Pseudomonadota bacterium
TGAATCGGCACGCTACAAGAAAATCCGCTCGCCAAAGACGAAGAAAAGAATTTAACTGAGGATTTCGGGTTTCGAGTTAAACCCAATTAACATTTTTAATTTGATAATTCATCGCGGCTTGTCGCGGGATTGCCTTATTCCGTCATTCCGCACTTGATGCGGAATCCAGTTGTTTTTGTCTGGATTCCCGCTTTCGCGGGAATGACGATTAATGCGCAACTATTAAAAATACTAATTATAATTTGTTTAGTTTAACCAGAAACCCGAAACTCGAAACTCGAAACCGCATTTTTATTTGAGCAGACTCAGGAGTTTCTCTTTCTCTCCCTCCGACATCGCCCCGGACTCAAGGGCCAGGAGCGACTTGATGTAGGGCACCTGCCACTTGGCCTGGAAAACCTTGATTTCTTCAGGATCCTTGAGCACCCTGACCACGAAATCGAAAGAAGGGCACCGGGCGCTCTCCCCCAGCGTCCGCTTTACCCCGCCGAGGTTTTCCCCGATCACCGAGATCTCCCAGTCTTTGCACCGGGGTTCGAGGGTGAAGGAAAATCTCCCGGAGGAATCCGGCTCGATCACCGACACCCTGAAGGCCCCGTTCCAGTCCTTCCGCTTGAAAACCACTAATGTCCGGGCAACGGGGTTTCCGTCTTCACCCTGGACCTTTCCATGGCAGGCCACCGTCTCTTTCCATTCGGGCAGATAAAAAAGGGCCGCCACCAGGGCCTCCCCGGGATTGTTGGAACGGTAGTAGTAGGGCTTGAGGGGTTGATTGTCCCTCTCCTGGTTCTGCGCGGGAAAAGGGACGAAAAGGATGGCGTTAGGGTCTCCGCGGAGGCAGGAAGTCAGGAAAAAGGCAGAGAGTAAAGGGCAAAGGGCAGGGAGAATAAAAGAAAGAGCAAAGCGTTTCTTGATGGTGATCATAGGGAGAAGTTAATTAGTTATATAAATGATAACGCCACCGGGCGGAATTAACTGTCAAGAAAAACATCTGGGGGAGGGTTCACGGTTTCAGCCCGGGGGCCCCGCAGGCGGGACCGGTGTTTTTGGCGAAGGCGGAAAGAAGTTCCAGCATATCCCGGGGATCGGTGGTGGGAAGTTCGCATTGATAATTGCGGCAGACGTAAGCGGTGGCTTTTCCACCCCGGGTTATTAAATCCCGGGTGAAACCGGCCAGGCGGACGATCGCGGGCGATTCCTCTTCGGTGGGGCGGAGAATGACCACCACGCCGGGGAAAAACTCATTCCGGAGGGCTCGAAGCATTTCCCGGGTGTCTTCCCGGCCGGGGTCCCCGGCGATGACCACCTCGGAGGCCGGCCCGACACCAAAATCCACCGCCATCATGAGAAAAGTGAAGGAGGAGGGGGATTGCCGGGCTTCGCGGGAAAGCACCCGGCCGATGGCCTGGGCCCTCGTCTCGAAATCGGGATTGGCGGTGATCCGGCCCAGGCGGAGAAGGTTCAAGGCCATTACCGAGTTGCCGGAAGGGGTGGCGCCGTCGTAAAGCTCCTTGGGCCTGATCAGCAGGTCCTCCGCGTCCCGCGCGGTCAGGAAGAATCCGCCGGATCGGTCATCCCAGAAGTCTTTTAAGGCCTGGCTGCAGAGCTCCAGGGCTTTTTCCAGGTAGCCGGTTTCGAAAGTGGCTTCGTAAAGCTCATAAAGCCCGAGGATCAGGAAGGCGTAGTCATCGAGCTGGGCGGGAATCGCCGCCTGGCCGTCCCGGTAGCGGTGAAGGAGGCGGCCGGCCGGGTCCCGAAGGTTTTTCAGGATGAAATCCGCCGCTTTTTCCCCGGCCTCCGCGTAGGCGGGATGGTCGAAGGCCCGGGCCCCCTGGGCCAGGGCGGCGATCATCAGGCCGTTCCAATCGGTGAGGATCTTGTCGTCTTTGAAGGGGCGGACCCGCTGGGCCCGGGAGTTGAAGAGCTTGATCCGGGCCTGCTCCCACCTTTCCCGGGATGCCGGTTCGGAAATCAGGCCCTGGAGGTGGAGAATGTTTTCCCCATTTTTCTGACCGGTGAGCGGATCAATGAAATTGCCGTCCTTTTCCAGGTTGAAAGTCCGGAGGACAAAATCGGCCTCGTCGGGGTCCAGAACCCGGCGGATTTCCTCCTCGCTCCAGAGATAATATTTTCCCTCTTCTCCCTCACTGTCCGCGTCCTCGGCGGAATGAAAACCTCCGGCGGGGTCGGTCAGGTCTCTCAAGACATAAGTGAAGATCTCTTCCGCCGTCCGCCGATATTCTTCGTTCCGGGTTGCCAGGTAACCCTCGGTATAGGCCCAGGCCAGCTGGGCCTGGTCGTAAAGCATCTTTTCAAAGTGGGGAACGAGCCACTTCTCATCGGTGGAATAGCGGTGGAAGCCGAAGCCCACGTGATCGTAAATCCCGCCCCGCCGCATGGCCTGGAGGGTTTTCTCCACCTTTTCGAGGGCGTAGGTTTTTCCGCTGCGCTGGTAGTAACGGAGCAGAAAGAGGAGGTTGTGGGGGGTGGGGAATTTGGGAGCCTTTCCGAATCCACCGAACTCGTCGTCGAAACGCTGGGCCAGGGCCCGGTAGGCGAGCTCCAGCATCGATCCGTTCAGATCCTCGCCTTTTTCCTCGCGGCCGGCCTCTTTTAACAGGGAGACTAATTTTTCCGCGGAGGAAACCAGCTCAGGACGCCGGTTTTTCCAGAGCTCCCGGATCCGGGGGATCAGCTCGAGCAGGCCCATCCGTCCGAAGCGTTCGTCCCGGGGAATGTAGGTCGCGGCGAAAAAGGGTTTTTTGTCCGCGGTCAGGAAAATCGTGAGGGGCCACCCCCCCTGGCTGGTCATCATCTGGCAGACGGACATGTAAATGTTGTCTAGGTCAGGCCGCTCCTCCCGGTCCACCTTGATCGGGATAAAAACATCGTTGATCAGGCCGGCCGTCTCCGGGTTCTGGAAGGACTCGCGCTCCATCACGTGGCACCAGTGGCAGGTGGAGTAACCGATGGAAAGGAAAATCGGCTTATCTTCCTTCCAGGCCCGGTCGAAGGCTTCGGGGCCCCAGGGGTGCCAGTCCACGGGATTGTCCGCGTGCTGGAGCAGGTAGGGGCTTTTCTCGGCGGCTAAACGGTTGGGCATTATATTCCTTATGAGTTATTCGCTGTCATTGGGCATTTGCCGCCGCTTTCATTTCTACGGAATAGGCCGAACGGTAAGATCCGATACAAAGTAAATTGTTGGAGCCGAAGGCCAGGTATTGCAGGGAGTAAGCCTTAATGGTATGGGCCAGCTTGTCTTTGGGATTGGCCGCGATCACGATGTCGCAGAGTTCGGCAGAGAGCTGATACTCCCCTTGTTTCTGCAGCTCAATTGCGCGGGCGAGGATTTTGTCCGCTCCTCCGGCCAGGGCGACGATCTCCCGGGACCGATACCGGGAGGGAAGCGGATTCAAACTGGTCCCCTTTCCATCGTACCACCCCGTATAATCGTGATAGAGCCCCCGGACCGCCCAATCAACCCGGCAATACAACCCTTTCAGGTAAGGCAGATTGGCTAAAGGTTCGGGAAGCTTGATCTGGGCCACCGCCTCGTCCACGGTTTTGCCCGCGTTGATCGCGCGGACGGTTTCATCGTGCATGTATTTTATGGCCTCGCGATAGTTTTTAAGATGTTCCTGGACCAGGTCGGCGCCCTTCAATGTTTTGGTGTGCCCGAGGAGCAGGTAATCAGGTTTCATCTCGATGAAGCGGGAGAGCGAATTGATCCATCCGTGCACCGGGCGGGCTTCCAGCATGAGCCCGCTCAAGCATGGGAAGGACATATAATACAGATCTCCGACGTCAAGGGCCCGTTCATCGGGAATCCAGACAGCCAGGTGGTCTTCGGTTTCACCCCGGGTATGAATAAGCTCAAAGCGTTTGCCCCCCAAGGTGAAGGAATAATTTTCATCGAAAGTGATAGTCGGCATTATAACCTCGGGGATCTTTCCCCCGCCCAGGTAGGGGCTCTGGACCGGCAGTGAAAAGGCATAATCCGGTTCGACTACGCCGCCCAGGAAATCCAGGGAGCGGTGGAAATGCTGATTCCCGAGTTCCGGATCCTGGCCGTTGATCCAGTTGAGAAATTCACGGGTGGCGATGATTTGCACCCCTTCGGAATAAAAAACCTTGGTTCCACGGATATGGTCGGGGTGAAAGTGGGTGTAAATGATGTAACGGATGGGCTTGTCTGTAATCTTCCGGAAATCCTTCAAGACTTTTTGGGCGGCTTCTTCACTCTCGGTGGTATCGATGATGACCAGTCCTTCATCGGTAATCACCATGGTCACGTTGCCCAGTGCGTAGCCCATGGCTACATAAATGTCATCCGTGATCTTTTCTACTTTGGGGCGGATCAAAGTGGAAAGGATAGGTATGTATTTGGAAAGTAATTCCACGGAGAACGATGGCGGGGGTGGAGGAGTATATTCCAATTTCGCCTCTCCCGGAACCGCCGGCTCCCTCACCACTAATTTTGGGCTCCGCCAGGATAGGCAGCCGATGACGGCGCCAAGAACGATTCCGGCGATCAGCCCGCCCGAGAAAATGCTTAAATTTTTTGTTTTCATCTTAACCTCTGTTTTGTAGTTAACGGGTCTTAGATTATGGGTTATGGGTAAAACCCATCACCTATCACCTGCCACCCATCACCCATTACCGGTTACCGGAACGTAAGTTTCTTTTCCCGGAGGACGTGCTTCAGATAGCCGGGAAAGATGTTGCGGCCGAGGTTGAGACCGAAGCGGAGATAGTCGGCCGGCGGCCGGCGGTAGTTTTTGACCGGCTGCATGGTCATGGATTTCGTCGGGCAGGTGGAGGCGCAGAGGCCGCAGCCGATACATCTCTCTTTTTTAAAGATCCATTTTTTGTCGGAGAGGACGTGGGCTTTCAAGGGGCAGCGCCGAATGCATTTCTGGCACTGGGTGCAGGTTTTTTCTTCGCGGGAGGGGAGAAAATGGGGCGGGGCGACGATGCCGGGGGTATTGAACTGGGTAATGGACCGGAGCGCGACGCAGCAGTCGCCGCAGCAGGAGCAGCTGAAATTAGGGTTGTCGAAATTGACGTTGATGGACAGGGTGGCGAGTCCCGCCTCGTTGGCCCGGCGCTTGATTTCCAGGGCCTCGGACTGGTCGGTCCGGCGCATGATGCCCCGGGTGATCATGAACTCGGCCAGGCTGCCGAGGGTCAGGCAGGTTTCGCGCGGCAGATCTTTATCGTGCCCCTCCCAGTTCCGGGCCTGGCGGCAGACGCAGGTTCCCAGGGCCAGGCTCTTGGTGCTCATGATCATTTCCGTCAGGCGGTCGGAAGGGATGGCCATCGGCGTGGCGTTAATGGTTTCTTCCACCGGGATGAAGCGGGCGAAGGAAACGGGGACGGCCAGGACCTCCTTGATGTAGCCGGTGTTGTAAACGGCGTCATAAAGCCGGCCGAATTCTTTATGCCATTTGTCTTCCTTGCCTTCCATCAGGACCAGCTCGAAGGTGCCCGGCATCAGGGGCAGAAGCCGGTAGGTTCTGGGCTTGTGGGCGGATTCGAGGGCGAGCAGGGCCCGTTTTTCGTCCGCCAGGCGGGCAAGGATCTTCTCCACCTCCTCCAGGGGACGGTGAACATGCTGGGACACGTAACTGGCATCCCGACCCCGGCCGATTTGCAGGTGCTGGGCGACCTCGGCTTCCTCGTCGGTGAAAAGGTGGCGGACCAGGGCGGCGAGCTCAGGCGAGATCCGCGGCCCGGCCAGGGCGGGGTTGGAGTAAAACTTCATCAGCCGGATATGCCCCGCCGTGAGTTCCGGATATTCCGCCTTCAGCCGGGCTAACGAATTTTCAGTCTTGGACATTTTTACATATTTCTTGTTTCCTGATGCCTGTTTGCCCCGAGCGATTTATCCCGAGTGCAAGCGAGGGAAGACTCGGGGCCTACCCTTGACCTTTCACCTTTGGCCTGCGGTTAGCCGTCCTTCCCGAGTTTTCTCGCTCTCGGTCCGGTGATGTGGATCGGGTTGATCTTGGACAAGGCCCGGACGGCACCCAGGCTCAATTTCGGGAAGAAGTTGTTCTGGTAACCCTTGATCTCGAAATACCGTTTGAGCCAGAACTCGGCCATGTTATCGGCGGGAAGCTTGTGGGTTGGCCTTTCGCGCAAAATGACGGCGTGATTTTTGTCGCACTTGGTCACGCACACGCCGCATCCGATGCAGCGGGTGTAGTCGATGGTCGCCTTCTTGTTTTCCACCTTGATCGCGGTCATCGGGCAGGGTTTGAGGCAGGTGCCGCAGCCATTGCACTTGATGGGATCGATCACGGCTTCGAAATGGCTCTGGGTAAAGAGATTGGGGCTGTTGAAGCGGTTCAGGACCCGCATAATGGTGCAGCAGCAATTGCAACAGGAGCAGACCAGGAGGGGATCTTTCATGTTGTCCACCATCGCGACCAGGCCGGCGTCGACCGCCCGGCCCCGGGCCTCCAGGAATTCCTCCCGGGACACGCGCCGCCCCACCCCCACCTTGATCGCCCCCTCCGCGGCCAGGCCCATTATGGCGCAGGTGACCGTGCCCGGGGTCTTGACCTTCTGGCAGTTTTTCCCGACCAGGGCCCTTTCCTGCCGGCAGGTGCAGACGTTTAAAAGGGCAAAGCTGTTGCTCCGGTCGACCATCTCGGAATATTTGTCGGTGGCCAGGGCGATCACCCCCAGCCCGGGCGTGGCCTCGATGGCGCGCTCCACCGTGATGATCCGGCCGAAAGGCACCCCCATGATCTGAAATTTCTCCGCCAGGCCCTGATTTTTTATCCAGACGAAAAACTCATCCCAGAATTCCTCGAAAAGCCGGGCGAATTCCTTGAAATATTCTTCCCGCTGGCCTTCCTGGATCTTTTTTTCGCTGATCAGCATCTGGGCTTCGTACACGCCCGGGTAAAGGGGAAGGTAGCTGTAGAGGGAAACCCTCTTGGTGGTGACGCCCACGATCAGGACCCGCTCGGCCAGGGATTGCAGGATCGGCCGGACCTCGTCCACCGGGCGTTTCAGCTTGCGGGCGATGGCCCCGGGGGTACGCATGGCGAAGCTCAGGCAGTTAACGACCTGGGCCTCCTCCTCGGTAAAGGTATAGGCCAGGAGCTTCAGGAGGGAATCCGGGACGAGAACATCTTTAAAGGTGGTGCGATAAAGATATTTATCAGCCAGGGCCCGATGAGCGTTTGTTATCTGCATTATCGCCTCCTATCTTTCGGTGATTATATTAAAAAACCCGGGGTTAAGCCAATTTCTCCTCGCCCTGGCCTCTTCCTCTGGGGGGAAAGAGAGTAAAACGTACGAGCTGGAGGATTTTGATATAATAAACGGGAAATGTCCAGCAAGGTTTGCGAGGGGGTTTACCTGGTCGGGGGGAGCGACCTTTCCGACGACCGGGACTGCCTGGTTTACCTGGTCGATCTCCAGGATCTCGTCCTGGTGGACTGCGGGGCGGGACCGGGCTGGCCCCGGATCCGGGATAATATCCACTCGGCCGGATTCGGCCCCGACAAAATCCATACCCTGATTTTGACCCACGGCCACGTGGATCATATCGGGGCCGCCCGCCAGATTCAGGAGGAAACCAGCTGCCGGCTCGTGGCGCATATTGAGGATGTCCCATTCATCGAAAGCGGGGATCCTTCCTTCACGGCCTCCAGCTGGTATGGGATCAAGCTGAAAAAAATCAAACTGGACAAGATTATTACCGGTATCGGGGAGAAGCTCAGGTTCGCCGGGGGGGAGCTTGAACTCATCCACACCCCCGGACATACCCCCGGCTCGATGGTGGTTTTGCTGGAAACGGGGGGTAAGCGGGTTCTTTTCGGGCAGGACATCCACGGGCCCTTCGATCCGAGTTTTAAATCCGATCTTCAGGCCTGGCGGACCAGTATGCAAAGAATTCTCGAATTGAAGGTGGATATCCTCTGCGAGGGGCACTTCGGGATCTACCAGCCGGCGGAGGCGGTCCGGCGTTACATCCGGGGGTATTTAAATACATACAAATAGCCGGGAACAAATAACAAGAAAAAGAAGAATGAATGAACCAATCGCCATCCCGGAAGTGAGCAAACCCGAGCCCTGGGGTTTGTGGGCAACGCTGGGTTTTTCCCTGGCGGTGATGGCCGTGTATTCCTTGGCGCAGGTCCTGGTGAACTTCGGGCTGGCGGAAAAATATTACCCGGGCGGATTGGGAGCATTGGACCCGAAAAATTTTCCCCGGATGGGATATTTTTTTTCCCTGGCGGAGATCGTCTCCGTCCCGCCGGCCACCGCGCTGGTGTTTTTATTTGCCCGGCTTCGCCGGGGTCTCCCGGTGAGGGATTATCTCGGGCTGGCCTGGCCGGACCCCCGGGACCTGATTAGATGGTTTGTTTACCTCGCGGTGGCGATCGTGGCCTCGGATATTTTCCTTTATTATTTCAGCTTCCGGGTGGCGGATTTTATGGTTAACGTGTATCAAACGGCGGGTTTCCTGCCCCTGCTGGCGGTTGTTCTGGTCCTGGCCGCGCCGGTTTTCGAGGAGATATTTTTCCGGGGGTTTCTTTTCCAGGGGATCAGGCATTCCCGGCTCGGCCCCTTGGGAGCGGTGGTGCTTTGCGCCCTGGCCTGGGCACTGATCCATTTTCAATATGATATATATGGAGCGATTATAATATTTGCTTTCGGAATCATGCTGGGAGCGGCCCGGCTCAAAACCGGTTCGGTTTACCTGCCGATCCTGATGCATGGTTTTATCAACCTGGTGGCGTTAATCGAAACCGCACTGTTTGTTAATATGGATGGGTGAACAGGTAGCAGGTAGCAAATGACAGGTAACCGGTTGCAGGAAAAAGAGGGTAGCCCAGACTTCGCTAATCCTCCTACGCTGAAGCTACGAAGGACGGGAGCTTCCCTCGACTGATCTCGGGACAAGTCGTCGGGCTCGCAGAGCTCGGAGGCCGGGCGTCCCGCCTGGCAATAGGCAGCCGGTAATCAGAAAAAGAAGGTGGTAGGTCGTAGGTGATAGGTGATGGGTGGTAACGACCGCAGACAGCAGACCGCTGACCGCCGATAATGATCCACTGATGAATGTCCCTCGTCGTCGTAGTGACTCGGGATAAACGGAATGAAAACCCCAGAAGTTGTAAATTTCCAATCGTCAATTAGCCCTAGAGACCATTTAACGGAGGCAGGATGAAGAAACCCAGAAGCAAGCCGATCTTTGATCCCAGCGATTTCCCCATCAGCGCGGTCCGGCTTTCCATCCTGAAGGGGACGGGGGTGGACGTGGACGAGCTGGGGGAAAAACCGATTATCGCGGTGGCCAACTCCCATACCGAGTTCAACCCCGGGCACGCGCACCTCAAACAGCTGGCCGAGAAGGTCAAGGAGGGGATCCAGGCGGCCGGGGGCATTCCCTTCGAGTTCAACGTGCCCGCCCCCTGCGACGCCCTCACCGAGGGCAACGAGGGGATGCGCTTTATCCTGCCCCAGCGGGAGCTGATCGCGGACCTGGTCGAGGTCCACGTGCGCAGCATGCTTTTCGACGGGATCGTGATGATCGCCTCCTGCGACAAGATCATCCCGGGAATGATCATGGCCGCGGCCCGCCTGGACCTGGCCACCATTTTCCTGACCGGAGGCCCCGGCTCCTTCCAGATCCGGTTCACCTCCCGGATGAAGGGCAGCATCTCCCACCGGGATTACGAAGATCTCCGGGATAAAATGGCGGTGGCCACCTGCGCCACCTGCGGGTCCTGCGAGGTGATGGGAACCGCCAACACCTTCCAGTGCCTGGTCGAGGCCCTCGGACTCACGCTCCCGGGTTCCGCCAACGTCCCCGCCTTTCACGCGGAGAAGCTCCTCTGGGCCCGGCGGACGGGCAAGCGGATTGTCGAGATGGTGGAGGAGGAGCTGACCGCCCGGAAGATCCTCTCCTGGAAGGCGATTGATAACGCCCTCTCGGTGGACCTGGCGATCGGGGGCTCCACCAATTCCACCCTGCACCTGCCGGCCATCGCCCACGAGCTCGGGGTGGAACTGCCCCTGGCGAAATTCAACGAGCTGAACCGGAATATTCCCACCCTCTGCGGGATCTCGCCCAACGGCCCCCATGGGATCCAGGATCTCTACCGGGCCGGGGGCGTCCTGGCGGTGATGAAGGTCCTGGCCGATGACCTCTTTCTGGACGCCCGGACGGTGACGGGGGAGAGCCTGGGCGAGGCGGTCAACCGGGCCAGCGTGCTGGATGAGAGTGTCATCCGGCCCCGGAGCCAGCCCTTTTACCCGGAGGGGAGTACGGTGGTGCTGTTCGGAAACCTGGCCCCGGAAGGGGCGGTGGTGAAGCAGTCGGCGGTCGACCCGGAGATGCACCGCTTCGTCGGTCGGGCCCGGGTTTTCGAGGACGAGACCGACTGCCTGGCGGCGATCCGCGAGGGGAACATCAACGACGGGGAGGTGCTGGTGATCCGGAACCTGGGGCCGAAGGGCGGGCCGGGAATGCCGGAAACCCTGGCGGTGACGATGGGCCTCGACCTTGCCGGCTTCAAGCGGGTGGCGCTGGTGACCGACGGGAGATTCTCGGGGGCTACCTCCGGCCCCTGCATCGGGCACGTCTCGCCCGAGGCCTATGTCGGTGGGCCGATCGCCGCGGTCCGGGAGAACGACAAGATCGCGATCGACATCCCCGGCCGGACCCTGGAGGTCAGGATCTCGGACGATGAAATCCGGGATCGCTTAAAGGACTGGAAACCGAAGCCGAGAAAGTTGCCGGCAGGTTACATGCAAAGATATGTCCGGATGGTCAGTTCCGCCGCCAAAGGAGCCATCCTGGAGTGATGATAAATTGACGATTGACGATTGTCGATTGACGAATTACGAATGTTGGGTTGATCTCAGATTGTAAAATTAAGGGATAGGAATATTTCCTTATAGTTTTTTTCGATTTATTTGCGTACCAACTTACCAACTCACCAATTCTCTAACCCACGTGTTTATTTATAAATCTCCTGCAGGGCTTTTTCGCTGAATTCCTTCTTGAGCTGGAGGATTTCATCCAAAAGTTCCCGGGGATAGAGTTTCCCCGCGAGGTCTTCCCGAAGTTTTTGGGAAAGCTCCTGAAAATATTTAATGTCCGCGTCGCTGAGTCGGACGGGTTTCATCCCCCTCCGGATGAAACCCTGCTGGGTCTGCTCTTCAAAGATGCGCAGGATCTGGCTCCAGTTTTTTTCGGCCATGCGGGTGGTTTTCAAAACCGGTTTTTCCTGGGGTAAGGGTTTTGAATTTCCCCTATGGTATACCTGGGTTAGATAATCTTCAACCAAAAGGTTTTTCGGGTTATTCTTTAGAGGAAAAACCTGAAGCACAACTCGGACCGACTGATGAAAATAACCGGGAAGAAAGGAGAAGGAATGACCAGGAATCACGGGAAGAAGTGCGTTTTCTGCGATATGGTCGCGGGGAAAGCCCCGGCCCACCGGATTCACGAGGGCAGGCATTCCCTCGCGATCCTCGACATTTTCCCCTTCGCCCGGGGGCACTCCCTGGTGATCTCGAAGCGGCACGTGGTCTGGTGGCACGATCTTTCGGAGAAGGAGACGGAGGATCTCTTCCGGACGGCCCGGGTGGTGGCGAACAAGATCCAGAAAGCTTTTAAACCGGATTTCGTCTGTATGTATGCCCGGGGAAAAAGGATCCCTCACGTGCACATCTTCCTGATCCCGACCTATAGTGGGGATCTTTTGGACCGGTTCTTCAATGCCCTGGAGAAAATTCAGGAAGCCCCGGGGGAGCTCGTTCGGATGCGGGACCGGGCGGAGCTGGCCAAGACCGCCAGGCTGATTGCCAAGAGCTGATAGCCGAGAGCAAATGCAGATAGCGGATAGCGTATGGCAAATGGCACATAGCACATAGCCATAAGTTATCCGCTTCCTAGCTTCAGGGGTTTTATACTTGGCTGCCTGGGAGCGTAGCGTGCCTGGCTGCTTTTATATCTGAAAGGAGATCAACATGAGCGACATCACGGCGGGGATGAAAGCCCCGGATTTCACCCTGAAGGATTTTCAGGGCCGAGAAGTTCATCTCTCCGATTATCTCGGGAAAAAGATCGTGGTATTAGTCCTGTTGCGCGGCTTCGGCTGACCCTATGCCCGACGGCACCTGGAGGTGCTCAAGGCCGACTACGAAAAATTTCAATCCCGGGAGGCGGAAATCCTGGTGGTGGGCCAGCACACCCCGGAGGAATTCGCCCGGATGTGGCAGAAAAAAGGCCTGACCTGCATCGGCCTGCCCGACGACAACGGCCGGGTGGCGGGCCTTTACCAGCAGAAGGTTCACCTGATCAAGCTCGGCCGGATGCCCGCGCTCTTCGTTATCGGCAAGGACGGCGCGGTCAAATACTCCTACTACAGCAAGAGCATGGGCGACATCCCGGAGAACGAGGAATTGTTCAAGGTGATGGAAGGAAGTAAAAGGTGAAAGGGCGAAGAGCAGAGAGCAGGGAGCAAAGAGCTAAGGGCAGAGAGAAAACAGAAAAAGAAGGTGTTTGGGTAGCTGGGTGGCTGGATAAGAAATTGCGGAATTCGGAACCAGAGATAAGTTTCGGGTTTGTCGTTTCTAGTTTCGAGTTTAACCCCATGCCCTCTGCGCTTTGCGATCGTGATAGACCAATGAACAAGGAAGGCTGGTGGGATAAGTATTCCTGGGTTACCGAGAAGGTCGGAGGGCAGAAGGCCCGTTTCCGGAAAATCTGCGAGTCGGTTTTTGAACCCGCCGAAACCGCGCTCCGTTTCATCCAGGGCTACCTGGACGAATACAGCCCGGAAAAAATCCAAAGGTTTCGGAAGTAAGCGGGTCAGCGGGCGCGGAATTCCTTCAGCCGGTCAGGAGAAGAAACCAGATCAATTTTTTCGGCGGCACTAGTGTAGTGTCTCAGCAACGGCTTTACAGTGATCAAGTTTGAGTTCATCTCTGATTTTAATGATGTAGGGGCGGCTTTCCCTGGCCGACACGAGCCGTCGGCTCGGGCAGGCTATCGCTGCCTATTATATCCCTCCCCCTACTTCGCTAAAGCTACGAAGGACAGGCCCTCAGTCCCCTCCTCTCCGAGCCGGAGGCCATCGAGGGAGGGGAAGGTTTAGGCGAGGAGCCAGTCCCTCGATTTCTCGAGATAAATGGAATGGTTCATCCTGAATGGATTTACCCTGAATGGATTTACCCTGAATGGTTCCCCTACGAAAGAGATGTTTGTTGTAAAGACCTCTCTGAAACATAACACTAGATAAATCTCAGCCCCGGAAAGCGCGGAGCAGGGGATTCCGCTTCAACCTCTGGATCAGGTCGAGCACCGTGTCAAGTCGGCCGAGCAGCGGGTTCTTCAAAATGAAGCCGGCCACGATCTTGCCGCTCACGGCCGAGTTGGGAACCCCCCCGGGCCAGAAGGAGTAATGGCCGATGGTGTAAAGCTTCCGGATGGGGGTGCGGAAGCTCGTGAACCCGAATTTGCTCGCGATCGGCAGGTCCGGGAGGCTGTAGGT
Organism: Pseudomonadota bacterium; assembly: GCA_026388655.1. Classification (GTDB taxonomy): domain Bacteria; phylum Desulfobacterota; class JAPLJL01; order JAPLJL01; family JAPLJL01; genus JAPLJL01. Next base: position 13,527 of record JAPLJI010000079.1, read on the forward strand.
CCAGCCCGCGGAGGCCCCCCCGCTGTTCATGGTGAAGCGGATGGAGGAGAGGGGGGTGCCCACGTCCATATACTCGATCTTTTCAGCCAGGCCAGGGATGACGGCCTCGGCGTTCTTCGCGAGTTCCAGCCCCACCGCCTTTTTCAGCTCGCGGTATTCCGGGGTTCTTTCCCGGCTTTCGCCCCGGTTGTTCCAGTGATCCTGCCACTCGGCGTGGCTGAAGGTCTGGAGGACCAGGGAAGATTTCCCGGGAGGGGCGAGGGCGGGATTTTCCACGCTCGGGGAAGAGAGCTCCATCCACATTTTCTGGTGCACCTCGCGTTCCGAGGTCCGGCTGGGGAGGATAATGTCGGGGTTCGGGTTGTAGATCATGTGGTGGGTCTGCAGGTGCTGTTTCATTTCCTCCGGGGGGATGTCGAGGCCCAGGTAAACCGTGACCAGGCTCTCGGTCAGCCGGCTCCGCCTGACCTTCTCGACGAAATCCGGGTCGAAGTATTTTTCCCCGAGGACCTGGGAAACCAGCCGCTTGTAATCCCCGGCGTAGACCACGTATTCGGCTTCGATCTTCTCCCCCTCGCCGGTCAGGACGCCGGCGACCTCGCTGTCGGCAACCAGGATCTTCTTTACCGGGGTCTTGAAGCGGGCGACACCGCCCAGCCCCTCGAACTTTTTAACCAGGCTGTCCATCAGGCTCTGGAGCCCGCCGGCCGGGTACCAGTAATCCTTGACCCAGGCATACCAGAAGCCGCCGAAGAGGAAAAAGGGCATCTTGTAATAGCCGGCGTTCAAGAACCAATTGCGGAGGTCCTCCCGCTTAATCTGGGCGCAGAGCCGCTCCTTGAAGCTGTAGTCGCTCCAGCGCTTGATGTCAGGGAGCCACTTGAGCAGGTAAAGGATGTTCCGGGGGCTGGGGTTTTCCAGGAGGGGGAAGTGCCAGGGATCGCAGAGCCCGGAGAGGAAATCCGCGCATCTTTCCACCTCCGCGAAAAAGACCTTGATCCCGGGCTCGTCGGGGTAGGCCGCCCTGATCTGGTCGCGGGTGTCCTCGAGAGAGGTGACCACGAAATCGTAGAGGAGGGTCTTAAGCCGGTAGTGCACCTGGTGCCAGTCATGCTCGTCATAAACCCCGAGCTCCTTCAGGATGGGGAAAACGATCCCCGTGCTTTCGAAGGACTGGTCGCCCCCGTCGAAGTAAAAGCCCTTCCGCCAGAAGCCTGACATGCAGCCGCCGGCCTGATGGTTCTGCTCGAGGAGGACCACCTTTTTACCTCCCCGGGCCAGGTAATTGGCGCAGGAAAGGCCTGCGATCCCGGCGCCCACCACCGCCACGTCAAATTTTCTCGGCATGGTTCTCTTCCTTGGCATTTTTCCTCCTTCGGCCCCGATCTTACCCGGACCATCGGCGGCCGGAATATTCAGGTGTTGTTCGTGACCTGGTTATTTTTCCATTAAATCGCCGGGTAATCAATATGTTTGCAGAAAGCGGTATTTCTGATAAAAAAGAGAAGAGAGAGAGAAACGATAGCAGGCAGCAAATAGGAGGCCGGGCGTCCCGCCTGGCAATAGGTGATAGGTGACATTTGAATGCGGAATGCCCCTCGATGGGTCTCGGGATAAACGGAATGAAAACCAAATAGAACAAATAGACGAGATAGACTAAATAGACTAGATAGACCAAATAGACCAGAAAAAACGGAGAGATGAGATGAAAACATTCGCGGATAAAATCGCCATCGTGACCGGCGCGGCCTCCGGGATCGGCTTGGGCCTCGCGGCCGAACTGTCCCGCCGGAAGGCGCTGGTGATCATGGCCGACGTCAACCGGGGCCTGGTGGAGGAAAAGGCGCGCGGGCTTTCCGGCTCGGGCGGCCGGGCCGAGGCGGTATTTCTCGATGTGTCGGACGCGAAAGCGGTG
>JAPLJI010000139.1 GCA_026388655.1 Pseudomonadota bacterium
TACTTCTCACCTTTTACCTTTCACCCTTCACCTGCCTTTCCTGGGCGCTCACCGCGGATGAGGTCGTGGACAAGGTCGACGCGGCCATGCGCGAGGCCAAGGACAGCGTGGCTATGAGCAAGATGATCCTGGTGGAAAAAGACGGGAGTGAGCGGGTCCGCCAGATCAAGGCTTACTTTAAGAATAATCCCAAAGGTGACGACCTCACCCTGACCCGGTTTCTCACCCCCGCCGATGTCAAGGGAGTTAGCTTCCTCTCGCTTTCTGAGAATGAGATGTATCTCTACATGCCCGCCTTCGGCAAGATCCGGCGGATCGCCTCCCATGTCAAGCACGAAAGCTTCATGGGCACGGACTTTTCTTACGACGATATCGGGAAAACCAAATATAAGGGCGATTACGACCCCAAGATCGTGGAAGAAACCCCCGCCGAATATATTATCGAAGCCACGCCCAAGCCCAAGGCGGAAGTCGGCTACTCCAAGGTCAAGCTCTGGGTCGGCAAGGAAAACTGGATCCCAACCAAAATCGAGTTCTACCACTCCAAGAAGGGATCGTTATTGAAGGTCCTGACCAACTCCCAGATCGAGAATATCCAGGGTCACTGGACCCCCCGGAAGATGGTGATGGAGAACGTGGAAGACAAGCATAAGACCGTGATCGAGGTTACCGAGATCAAATACGATACCGGCCTCTCCAACGATATTTTCAGCCAGCGCATTCTGAAACAGGCGGAATAAAAACGCTGGAAAGCTCAAAAGCTGATTGACGATTGACGATTTACGATTGACGAATGAAAGTCAAAAAAAGGTTCACGGTTCAACGTTCAAGGGTAGCCGCAACCTTTAGGTTGCGTTAATCATACACTGGAAAGCTGGAATGCTTGAAAGTTTAAAAAAATATTTTATTTTCCGGTTACGGGTTGCCATCTTTTTGCTTTTCACTTTTTACTTTTCACTTTTTACTCTGCCGGGTTGGGCTGAGGACAAGTTCGACCTCAAGGGATTTCTCAGCGTCGATAAGCGCTTCCTGGTCCCGAAAAGCCACACCCCGATTATCGATTTTTACAACAATCTCCAGGTCGAGGCCCGCGCCAAACCGGCTGAAAAGGTCAGCGCCCTGGCCAGCCTGGATGTCCGATACTATGACTTCCCCCGTCCCGCGAACAATCTTGAGTCTTTGCAGGAAATCAACACCCCCACCCCGGCCGAGTTCAACCTCTGGGAGGGCTACATCGACATAAACGGTTTTTTGTTTAAGGATCTCGACCTCCGGGTAGGTAAGCAAAGAATCGCCTGGGGAACCGCCGATAAGCTCAACCAGACCGACAACCTGAACCCCGACGACTATTCCGATCCTTTGGATTTTGGACGCAAGTTTCCCTCCACGGCATTTCTGGCTACCTATTACATCAAAGATTGGCAATTGATCGGGGCCTGGGTTCCTACGATCCGGCCGGCCCTGCTCCCCACGTCCGGTTTCAACCTGGAAGCCTTGATGCCCTCTAATTTTTCCCAGTTGCCCGGCAATATCACTTTTATTCCTGGAAACATTAAAACCGAATATCCCTCGTTTACCCTTCCCCATTCGATGGGAGCGTTGAAAGTTAAAGGGCAACTCCTTAACACGGATTTTTCCGTCAGCTACTTCCATGGCTACGATGACACCCCCCTCCCCGCCCAGGTCTCCATCACCAACCTCACGCCGGCAGAAGTCTCGGCCGATGTAACCTTGAAACTTCCTGATATCGATGTCATCGGTTTTGACCTGGCGGGCGAGCTTTTTACTGTTGGCTTTTGGGCCGAAGGAGCAGCTCTTTTCCCGGGGGAGGAAATCCGGGTCGCGGTTCAGGCTGAGGATACCAACCTTCAACCTTTAATCGACGCCCTTCTTCCGGAGGAAGGAATCGTAGCCCTTAAAGACCAACCGTATTTCAAATACACCGTCGGAGGAGATTATACCTTTAAAAACGGGATTTATTTAAACTGCCAGTACATGCACGGTTTTTTCACCGAGGCGGGCGTGGACAACCTGGGGAATTATTTTATCGGCCGGGCCGAAAGAAAATTCCTCCATGACAAAATCAAGCCCAGCTTTTCCGGGGGACTGGCCGCCATGGCCTTAACCAGCCGGAAACGTTTCGAGGATACCCTGACTTATTTTCTGGTCCCCGAGATTCAATACCTGGGAATCGACAACCTGGAAGTTACCCTTGGTTATTTCGCCATCGCCGGGAAAAAAGGCACCATTTTCGGCTCCATGACCGACCAGGACCAGATCTACCTGAAGGCCAAA
>JAPLJI010000016.1 GCA_026388655.1 Pseudomonadota bacterium
GTGCAATTCGGCAAGGCAAACATCGCCTGCTCCAACGGCTTCCCCACCTTCCGCCGATCAATGTCAAACGCCACCACCACCTGAATGTCCGAGGGCTTGTATCCACCCAAATCCGGATGCATCAACCCCAAATCCCGGTCCCGTCCACTCCGCCGATAATACTCTATCCCCTGCAACAACGAACTAGCGCAATTGCCCACCCCGCAAATGGCTAACCGTATCTTCCCCATATCTAAAACTCCTTAGTTCGATCCCTAAATCAACCCCTGCTTTCAGCTTCCTAATCTAGTCCGCCTTTATAATACAATCAACCGGGCATACCTCCACACACTGCGCCACTTCCAGGCCCTCACACTCATTGCAGATCTCCGCGTCAATATAAAAGCCTTCGTTCCCTTCGCAAACCGCCCCTTCCGGGCATTCTTCCAGGCATACTCCGCAACCGATACACTCCCCCATAATTAGCATAGCCATATCACGGATCCCCGATAATCAGGTTTAAGACTGGCCCTCTCCTTCTCTGTCTTTCTTGACCAGCCGGGAGATCGTTTTAACTTCCTTGCTCAGGCGGTCCACCCGTTCCCTGATTTCAGAAACCTCATCCCGGGTGGGAAGGTTCAACCACTCTGAAATCCCCAAAACCATCTCCCGCCCCTTATCCTCAAACCCGTCCTTCCGGTTCTTCCATCGTTCCCGGAGTGTATCCACATCCACCGGAAGCCGCTCCCGCAGTTTTTCCCTCACCTTCCCCATCTTAATCACCTCCTAAAGCAAAAAGCCAATCTTGGCTTTTTCATAGGAATATCAAACCAAACCTAAAAAATCAAATCTGGTTGCCTGTCCATTTCATGTCCACCAGTACCACGCTGGGGGAGGAACCGCTTTTTCTTGATCGGTAATAGCCCCGATCCGGGCGGAGGCAGAATAGGATATCTAACATATCACCCTTTTTTTGCTCATATTTGCCGGCCAGGCCAAAACCCATGGCCCGGACCGGGAGATTTTCCCAGTCCAGAACCATCCTCACATGCCGGGAGCGGAAAATTTCGGCTTTTCCGGCCTTCAGCCCCCGGCCCAGGAAAACCGGTTCCGGGTTGTCCATCCCAAAGGGTTCGAGCCTTTCCAATCCCGAGTTACAAAGCTCTATCAACCCGGGATAATCCAGTTCCTGGTCCACCGGGATGGAAGGCTCCAGAACCCCGGGGTTGGATTCGAGCATCCGGCTGACCGCGGTTTCAAATCCCTGCGCGAACCGGGAAATGGCTTCGGGTTGAATCTTGAAACCCGCCGCCCGCTCATGTCCGCCGTAAGCCACCAGATCGGAGGAAAGATCCCCCAGAATGCGGATGATGGAAACCCCCGGAAGGGAGCGGCCGGATCCACGCCCCAGCCCATCCGCGATCGAGATCAGGCAGACCGGTCGGTTGAATTCGTCCATCAGCTTGGCCGCCCCGATCCCCACCACCCCGGGATGCCACCCGGGATCGGCCAAGACCAGGCTGGCCGGCACCCCTGCGGAAGAAAGTAACCTTTCCTCAACCTGCTTTCTGGCTCCCGCCAGGATCTTCTCCTCTTCTCTTTGCCGGTCCCGGTTGGATCGGTCCAGTTCCCCGGCCGCCTTTCGGGCCTGTTCGAGCTCCCCGGACAGGATGAGTTCCAGGCCGATCCGGCTGTTCCCCATCCTCCCGCCGGCATTGATCCGCGGGGCCAGGTAAAAGCCCACTTCCTCGGTCGAAACGAAGTTCGACCCGGAGGTCCTCGCCACTTCCCGAAGGGCGCGGATCCCGGGCCGCTCCGCCCGGGCCAGTTCCTTCAGGCCAAAGGCGACCAGGATCCGGTTTTCCTCCCTGAGGGGCATCATGTCGGCGATGGTCCCCAGGGCCACGAGGTCAAGGTACGCCTTGAGGTTATGGCCATCGGGGGCGAGGACCCCGGTCTCCCTCAACTTCTGGCGCAGCGCGATTAAAAAGTAAAATGTCACCCCCACCCCGGCGAGATCCCCGAACGGAAAACGCGAATCCCGGCGCTTGGGATTCACCAGCGCGAGGGCGGCGGGAAGTTTTTCCCTCACCTCGTGGTGGTCAATCACGATGACCGGCAGGCCCAGCTCCCGGGCCAAAAGAATCTCCTCGAAATTGGCCGACCCGCAGTCGACGGTGATGATCAGCTCGGCGCCCCGGGCTTTGATCCTCCGGACCGCCTCGAGATTCAGGCCGTAGCCCTCCCTGATCCGGTCCGGCAGTTCCCAGTCCACCGGAACCCCCAGCCGGGAAAGAAACAGGTAAAGGATGGCCGTGGCGGAAATCCCGTCGGCGTCGTAATCGCCGAAGATGGTTATCTTTTCCTTCCCGGCGATCGCCCGGGTCACCCTTTCCACCGCCTTTTCCACGTCCGGCAGGGGGTCGGGCGCCAGCGGGGAACGCAGGTCGGCGAGGGAAGGATGGAGAAACCGGTAAGCGGACCCGGAATCCCGGATCCCCCGGTTGATCAGGAGTTGGGCCAGGACCGGGGGAATCTCCAGCTCGCGCGCCAGCTGGTCCCGGGTGGCGGGCTCGGCCGGGAGGATTTCCCAGCGGGGTGAGACACGGGAATGGTTAAACCTCATGCGTTTATAAGTGAATTGGCTTGTCTCTCTGCGGGGGTTTAGGGCTATCACCCCCCCGCGAGGCGAAAAGAAGGCGCGGTGGGAAACCTATTTCTTTTTCTTCCCGAACTTCTGTTTCCAGAGCAGGAGAATCGGCGAAGCGATATAAACGGTGGAGTAGGTCCCGGCAATACCCCCGATCAAAAGCACGAAGGAGAAATCCTTGAGCACCGGCCCGCCGAAGAAGAAAATCGCAAGGATCGTAAGGTACGTGGCCCCGTTGGTGATGATGGATCGGGAGAGGGTTTCGTTGATGCTGAGATTGATGATTTCGTCGAAGCGCAGACGGCTCTGCTTCCGGAGGTTCTCCCGCATCCGGTCAAAGATGACGATCGTGTCGTTGACCGAATAGCCCGCCAGGGTCAGGAGCGAAGCTAATGAAGTCAGGGACAACTCATATCGGAAGATGGTCATGAACCCGTAAGCAATGATCAAATCATGGAGCAAGGCGATTACCGCTCCCGCCCCGTAGCGGAACTCGAATCTCCAGGCCACATAGATCAAAATGCCTAGCAAGGCAATAATCGTGGCCAGCAATCCCTTCTGGCGCAGTTCTTTCCCGACTCGAGGTCCAACCGCCTCTTCCCGCTTTAATTCTAAAGTCTTCTCGCCGAATTCGCTGCGCAAACTGTCGAGAACCCTGGCGGAGGCGTCCTGGCCGACGGCGGGAAAACCGATTAAATATTCTTCCTTGTTTTTTTCACCGAACCTCTGCACGGAGATTCCCGAAATCCCGGTTTTATCCAGGTTGGCCCGCAGCTTTTCGATCGGAACCGGTTGGGCAAACGCGATCTGAATCTCGGTCCCTCCTCGAAAATCTACCCCCTGGGGAGGCCCGCCCATGACCAGAACCGCAATGATGCTTATGCCTACGGCCAGCCCGGAAATAACGTAGGCTTTTTTCCGCCACCCGATAAAGTCATATTTTGTTCCCGGTTTGATAAGCTCAAGCATCCGCGTCTTCCTCCTTAAACGTAAAGTGTCTTTGCTCCCTTGCGGAAGTAGAAATATTCAAAAATCAGCCGGCTGATAATCAGCGCGGTAAAGAGGGTGGTGAAGATTCCGATACTCAAAGTCACGGCGAAGCCCCGGACCGGACCCGTTCCAAACTGGAAAAGCACCAGCCCGGCCACCAAGGTAGTCAGGTTGGCGTCAATGATGGTCAGGTTCGCCTTTTCAAAGCCGGCCTCGACCACCGCCCGGGCGGTTTTTCCCAGCCGGATCTCTTCCCGCATCCTTTCATAAATAAGAACATTGGCGTCCACCGCCATTCCAACGGTCAGGATAATCCCCGCGATGCCGGGGAAGGTCAGCGTGGCCTTGAATCCGGCCAGAAGTGCAACCATGAAAAACATATTGAACAGTAGAACGATGACGGCAACCACACCTCCGACCCGATAATAAATAATCATAAAAGCGAAAACCAATATCGCCCCGGCCACCAGCGCGATCATTCCTTTTCGGATGGAATCCTTTCCCAGGGAAGGTCCGACCATCCGTTCTTCCTCGATCTTTACCGGCGCGGGCAGGGCCCCGGCCCGGAGTACGATCGCCAGGTCGGTGGCCTCTTCCATCGTGAACCGGCCGGTAATCGAGGCCTGGCCCCCGCCAATCCGCTCCTGGATCACCGGGGCGGAATGAACGTTATTATCGAGGATGATCGCGAGCCTCCGCTTGACGTTTTCCCCGGTCACCTGTTCGAAGACCCGCGCCCCCATCTCGTTCAGCGAGATAGACACGTAGGGCGTCCCGAACTGCCGGTCCAGTCTGACCCCGGCGTCGCGCAGGGCGTCGCCGGAAAGGACGGTTTTGGACTCGAGCAAAAACGGCTCGCTCCGGGTTCTCCCGGTTTCGGCATCCCGGACCTTCTGGAACAGCACCATCCGTTCCGCCGGGATCTTTCCGGTCAGCCATTTGTTCAGGGCCTCCGGATCGTCCGATATCCCCGGTTTTTCCGTCTCGGCCTGTCCGACCAGGGCCCAGAGCTTCTCCGCGGTTAAAGAATTCTCATCCACCATTTTGAATTCGAGGCGGGCGGTCCGGCCGATCAATTCCTTGGCCCGTTTGGGGTCGTTGATCCCGGGAAGCTGGATCAGGATTCGGTCTTCTCCCTGCCTCTGAATCACCGGCTCTGCCACCCCGAACTGGTCAATCCGGTTTCGGATGGTTTCCACCCCCTGGCGCACCGAGTAATTCCGGATTTCCGCCATTTCTTTCTCGGAGAGGGCCAGATGCATCTCCACCTCGCCCCCTTCCTTGACCACGGGGGTCAGGGCCAGGCGGGGGTAATTTTTATCGAGGATATCCTTCTGGGTCTTATTCGCCGCGGCCTCATCCGGTAATAGGATCACCACCTTCAGTCCCTGGCGCTCGATCTCCAGGTAATTGATTCCGCTTTTCTTGAGCATTTGCCGGATGTCGGCGCTGATCCCATCCAGGGTGCTTTCGATGGCCTTCTCGGTTTCCACCCCGAGAACCAGGTGAATCCCGCCCTTGAGATCGAGGCCCAGGTGGATCGGGTCTTCCGGCAGGGCCCCTTTCCACCAGGCCGGAAGCTTGGGCATTCCATGGCCGATACTTGACAGGGTCGGCATGAGGAAAATCACGCTAGCCAGGAAAGCCACCCCGACTAAAGCTGCCCGAAAATTAAAGGATTTGAACATTTCCCGCTCCCTCTTTGGAAATTACCCTTATTTATTTCTGTTAAAAATCTATACTCCACCCTTTCCCCTTCCCGCTTTCAACGGGGCAGGCTGAGGTGAGGAGCTCGCAAAATAACTTTTAGAAATTCGGATTTCGAATTTGGGATTAACTCCCCATCTTCCCTCTCAATTTATCGAGAAAAGAACCGGGACTACCCTGGTCCCGCCCTTTTTTCTCATCCTTGTCGGGGCCGGTCTTGGGCACCACGCTGCGATTCGAGGCGATCTGGTCCCTCGACACCCGGATCTTGACCCGCTCCGCCACTTCCAATGACACGACATTGTCTTCGATCTCCGCGATCCTTCCGTAAATCCCGCCGGAGGTGATCACGTCGTCACCGCGCTTCAGGGATTTGAGCAGTCCCTGGTGCTCCTTGGTCCTTTTCTGCTGGGGGCGGATCAGGAGAAAGTAAAAAATCGCGAAAATCGCGGCGAGCATGACCAGGCCGCCCCAGTCGGCCCCCGGCTTGGCCGAGCCCGCGGGCCCGGGCGAACCGAGGGCGAACACCCCGGCGGGAGCGGCCAGGAGCAGCATCCCTCCGATGAAAACTCGGCGCAGACAATCACGGAATAATTCTCTCGGCACCATTGGAATCTCCCTCCCTGAAACCCGAACCAGTTTAAGCGATTTTTTCATTTTTCACCATCCCGATATTTGGCCAAGAAATCACGGCGGAATGCCGTGAACCTTCCCTGCTCAATCGCGGATCGAATCCCGCTGAGCAAACCGAGATAAAAATGGAGATTATGCAGGGTCGCCAGGCGGGCTCCCAGGATTTCCCCCGCGTTGATCAGGTGACGCAGGTACGCCCGGGAATAACCGCCCGCGCAGACCGGGCAACCGCACCCGGGATCAACCGGCCCGGGATCCTCCGCGTATATTGCGTTTCTTATAACAACTACGCCCCGGGATGTAAATAGAGAACCGTTCCGGGCGTTGCGGGTGGGAATCACGCAATCGAAGAGGTCCACGCCTAGGGCGCAGGCGGCCAGGATATCCTCCGGTTTCCCCACCCCGAGAAGATGACAGGGCTTCTGGTCTGGAAGTTCAGAAACCGCAATCCCCACCATCTCGAGCATCAATTCCCGGCTCTCCCCCACGCTCACCCCCCCGATGGAGTATCCGGGAAAACCGATCTCCGCGAGGCCCCGGGCGTTCTCCCTCCGCGCCTCCGGATACATTCCCCCCTGGACGATGCCGAAGAGCATGGCTCCTTTTCCGGATTCCTTCTCCCGGTCCTGCCGGAAGGCCCGGGAACGCCGGGCCCAGGCAAGCGAGAGTTCGGAGGCCCGCCGGGTCTCAGCCTCCGAGGCGGGATAGGCGATGCATTCGTCCAGGGGCAGGATGATGTCCGAGCCCAGGGTTTCCTGGATCCTGACGATATCCTCCGGGGTGAGAAAATGCCGGGAACCGTCCAGGTGGGAGCTGAACTCGATGCCGTCGGGTGTGACCTTGCGGATCTCGCTCATGCTGTAGACCTGGAACCCGCCCGAATCGGTGATGATGGCCCGATCCCAGTTCATGAACTTGTGCAATCCCCCCAGGCGGCCGATGGTCTCCTCCCCCGGGCGGAAATAGAGGTGATAGGTGTTGGCCAGGACGATCTCGGCCGAGAGCTCCCGGAGTTCCTGGACGGAAACCGCCTTGACTGTCCCCTGCGTCCCGACGGGGATGAAAACCGGGGTGTTGACCTCTCCGTGCGGGGTGAGGAGCTTACCCCGCCGGGCCCGGCTTTGGGGATCACGGGCCAGGATTTCAAAATTCGAAGGAGCGATTTGATTACTCATAATTCATAATTTTGTTTTTCTTTTTCCCGTTTTCGGCTTTTTACTTTATCGTTAACCTCTTTTTCTTTTTTGGGGGGTGGGTTTCGCTCCCCGCACAATACCTGCGATCACGTAATCCCGGGCGGCGGACCCGCTAGGTCTCGCCTTCGTTGGAGAACTTCAAAAGTTCCTCAAGGTTATTGGTGTCTGGTCTACTAAGAGTTTGGGTCGCGAGAACCTACCCCCCGGGCTTCTGAAAAACCAATAAGCCCAATTGACTCAATGGACTTTACTTAAGCCTTACGTTTTGCCCTATGCCCTATGCGCTTTGCCCTTTGCTGCCTACTGCCTACTGCTTACTAATCAAATAATTATCATGGCGTCTCCCAGGGAAAGGAAGCGAAACCTTTCCCGCACCGCGTATTGATAAGCCGAAAGCACCAGCTCCTTTCCCCCGAACCCAGAGGTGAGGGCCAGCATGCTGGTACCGGGCAGATGAAAATTGGTGACCAGGGCGTCCACCGCCCAGAATTCGTGACCGGGTTGAATGTAGATCGTGGCCTGGCCCCGGCCGGGCTGGACCCGTCCGTGCTCTTGATGATTGGCTTCCAGGGTTCTGACCGTGGTGGTCCCGACCGCAAAGACCCTGCCCCCCTCCCGGCGGCAGGCCGCGATCCCCTCGGCCGTCTCCGCGCCGATCTCATATTCCTCCGGGGGCGGTGACCCGTTCCCGGAGACCGGAAACCGGGTGAATTCATGGTGGGTGAGGTGCAGGGTGACGAATAAAACCCTCGCCCCGCGGGACCTGATTTCATCCAGGAGCCCCGGGGTGAAGTGCAGACCCGCGGTCGGGGCGGCGATTGAGCCCTCCGACCGGGCGAATACCGTCTGGTAATCCTCCCGGTCCTCCTTCCAATGTTCCCTTCCCTTCCTTTTAATATATGGCGGCAGGGGGGCCAGCCCGTTTTTCCGGAGCCAATCTTCCAGGGGAGAGGGACCGTCTACTTCCAGTCTCCATTCCGCCCCCTCCTTTTTTATCAATCTGGCCTGGTGGGCATCGCCGAGATCCAGAACGGCGCTGGGCTTGAGCCTCCGGGCGGGATGGATAAGCGCCTTCCATTCCTGGCGATCCCGGGTTCGGCCCCCGGCGGGTCCGAGGAAGAGAATCTCCACCTCCCCGCCCCCGGGTTTCACGCCGATCACCCGGGCGGGCCGCACCCGGGTATCGTTTAATACCAGCACATCCCCCGGCCGCAAATAATCCGTGATCTCGAAAAATCTCCGCTCTTGAAAGTCCTTTTTCCGGCGGTCCAGAACGAGCAGGCGGGCGAACTCCCTGCCCCTGGGCTCGGCCTCCTGGGCGATCAACTCGCGGGGAAGCTCGTAGCTGAATTCAGCGAGTGAAATCAATTCGTTCATATTCTTTTTAGTGTAGTGTCTCAATAAAACCCTTACAATGAACCTCCCCGCGGCAGAGACCGCGGGGTATCTTTCTCAAAACGATTCTTAGGCTCTGGGTTGTCATTCCCGTCCCGCATCAGAGTGCGGGATAAACTCCAGCGGGAATCCAAGGCTCTTCCCCGTCATTCCTGGCTTGACCAGGAATCCAGTCTTTTCAGTCTGGATCCCCGCTTTCGCGGGGATGACATTTATTTCGTCACTCGCCCCGATCCAGTCTGGGCAGGCCGCATCAAGCATGTCCTCAACTTGATTGGGGATGCGGAATGACGGAATAAGGTAACCCCGTGGCAAGACCATGGGGAATTACAAGTTAAATCAAGGCTCGGGTATAATAAGGATCACCCTAAATTGGAACTTGCCCGGGACGCGGTCCCGGTTATATAAGAAAAGGATCTTTTCAGAGAAAGGAGAAAAAAATGAAAGCCAAGATCGCTTCGGTTCGCGCCATGGAAATCCTTGACTCCCGCGGAAATCCCACCGTCCGGGTCTTCGTCGGCCTGGATAACGGGATCGAAGTTTCCGCTTCTGTGCCCTCGGGAGCCTCTACCGGTGAAAACGAGGCTTTGGAACTCCGAGACGGGGATAAAAACCGCTACGGCGGGAAAGGTGTCCTGAAGGCCGTGGCCAACGTCAACCAGAAGATCGCCCCCAAGCTGATCGGGATCGACCCCTCCTGCCAGGCCGAGATTGATCAGCTGATGATCAAGCTCGACGGGACGCCCGCGAAGTCCAAGCTCGGCGCCAACGCCACGCTCGGGGTCTCCATGGCCGTGGCCCGGGCCGCCGCCGAAGCTTCCGGGCTTCCGCTCTACGCCTACCTCGGCAACCCGGGTACCGCCCTTCTTCCCGTGCCGATGATGAACATCCTGAACGGCGGCAAGCACGCGGAAAACAGCGTGGATCTCCAGGAATTCATGGCCATGCCGGTCGGCGCGCCGAGCTTCGCCGAGGCCCTGCGCGCCGGGGCGGAGACCTTCCACGCCCTGAAAAGCATCCTGAAGAAAAAAGGCTACGCCGTCGGAGTGGGCGACGAAGGCGGATTCGCCCCCGACCTGAAGAGCAACGACGAGGCCTGCGAGGTCATCGTGGCGGCCATCAAGGCCGCCGGCTATACCCCCGGGAAGGATGTCGCGATTGCCCTCGACCCGGCGGCCAGCTCCTTTTTTGAGCGGGGCGCCTACCAGCTCTCGAAGTCCGGCCAGGGCCGGAAGTCCAGCGCGGAGATGATCAAGCTCTACCAGGCCTGGATCAAGAAATATCCCATCGTTTCCATCGAGGACGGCCTGGCCGAAAACGATTGGAACGGTTTCCGCTCCCTCACCGAAAAAATCGGTTCCTCCGTCCAGATCGTCGGGGACGACCTCTTCGTGACCAACACGGGGTATATCGCCAGGGGCATCAAGGAAAAAAGCGCCAACGCCGTCTTGATCAAGCTGAACCAGATCGGCACCATCACCGAGACCGTCGCGGCCATCAACCTCTGCCGCCGGGCCGGCTGGAACTACGTGATTTCCCATCGCTCGGGGGAAACCGAGGACACCTTCATGGCCGATTTCTCCGTGGCCATGGGCGGAGGCCAGATCAAGACCGGCTCGGCCTGCCGGAGCGAGCGGATCGCCAAGTACAACCGCCTGCTCGAGATCGAGCTCGAGCTCGGGAAGTCGGCGATCTTCCGCAATCCGTTTAAGTCTTGAAAATTGAGGGACGAACGGAGAGGGTCAATCCTCCCGTTTTTCATCCGCAATCGTCATAACCTGGGCCGGGTCAGAACCCGGCCCTTTCTTTATCCCGAAAAATGCAGTTGCTATTTCCTAATTCTTCGTAGTTGCCCGATTTATCGGGCGCTTTTGAAAACCGCCGATCCCCCCAGCGAAGGGACAAGTGAATCGGCAGACTACAAAATAATCCGACCGCGAATGTTGGAGAAATGGATTCAATCGCATTTTTCGGGTTTATGGGACCGGGGCGGGGAGTTCCGGGGAGAAGTTCGCGGCCGCCATCAATCAGCGACATTTCGAAGCCTTAAATTAACAACCACAGATTGCAGATCGCCATGCTAATCAACATAAAAATAAAACCATATTTCATAAAATCTAAAAAACGGATGGGGTGACCTGCCGATTCCGCGATGCCCATGGTGACCACGTTGGCGCTGGCCCCGATCAAGGTTCCATTCCCGCCCAGGCAGGCCCCCAGGGCCAGGGCCCACCACAGCACGCCGGTGTCCGCCCCAGGGATGACCATGCTGAGATAAGCAGTAATGGGCAGCATGGTAGCGGTGAAGGGAATATTATCCACGAAGGCGCTCATAATGGCGGAGACCCAAAGAATCAAGCAGATGGCAACGGTAAGGTTGCCCTGGGAAAATCTGAGGACATAATCGGCGATCAGGGATAAAAGCCCGGTTTCTTCCACGGCCCCGACTACGATAAAAAGGAAAATGAAAAAGAGAAGCGTGGACCACTCGATATCTTTCTCGAGGAGTTCAAAAATCTTGATCTTTTTGGTTAGAACACCGTAAGCGAAAAGGGCTCCCGCCCCAAAAATGGCGGGGATGCAGACCTCCATTTTCCAGAACCCGTGGCTGGCGAAGAAGGCAATGACCACTCCCAGGATCAAAAGGCTGTATCCCAACAGGACCGGGTCCTTGATCCGATAATTCTTTTTCAAAGTGCCGATAAATTCATCAACATTATTTATCCGTGTTTGGGCATACTGTTTTCGTTGAAAAACCCGGTCGTAGAAAGCCAGAACAATCATACAAATTAGGCATACCGGGGCGAGGTTTTTAACGAATTGCATGAAAGTCAGGCCGGTGTACGATCCGATCATGATGTTCGGGGGATCACCGATCAGGGTGGCGGTACCCCCGACATTGGAGGCCATCACCTCGGGAATCAGGAGGACAAGCGGCGAGATTTTCATCGCCAGGGCGATCTCGATCGTCACCGGGGTATAGAGCAGCATGGTCGTTACATTATCCAGGAACGCCGAAGTCACGGCCACGAAAATAATCGAAATCAGGGAGAGAATAAAAAGATTGCCCCGGGAGACCCGGAAGGAAACATAGGCACACCATTGAAAAACCCCGGTGTGTTTCAGTACCCCCACGATA
>JAPLJI010000110.1 GCA_026388655.1 Pseudomonadota bacterium
TACCTGATGGGGATCGGAGACTGGCAGGTGCCAAATTCCTCCACCCGGGCATTGGTGGAGGCGGTGGCCGACTCCAAACTGGTCGAGTGCCACCCGACCGGTAATTACGATCCCCATTACTGCACCTTCCGGGAGGAAGAAGCGTTTAAAATTATTGATGAATTTTTTTCTGATTGATTAATTTGTTTTTCGTAAGGGAGTCATTCAATTGACTCCCTTAAATGGGTTCATGTCATTGCGAGCGAAGCGCGGCAATCTCATATTCTCCGACAAATCTTATCTCCCCTCCCTGAACGGGAGGGGTTCATCCTGCCCGTTCGGGTCCTCGTCCCGAGAACCCCCAGGGTCGAGGAAAGGGGATTCACCCTGAAGGGATGAAGGCCTGCCCTTCGGAGCCTTAGCGAAGTAGGGGGAGGGTGAACGAGGTTGCCCTCGATGGAGGGTGATACTATATGCGAATACTATTGCATATGGTTTAACTATATGCAAAACTGATTGCATATGGTTAAACGCAAATTCTGGATTAAAAAGATTGAAAAGGACTGGGAACGGCGTTCCGTAATCTGGCTGGCCGGGGTGCGGAGAGCCGGAAAGACTTTTTTAAGCCGGTCCCTCGAAAATGTTGAGTACTTTGATTGCGAACTGGTGCGGGTCCGGAATAAAGTCCACGATCCCGAAGTTTTCCTTAAAGGGGTAAAAGGAAAAAGAATCGTTTTGGATGAGATTCACCGCTTGGAGAATCCTTCCGAGCTTTTAAAAATCGCGTCGGATTACTTTCCGGAAACAAAAGTTTTGGCGACCGGTTCGTCTTCCCTGCAGGCTTCCACGAAGTTCCGGGATACCCTGACCGGCAGGAAAACGGAGATTTTATTAACTCCCATGATGAACGCTGATCTCAAGGATTTTGGCCAGGAGGACATTAAATACCGCCTGGAGCGCGGCGGACTGCCTCCTTTTTTCCTTCCGGTGGAGATCTCGGGAAATGATTTTCAGGAATGGATTGATTCTTATTGGGCCAAGGATGTGCAGGAGTTGTTCCGGCTGGAAAGGAGATATTCATTCCAGAAATTGATGGAGCTTCTTTTCGTCAATAGCGGAGGGATATTCGAAGCCAATAAATACGCCGGACCGTGCGAGATCAGCCGGATGACGGTGGCGAACTACCTCAAGGTTTTGGAGTCAACCTGGGTGTTTCAGGTGATCAAGCCATTTTCTTCCCGAAGCTCAAACGAGATTATTTCCGCTCCCAGGGTTTACGCTTTCGATACCGGTTTCGTCCGGTATTATCGGGGATGGCGCGAACTCCGGCTGGAGGATCTAGGGATATTATGGGAGCATTTGGTTTTGAATGAAATGATGGCTCACGGCCGATTAAGGAACGTTCGCTTCTGGAGGGACAAGCAAGGTCACGAAATTGATTTTGTTCTGGTGGGGCCGGGGAAAGATCCCATGGCGATCGAATGCAAATGGTCCGCGGACGCCTTTGATATTAATGGCCTTCGGGCATTCAGAAAAAGATATGAGAAGGGAGAAAACTGGGTGGTGGCCGGCGATGTGGGTCGCCCCTACAGCCGGAAGATTAGCGGTCTGGAGGTGGATTTTATCGGGATTGATCACCTGGCAAAACGCTTAGACAATGTTAAAAAGGAATAAGGTGAAAATTTGAAAGCGCAGAACGTCTGCATTCCCTGTATTCTCGATGACCTGGTGGGGGCGATCCGGACCCTTAAACTTTCCCCCGAGACCAGCCGCAAGGTGATCCGGGAAGCGCTGGGATACCTGGCCAAGGGTTTTGACGGCTCCCGGCCTCCCGCCTCTTATATCACTGAGATCCATCGGACCCTGAAAAGGGTAACCGGGATCACCGTCCCCTTCGCGGAGGCCCGGGAGCGGGCCAACCAGGTGTGTCTCAAGCTGGCCGCCCGGATCAGGGGAGAAATAAAAGACCTGTCGGATCTCGAGTGTTTCCACCGGCTGGTCCGCCTGGCGGTGGCCGGGAATGAACTGGATTTCCGCACCGTCGGTACGGGTTACGGTGTGACCGAGAAAGACATGGACTCCCGGCTCCGGGAGGCCGCTTCCCGGCCCCTGGCGGTTGATGAGATCGGGAAAATATATGAAGCCGCCGGTGAAGCCCGGGAGGTTCTTTTCCTTCACGACAATGTCGGGGAAATCGCGCTCGACCGCCTTCTGATCGAAGAGCTCAAACGGCTGGGCGCCCAGGTCACTTCCGCGCTCCGGGGCGGGCCGATCACCTCCGACGCCACGGTTAAGGATGGAAAAATGGTGGGGCTGGACCAGGTCGCGCAGGTGATCGAGGCCGGGCCGGATACGCTCGGGATCTCTTTCGAGGAGATGTCCCCGGCTTTGAAGAAAGCGCTAACCGGAACCGATCTGATCCTCAGCAAGGGCCAGGCGAATTATTACGTGCTTTCCGAACACCGCCAGGAAGTCAACGCCCCGATTGCCTATCTCCTCCGCACCAAGTGCGACCTGGTGGCCTCCGAATTCGGCCAGAAGGGCCGGGTCAGCATCGCGGCGCTTAGGTAAAAAGCTAGGGTAGTGTGTCTTAAATTCTCTTACATTGATTGTCATTCCGGGCTTGACTAAGCCTGCCCCGGACTTGATCCGGGGGAATCCAGTTTCCTTTTCTGGATCCCCGCCTTCGCGGGGATGACAAAAAAAAGGCTGGATCCCCGCCTTCGCGGGGATGACAAAAAAAGGCTGGATTCCCGCTTTCGCGGGAATGACAGTTAAGGAATTTATGTCAAGAAGCGTTAGATGCACTACACTAGGACGCTGGGAAGCGGATAAAAAAATAAAACTTCAGAATGAAAAATGACATATCAAAATTTAAATTTTCTCTCCGCCATTTACTCTATGCCCTTTGCGCTTTGCCCTTTGCCTTTTGCTATTAGTTGTTCGACCAGTAATCCATGTTAAAAATCGAGAGGGATGAACCTGGGTTCCAGTCGGGTTTACAAAGAGACGGGAAAGCGAATATCATTTAGTCGTGGAAGAAGGACCGAAATCACCTAAAATCATCCCCGGCCAGACCGGACCCGTGCTCTTGCCGGACCAGCCCGTGCCCGACCCGCTATTTTCCTCGCCTCCGGAGTCAAAGGAGGGTAAATCGGGGATTTCCTGGGAGAACCTGAAAACCAAAGGATTCTTCCTGGCCCTGGCCGAGACCTGGGCGGAAGTGATGTTTTCCCCCCGCCGGGTTTTTCAAAATCTCCGGGACCCGGTTCCCGGCTGGATCGCTCCCCTCACCTACGCGGTGATCGTGGGCACCATCGGAACCATTTTGAGCCTGCCGGGTCTCTATTTGTATGGAACCTCCTGGCTTGCAAGCCTGGGGCTGGAAAATGAGGAGATCAGCGGGAGCCTGATTATCGGGATATTGTTTTTCGCGCCGGTTTTCAGTTTTTTCCGGACCTTGTTTTATAGCGTGGTTTTTCACATTTTCGTCCGCTTCTTCGGCGGGAAACGGGATTTTAAAAACACCTTGAGCGCGGTTTCCTACGCTGAGAGCCCGGATGTCCTGAGCGTGATCCCTATTCTCGGGGATTTGATCAAGGGAATTTACAAACCCATCCTTTTAATCTGGGGAATCCGGGAATCCCAGGGGATCTCGACCGCCCGGGCCGCTCTGGTGGTGACCCTGCCGGGGCTGCTGGTGGTTTTCCTGGTGATGATTTTCGCGGTGATGTTTTTTTCGATGGCTTCCAACTTCTTCCTTTCGGGGTGAATAATGAAAAAACGGATCTGGTTTCTGGGGGTCGGACTTTATTTGATTCTTTTTCCGCAATCAAGCCGGGCGGAAAACGCGCAGTGTGATTTCACCGCGCTCCAGAAAGTCATAACCGAGGTTTCCCAGGCGGTTCAGCCGGCGGTGGTTCATATCCAGGCGATCCTGAAGCAGGAAAACCGCAAGGTGACCGTAGTCGGGTCCGGGGTGATTATCGATCCCCAGGGGCATATCATCACCAACGAACACGTCGTCTCCAAGGCGGTGAAAATCACGGTAACCATTCCCAATTTCAAAAAGAAATTCCCGGCCAAGGTTAAGGGCACCGATAAACAGACCGATCTCGCGGTCATCCAGATCGAACCGGAAGGCCAAATCCCGGTGGCCCAGCTGGGGAATTCCGACCAGGTCCAGGTGGGGGAATGGGTGCTGGCCATCGGCAATCCTTACGGCCTGGACGGCACGGTCAGTTTCGGGATCGTCAGCGGGAGGGGGCGAAATGTGGAGAACGGGCCCCTGATCACGGATTTCCTCCAGACCGACGCCATGATTGATTTCGGCTCGAGCGGCGGGCCGCTGGTAAACCTGAAACAGGAAGTCATCGGGATCAACTCAATGATGCAAGGGCGGGGGATCGGTTTCACCATTCCGGTCAATACCGTCCTCGAGGTCAAAAACAAGATCCTCTCCGCCGGCAAGATTGACCGGGGCTGGATCGGGGTGACCATCCAGCCCCTGAACCGCGACCTGGCCGAGTACTACGGGATTCCCCAGCGGAGCGGGGTGGTGGTAAACGCGGTTTTCAGCGGTTCCCCGGCCGAGCGGGCCGGGATCGTACCGGGGGATATTGTCTTTGAGTTGGCGGGCAACCCGGTCGAGTGCGAGAACGATGAGGATATCAAGAATTTCGTCCGGATGGTTTCGAAAACCGAGG
>JAPLJI010000118.1 GCA_026388655.1 Pseudomonadota bacterium
CCTGTTGCGCATGATCCACGTCAATCAAGTTGATATGGTAAATAAGTTCTGTCTTCAAAGATCGGATAAACGACTCCGAAACGGCGTTGTCCCAGCAATTCCCTTTTCGACTCATGCTTTGGACAAATTTATGCTGAGAGACGACTTCCCGGAAGTTTTCACAGCAGTATTGCACCCCGCGGTCGGAATGGATCAGCAGGCCTTCCGACGGCCTCCTTCGTCCGATCGCCCGGGAAAGAGCCGAGAGGACCATTTCGTGGCCCAGGGATTTACTGACGCACCAACCTACTATCATCCGGGAGAAAAGATCCATAAAAAACGTCAGGTAAAGCCAGCCATTCCGGCTGGACAGATAGGTAATATCGCTGGTCCAGACCCGATTAGGACTGCTGACCGTGAACTCCCGGTTCAGAATGTTCGGAGCCACCGGGTAAGAATGCCGGGAATCGGTCGTCACCCGGTATTTCCGCTTTACCTTCGACCGCAAACCCTGCTCCCGCATCAGGTTTGCCACCCGGTGCCGGCGGCAAGTAATACCTCGTTTCTCAAGCCCCTCGGTCACTTTCAAACTCCCATAACGGGCATCACTAGCTTCAAAAACCGCCTTCACCTCCGCCTTCAACCGCAGCTTCATCAACGCCCGCGGGCTGGGCAGCCTTCCATCCCACTCGTAATAACCGCTCCGCGATACCTCCAGGACCCTTGCCATCTTCTTCACCGAGAACTCAGAGCGGAACTCCTTCATGAACCGGAACTTGTCTTCGGTGCCCTTTCCGAGAAGATGGCGATGGCTTTTTTTAAAATGTCCCGCTCCTCCCGTACCCCGGCCAGCTCCCGCCGCAACCGCCGGTTCTCTTCCTCCAACGGCTTCATCCGCCCTGTGCCCGGAAAAGCGTCCTCCGGATCCGCCTGCAATTCCTTCCGCCATTGTCCAATCGCGCCCTGGTACAGCCCCAGCTCCCGCTCCACCTGCCGATCGGTCTTTCCTTCCGCCAACCGCACCGCCTCCCGCTTGAAAGACGGTTCAAACTTCTTCTTCCGCTTCGCTTCCATGAACACACCTCCTCCCATTAGATTACCTTTGGTTTTCGATGTGTCCATATTTCAGGGACAGGTCAATTAGCATTGAGTTAGGGTATGTGTTTTTAATAGCATCTTTCGTAAAATCTATTTTTTCATAACTAGAGATAATTACTGTCTCTCCGGGACTTACTTTTAGGAACAAATCAGGGCCAAGCTCTCTTTCTTCACCTGTCGAATGAAATCGTACATGTTTACCCAACCGAAGCTCAATTCCGTTAGGGTTGATATGTTTTTCGTCAGCATCGATTAATACCGAACCCATTAGTTTTTTAATATCATGATCTGCTAAAATCCTTGCCATACAATGTCTCCGTTTCTATTTTGCTGACCTGCAAGGCATTTATCTTTTTGAAAAAGGCCCTCCACATTTGGGGCACTTGTCAGAATTTACCAAACCAAAAGATGAATCGCATCTTGGGCAATATACATTAGCTGCAACTGTCTTTCCGTCAGGGTTGGGTACCATTTTCGTTTTGCATGTTGGGCAATTAGGATCGGTTGTCGATCCCATCTGAACACCGATATCGATTGTTGATCCACATTTTGGGCATTTATAGCCGAAATAAACTTTAGAACTCATTTCTTTTCCTCCTTTCTGTTATATGAGATGCGAGTCCCCGTGACTTTTCCTACGCCTTCGGCGGTAACTGTTGTGCCTGGCTTTATAAAAGCAGGTTCCTGAATATCCAGACCAGTTATTTCCCCTTTTCCTTTGGCACCATGTGATCCATCTATCGTCGTTATCGGGGGGCTAAAGGATTTATTTAAATTTTCTCTAACCCACTTTTCATGATTATTTTTCCATGTTTTCAATTTTTCTATTGGGAAATCCAAACCATTATTTTTATCAATCATATCCGCGCAGTTCGAGCATAAATATATTCCATTTTCAATTGATGATCTCTGCTCTGGTGAAAGAGAAGGATCATACCTAGGGCCTCCCTTTGATGCTGCGGTCAAATGTGAAGCTTTTCCGGTAAAAATATATTTTTCTGGGTCCCCTTCAGATGGCGCAACTGTTAAGCATCTACAATCCGGATTGGAACAAATATAAGAAGCACGTTTCGACAGGCATTCTTTTATCTGCTTGCTAAATTCGTCGCGCTCATTACTGCTCATTTTAAATACCCCTTATCGGTTACAAAATACATTCTAATTTAATATAGCACAAATGTAGAGGAAGCAATAACCATAGGTTAGCTATAAATTCTCGTACGTAAATTAAAATGGAACTTCATCTTCTTTTGCTTTTGGCGGGTTTTGCTCAATATATCTTTTCATAAGAAAAACAATTACTGAAGCAGAGAGATGTAGAGATAACTCTGCAAGCGCTGGAGGAATTGATTTTAATTCTTTTCCCTGACCATGACCTGCTTCATTATCACGAGTAGTCGGAACTATACATAATATTTCATAAAAAGAATTCAAAAAGCTCTCATAATACGATGGGATTAATCCACCATGACATATTTTTTTAATTAATTCTCCGGTCTTTTTATTTTGTATATTTAAAATAGATTTCATTGTGCTTTCAAAAGCGTGATTTGAATAAAGTATCGTGTCTTTATAATTTTTTTCAGCATGTGCTGAACGTGCACGAAGAAATTCGTCCAGAGCGCCACGGAATTGATTGGTTTGAAGAAGTTCTTGGGCTTGTTTTAATATGACAGATTCTATAAAAGCAGAATCGATGATATAAAATTCTTTTTGAAAGTATCTTATTGAAGAATTATGGATTTCGAATAAATTATTAATATCATTTTCAAAATCAGGATGTCTTTTGAAATTTAAATATTCAATGAAAAGCTCAATAGCATCTAAAACATGAGAAGGCGTTCCTTTAACAATAAATTCGCTAAAAGATTGTGCTGAAATAAATTTTTCCCCATTCCACCACTGCAATTTATCCCATCCTCGACGATCAAGCATTGAATGCTCTACATAATTCAAACTCATATTTTCACCGTTATTGGAATCCCAGGAAGAGTAATTGTCCATCATACGCAAAATACTTTTGCGCAATTCAATACGCATGCTTATTTTTAGTCGTTTTTCAAGGATCGCCTTTTCGTGACGTTCGCTAAATACTTTCGGCTTCATAATTCCCCTTTAAACGCCCGGTCGAGGATGGAAGGCAAAAGGGCATCAAACTCAGCGGCGGTTTCGGCTTGAATGCTTTTCAGCTTTTCCACTTCTGCTTGTAATACATCTAATTCCGTAACGATTTCGAGTTGTTTTGGTAGTGATAGTGACGAAGGAAAAGGGATCGCCATAACTGTGCCTTGCGAGATCTTCTTCATTGTAGGGCTTGTCCCTTTTGCGTTTTGTTTAATAAAATCGCGTGTCTGGGGCGCTTGAAGCCAGTACCAAACGAACTTTTGTTCGACAGCATTATTTCTAAACGCCAGACGCATCATAAGGTCCGGGTAGATACACGGAGTAGGACTACCATTGAAAATTGCTGCGTGACCTACAAGCTCTGGTGTATTACTCCGCGTGATAAGGAGATCGCCAGGATTAAGCCAGAAATGACCATCCTTAGGAGCAGGAAGGGCTGTTCTCTTAAACTCAGTCGGTCGGTAAACAAACCCAGTAACTGCACTTAAGGAAAGCACGGCAGTTCCGCCGTCTGCATTATCGCATCTGGCCGACCACCCATTACGAGGTGGTGATGTTAAAACATCGCCTAAGACACCGGATAGCTGAAATCCAGAGGAAAGATGGCGTAACTTTGTTGGAAGTATTGCCTCTATCCCCTCCGCCGCTTGCTGTCGGAGGGAACGGGCTTCGTTGATTTGGGCGGCCAGTTCCTCAATCCTAGCGACAATTCTTTTTTGTTCGGCCAATAATGATGGGAGGGGGATCGGTATTGGGAGAAGCCTCTTGGCTTTAAGCTCTGTCTTTATACCACCGGGAACATACTCAAGAAGCAATTCTCGAAATAATTTACTCCTAAGCATCCACCAAAGAAATTTAATATCAACGCGATCTTTTTTCGGTGTGTATGCCCCATAATGAATTGTCGCGGCAATAGGATTCCCATTATTTTCATGATAGATCGCTATTGCCCCTTTGGCAGCATTTATTCCAGAAACAACTAAATCACCAGGACGAATCAAGATCATCCCGGTATTGGTTTCCGGGTCTGCGCGGAGCTGAATCTGCCCGTCATTGAAGCCAATTTTTTCAACGATTTGAATCCGTCCAGCAAGCAAATCTTCAAATGAAGGTGTTTCCCGTCGTTCGACTAGGACATCCCCCAATGGAACCCTGGACCACTTCGCACTCATTTACTTTCCTTCGTAAGCATCCCTTTAATATTCGCCATGATCTCCGCAATCCGCTTTTCCTTTTGCAGAATGCTTTCAACGAGTTGTTCGGGCGGCAGATGGGTAATGTCTTCCTTAGCTCGGGGATTCTTTCGGTCGAGGTTAAAGTTGGCGGATTCGATGTCGGCAGCGAAGACTTTCCAGGCCTGTTCGTTTTCTCCCCTTTTCTTCCACCAGGCAAGGCAGGGGGAAAATTCCTCAAACTGGATCGGCTGGGTCTTGGTGTAGTTCTTCCTTCCTTCCGGCAAAGGCTGTTCGTAATACCAGATTTCCTTTGTCGGCCCGGAACGGTCGAAGAAAAGGATAT
This sequence comes from Pseudomonadota bacterium, assembly GCA_026388655.1. Lineage (GTDB taxonomy): Bacteria > Desulfobacterota > JAPLJL01 > JAPLJL01 > JAPLJL01 > JAPLJL01. Next base: position 4,720 of record JAPLJI010000118.1, read on the forward strand.
TGGTGGGAATGCCGGTATATGGTGCGAAAACACCATTGGGCAGGCGGACAATGGTATGAAGGTTAAAATCCTTCAGAAGTTCTTCCTTGATCCTCGCGCAGACGCCATCGCCGAAGAGCGTGCCGTTCGGAACGACCACGGCAGCGCGGGCGGGCGGGAAGCCGGCTTTAGAGAGTTTTCTGAGCTTGCGCATTATTAGCTGAAGAAAGAGCAAAGCGGTTTCGGAGGTCTGTTTGTCCTCGGGGAAATTCCCCTGGATCCCCTTCTCTTCCTGACCGCCGAAGGGCGGATTGGTCATGATTACATCCACCCTGTCCTTTTCCCCTATTTCCCGCAGGGGAAAACGGAGCGCGTTTAGGGGGTCAATATTCGGGTATTCGAGCCCATGCAAAAGTAAATTCATCTGACAAAGCAGATAAGGCAAAGGTTTTGCCTCGATTCCAGACAAGGTTTCACGCTGAAGGCGGTGTTGGTCTTCGGTGTTTTTGCACTGTTTTTTCAGGTGCTCGTAGGCCGCCGCCAGGAATCCTCCGGTTCCGCAGGCGGGGTCGAAGATGGTTTCGCCAAGCTTAGGATTAATAGCGGTAGCAATGAACTGGACGACCGGGCGGGGAGTATAGAACTCGCCGTTTTCCCCGGCGGCGTCTCGCATTTCCTTGAGCATGGATTCATAAAAATGCCCGAGCGTATAGATTTCTTCCGTAGAAGTAAAGTGGATACCGTTCACCTTATTGATCACATCCCGCAAAAGGTAGCCATTAATCATCCGGTTGATCGTCCCCTGAAACACCGAGCGGATGACGTCGCGGCGGTCGCCTCCGTTTTTCCCCTGGAGCGAACGCAGGTAAGCAAAAAGCCCCTGCCCTTTCTTGCCGTCCGGGAGGGTGGCTTCTTCATTATTAATAAAGGAGATCAAAGCGTCTCCGGTGATACCGTCGGGTTTGTCGGCCCAATCGCGCCAGCGATAAGGCGTTTCGATGGCGGGCCGGAAGCGTTTCCCTTCCAGCTTGGCCTCGGTCTCTCGGACCTGTTCCATGTCATCGAGGAACTTGAGAAACATTATCCAGGTAAGCATGGGCAGGCGATCAATGTCGGTGGAGATCCCTTTGTCCTTCCGCATGATATCTCGGCAGGATTTGATCAGACTCCCCATGGATTGGGCGGTGGTTTGGGGCGTGTCATTGGCTTTTGCTTTTCGCATTAATTCTCCTAAATCAAGAAGGAAACCTGGATTCCCGCTTTCGCGGGAATGACGATTTCAGGGGCGGTCCTGAGTTTATCCTGAGCGAAGTCGAAGGACGGCCGCCCAAGAAGGGAGCCGACGAGCGGCTCCCCTACGAAAGAAATGGTTATCGCAATGATTTCTTGGAGACATAAAATTGGTTAAGCGGCATAAAGGAGCGACTGCATCTTTTCCAGGGCACTGCGGAGTTGATCCGTCCCGCCGAATTTCTCGGTAATTTCCATTACATTTCCATGTTCGGAGATGGGAGGCACTTTCAGGATCTCCGGCATTTTGAATTGCGCGGTGCCGTACTCGATATATTTATCCAGGATTTCTTCTAAAATCCTCCTGGCCTCCGGTTTGTATTCCTCCCAGAAATCCACCCTGCCCTTCCGGAGATTTTCGGCGCGCTCGCGCCGGGTCCGGAGGGGCGAGTTGAAGGCAATATAGCAAATAAGATCGAAGGGATCGGCATCCGGCTGTCCGGAGGTCTCGGCAAGTTGTTCGAGACTTATGCCGCGCTCGGCGAGAGTTTCCAGAATCGTTGCCCGTTCTTCGGCGTTGCTCCAATGGGAGCGAAGATCGGCGGCGGAGGTCCACATATCCCGGATCTTTTCCGAGGCGTAATCGGTGAACTTGACCACCCGGAGCTGCTTGCCGCTGGAGTCGAGCTCATATACAAAGTGGGCCGCTATGCCGAAGCGGCCGTTATCAACATAATATTTCACCTTTCTTTTATCTTCACCGGCCTCTGGTGGAGGATAAATCGGCCCGTCATCGGTATATTCAGTCGGTTCTTTTGGAGTTGGGATATCCTCGCCCAGGGGGATTTCGATGGGGGGATCAATCGGGTCGCCGTCAAAATCGGGATCGGCAAAAAGCCGGGTCGCGCTGCCGGTGAAGTCGAGAATGGAGAACCAGAGTTTCCCATAATCGTCCCGGACCCGGGTGCCCCGCCCGATGATCTGCTTGAACTCGGTCATTGAATTGATCACCCGAACGATGACGATGTTTTTACAGGTCTGCATATCCACGCCGGTGGTCAGGAGTTTGGAGGTGGTCACCACCGCGGGGGTCACGGTTTCGAGCTCCTGGAAGCGGCTTAAGTGGCCGCGCCCGATCTCCTTTTCGTCGGAGACGATGCGGACGGCGTAATCCGGATACTGCCGGACGAAATCCTCGCTAAATTTGGTGACGGCGTGCCGCATTTCTTCTGCGTGTTCCTGATCCACACAAAAGATAATGGTCTTGGCGAAGGGATCGGTCCTCAGGAGAAAATCGGTAATGCTCCTGGCGATAGCTTCGGTGCGGGCTTTAAGGACAACAATCTTCTCAAAATCAGAGGTTTCGTAATTCTCGTCCGGAATCGGTTGTCCAAACCGGTCAACTTCGTCTTTGGTGGGCCGCCAGCCGGTGGCGTCGGGGTCGGTGATAATGCGGTGGACCCGGTAGGGGGCGAGGAATCCGTCATCTATCCCCTGCCGGAGGCTGTATGAGTAAACCGGATTGCCGAAATAGCTGTAGGTATCGCGGTTTTCCTCCCGAAGCGGAGTCGCCGTCATGCCAAGCTGATAGGCCGGATCGAAGTATTTGAGGATCTCCCGCCAGTTGCTCTCGTCCCGGGCGCTTCCTCGATGGCACTCGTCCACGATGATCAGATCGAAAAATTCAGGGGCGTATTCACGATAAAGGCCGGGGCGGCGTTCATCCTTGGCAATGGCCTGGTAGGTGGCGAAATACATCTCCCGGCTTTTGATCGCCTCGCCCTGGATTTTCAAGCGGGCATCGCCGAATGAGGCGAACTGCTTATCCTTCGGGTCGTCCACCAGGATCGAACGGTCGGACAGATAGAGGATGCGGGGGCGGCGGGGCTCGCCTTTCTTGTTCCAGCCGGTGTTCCAGAGCTTCCAGCAAATATGGAAGGCAACGTCGGTCTTGCCGGTACCCGTGGCCATATTGAGGAGGATCCGCCGTTTTCCCTTGAGAATTGACCGGATGACCCGGTTGACCGCGATTTCCTGGTAATAACGCAGCGGCTTGCCGGGAATCGGAAGACTCGGGCTCAGGAAACGCTTGCTCTGCTCTTCATCCAATCCCAGTTGACCATGGAGCCGTTTCCAGAGTTCTTCCGGCGAGGGAAAGGTTTCAAGATCCCTTTCCTTCCCGGTGAGAAAATCATGCTCGGCGATTCCATGTCCATTGGTGGAGTAAGCGAACTTGAGATCGAGGATCTGGGCGTATTCCTTGGCTTGCTGGAGACCGTCCCGGGAGTTTTTCAGGGCTGATTTGGCCTCGACTACCGCGATCATGAAGCTTTGTTTATAGCGGAGAAGATAATCCGCCCTTTTCTGGGGGCGGCGGGTGACCTTCGTCCCGGTAACCATGATCCGGCCGTCGGTGAAGGTCCGTTGCTCGTTGATCTGGTCGTCGTTCCACCCGGCGGCGTAGAGCTTGGGCAGAACGAATTTGCGGCAGGTGTCGGCTTCGTTTGGCATAATCTGGGTCAGTTAAGTTTCAGATCCCAATTTCAAGCAAACTTTCTTCATACTTGACAGTCTAAATAAATAGCGGATAATAGTGTGGTCTCATCTACCCATGGTAGAAGGAGCTCGGGGGCCGCCCTTTTGGGCGGTCGCTGTTTATTGGACCCTTTCTTCATATCTTTTCCGCAAATCTTCCCTCTGCCCATTCTTGTCAATATAAAAAGCAGTAATCCAAAACAGGACTTTCTTCTTTTGAAAAATTAGAACATAGTCATGATTTTCCAACCAAATGTATCTCCTAATTCCTTTATCTTTTGGCCCTTCCTCATGATCAAAAACTTTAATTTCAACCCTATCAGGGCTTTCCATTAAAGGCCGAGCCCATGGAAGACGCTCTGCACGGCGGAAGTCAGGAAGTCTTTCACCTCCACTATAATCAATTCTGGAAATTACATGCCAGAATCCTTCTTCTTTTCCCTTCCCTTCAGGGAAAACTCTACCGTCATAATAAACCGGCATCCTTTTATGAAAGCATCTCCGAACTTTAAAATCTTTTACAAAAACACAATACAATAAATCAAGGATCTCCTCCCATGTGCCCTCGAGCTCTAAAATTGGAGGCAAAAAACCTGGACTCTCACTCACAGGTAGATCCTCTTGGAGAAAAAACGAAAATGTTGAATTTTTCTTCCCAAGGTGGGGTGGTTTTATTTAATTCAGTTCCAGCATTTTCACAAATCTTTTTAATTACTTCCAATTTGGCCTTATTAGATGCAAGTTTTCTATTCCGATAAGAGACCGCGCCAAGTAAAAAGTCGGTTATCTGTAATATTTCTGACTCATGTGATCTGACATGTTGAATTCGTTCTATTAAATCCAGGTCAAAATCATGAAAGTTCCTGCACAGAATTCCTTTCAAGGTGTCAATTTTTTTCTGACTGCGAGTGTCCTTCATATCTAAATAAATGGAATATTTTTGTTGATCATTTATTATATTTCTCAAGAGCTGAAAATACATTTTATAAAAAAAGGAATCATGACTTCCTTGATTAAAATAGGAGTGATCTAATTTAGATTTATCTTCAACTACGAGCGCTCTGAAATTTAAAGATTTATTTGAAAAGAAATAATCTATTATTTCCAGATAGAATTTAATTCTCGAGGGCGAGACTTTTATCCACTTCAATTCTCCCCTTGCATTAAATTTCTTTTTTAAATCGCGGATGGAACTACTAATATTAATTACTTCAGATTTTGGACACCAAACAGCGCCAAAAAGCATGACAGGCTGATGATCATGCTCGAGATGGCAACTTTCATCGCAATAAATATTAATTTCTTGAGGCATTATCTTAGCCACCGGTAAAAAACCATTTTTCTCCTATGGCCACGATTATATGGCTAGACCAAAGTCGGGTCAATTTAATTCCTTTTTAGCAAAGTATAGATGCCAAGAACCTTTGGCTCTGGAATCCTGTTTTTTCCATTCCGCAATTAAAACTTGAATCCCGCCTCAAACCCGAGGGGGTTGCGGTCGGGGTCCAGGAAAAAAGCGGTCGTGGCCGAGACAAAATTAAACCAGAAATGGGCCGCGATCGAGGGGCCCAGGCGGTAACCCGAGTGCTGGAGCAGCCAGCCGAGGTAAAGCCCGCCGATGGTCCCCACCGCCGCCGCTTCCCCCCTTCCGGCCCAGCTCGCGGGCCCGTAAAGATGCGCCAGCCCGAAGAAAAAGCTGGTGAATAACCATCCCTGGCTCCTTCCTAAAAGCCGCTCGTATTCGACCTGAAGCGTACCCCTCCAGGACGCTTCCTCGCCCACCGCGGCCAGGAGGGAGACGCCCGCGGCCCCGCCTTCATAGGCGGCCGTGCCCTGGCCCCGGGCCAGCTGGAAATCCCACATCCGGATGGAGTTCATCTCCCGGTACCCCCGATCCGGCGCCGGGGGCCGGGCGAAATATTCCGCCAGAACCAGGGCCAGGCCGCCGATCCAGAAAACATGCACCAACGGGTCCTTTAAATTCTCGGGGAGAAAGGGGGAGGCGATAATCCGGGCCACGGAGGAATCGTCCCGGGGGGTGTCAAAACCATAATCGTCAATCGCTTT
>JAPLJI010000122.1 GCA_026388655.1 Pseudomonadota bacterium
CAGCGGACAGTTGGTCCCGTGGATTAATCGAAAACATTCTTTGCCGATAATTTCGCTGAACGGAAGCCTAAGCATTTTGCTGGTCGCCATATTTACTCGCGTGATTCGATGATCCCGGTCAATCAGCATCACCGGGTCTTCCATGGCGTCAAAGGTGGCTCTCAACTCATCCGAGGCGCGCTTCAGCTTTTCATCCATCTCCTTCCGCTGGGTGATATCGCGGCTGACGGTCGTCGCCTTCAGCAAGCGGGGCTTTTTATCTATTTTTTTCCCGTCTTTTTTCTTTTTTTCCGGCATCATTTCCGCATCCCAACCTATTGGGTTGTTTAGTCTCTGGTCTCTGGTCTCTAGTCATTGTTAGCAAAGGGCATAGGGCAGAGAGCAAAGGGTTAAATAACGAAACTGGATTCCTGCTTTCGCAGGAATGACGTTATGATTTTTCATTCGTCAGATTTTTTGTTTTCACTCGTCATTCGTCAATCGTCAATCGTCAATTCTTTTCAACTCGAAACTAGAGACTCGAAACTAGAGACTACCGTTATTCTCCCGTTGGGAGAAAAACGGTAAATCTGGTTCCCTGCCCGACCTTGCTGTCTACTTCGATCCTGCCCTTGTGCTTCTCGACAATCCCGTAGGCCACCGAAAGCCCCAGGCCGGTCCCCTTCCCCGGGGCCTTGGTGGTGAAAAACGGGTCGAAAATCCGGGGAAGATTCTCTTCCGGGATCCCGGCGCCGTTGTCCTTTATCTCCACCCCCACGTGGCCGTCCTGGGCAAAGGTCCGGATCCTGATCTCGCCCCGCTTGGGAATCGCCTGGGCGGCGTTGACCAGGAGGTTTAAAAATACCTGGTTCAGTTCCCCGGGCATGCCCATTACCCTGGGAATGTCACCGAATTCCCGGACGACCTCGGCTTTATACTTGAGCTCGTTGTTAATTACCGTCAGGGTCTCCTCGAGGCGTTCGTTCAGGTTAACCGGCTCGGGCTTTCCCGAATCGGCCCGGGCGAAGGCCTTGAGGTTTTTCACGATCTTGGAAACCCTCTCCGTCCCCTGCCGGGTTTCGTCCACCAGCCTCCCGAGATCCGAAACCAGCCCGTCCAGGTTCGTCTTCCGCCCGAGCTCGTCCAGCTCCCGGGCCAGCTCGGAAATTTTCTCCCTGTCTTTTCTTTTCCAGGCGGACAGGAACTCCGTCTGCCGGGAAATCAGCCCGAGTAGGTCCTGGAAATACTCCTGGAGTGAATTCAGGTTTGACTGGATATATCCGATCGGGTTGTTGATCTCGTGGGCCACTCCCGCGGCCAACTGGCCCAGGCCGGCCAGCTTTTCCGACTGGATTAACTGGGCCTGGGCGTGTTTCAACTGGACGTTCGATTTTTCCACATCGCCTAATGCCTGGGAAAGCTCGCGGGTCCTTTCATTCACCCGCGACTCGAGTTTCTCGTGCGATTTTTTAAGGTCATCGGTGATCCGGGCGTTTTCGATCGCCACCGCGATGTGGGGGCTGAAAGAAAGCAGAAGCCCGAGATCCAAATCAGAAAAAGCCCGGCCGTCCTTACGGTTGATCACCTCGATCACCCCCACCACCTTTCCCCGGACGAGAAGCGGGGCGGCCAGGAGCGAGCGGGTCTGAAAACCGGAGTCCCGGTCGAAGTTTTTATCGAAGCGGGAATCCCGGGAGGTATCGGGAACGAAGAGGGGCTTTCTTTCCGCCGCCACCCACCCGGCGATTCCCTGGCCGAGCTTGATGGTCTGGTGTTCGAGTTTTTCCGCCTTGGGGCCCAGCGCCACCGCGATCCTGAGCTCCAGTCCGCTTTCGTCCATAATCATTAATGAAGAGGCCTCGGCCTGAAGTAAGTTCTGGGTATGCTCCATCACCAGGTTCAAAAGGGGGTCAAGTTCGAGCGTGGAGGTGATCGTGGTGGAGATCCGGCCGATCAGTTCCAACTGGTGGACCTGGCCGATGAGTTCGCCGACCAGACGGCGGTTTTCCGCCCGGAGATCGTGCTTTTCCCTCCCCCGGCGGACGGCATTGACCAGATCTTCCGGCTGAATGGGCTTGACCACATAATCGTAAGCCCCCGAATGGATGGCCTCGACCGCGGTGTCGAGACTGGCGTGGGCGGTGATGATCAGAACCGACGTGTCCGGGCTGATCTCAAGGAATTGGGGCAGGATCTTGATCCCGTTTTCATCCCCGAGAAATAAATCAAGGAGGACCACCCCGGTCGGGTTTCCCCGGAAAGCCTCGATCGCTTCCGCGACCGTTCCGAAGGCGGAAACCCGGTAGCCGGCCTTGCTTAATATTTCGGAATATACCACCCGGGCAAAAAGATCGTCATCCAAAATCAATATGTTCGGAGCGCTCATCTGGTCCATGGTTATTTACGATTTACGATTGACGATTGTAGATTGCAGAATAAAATCATCTGAATTCTCTGCTTTTAATTCTTTATTCATAATTTATTTTTGTTATTGTTTTTGGTTTTCATTCGTCAATCGTCATTCGTCAATCGTCAATTCTCTGCCGGTTTTCACTCGTCAATCGTAAATCGTCAATCGTCATTTCTTTTTCACTCGTCAATCTATTTATCCCGAGTTATCACGAGGGACAATCGTCAATCGTCAATTAGATAAGGATCGCTCCCGTTTCATCCTTATTTATCTGTGAAATTCCCGGGTGCTCCGTCTCCAGATCCTTTAATATCTGCTTTTGTTTATGAACCTCCGCGGACAGGGCCCGGTTTTCGCGCTGGAGCTTGAGGTGCTCCAGGGCCAGGCGGATCGTGATCCGCAAATCCTGGTCATCCCAGGGCTTAGTCAGGAACCGGTAAACCCCTCCCTCATTGATGGCCGCGATCGCCGCCTCCATGTCGGCATGGCCGGTCAGGATAATCCTGATGGTATCCGGGTAATCCGCGGCGACCCGCTTCAAAAACTCGACGCCGTCGTGCACCGGCATCTTGTAGTCGCTGATTATGAGGTCTACCCGGCTCACGTAGAGCTTGTTCAGTCCCTCCATCTCGGAAGCGGCGATCAAAACTTCATATGGCTCCTTCCGGAGCGACCGGGCCAGGGCGTTCAAAACGTTCACTTCATCGTCAACCAAGAGGACTTTATATGCCTTTTCCATTTCCAACCTCCCATCTGTTCTGTTTAATCCATGATCATTTACGATTTACGATTGACGATTGTAGATTGAAGAAAAATAAAACCATCTGTATTTTCTGTATTTTTCATTCGTCAATTCTTTTTCATCCGTCATTTCTTCTTTGCTTTTCACTCGTCAATCGTAAATCGTAAATCGTCATTTCTTCTTCATTCGTCAATCGTCATTCGTCAATCGTCAATTCTATTTTTCCCCTAGGACCCTTGAACCCTCGACCCCTTGAACCCTATTTAATAAGGAAGCAATTCCCGTGCCAGGTAAAAAAAGACTGGGGTAAATAATTCACCAACGGTGGTGAAAAAGAATGGGTATTTAATTATGGGGTCATAATTACCCGCCGGGTTGATATTGACCCACCCCAGAAAACACCTTTCCGTATTATTGATAATGATTCACTTACTTATGAGACTTTTGAAAAACGTCTAAAATGTCATCCTGAGCCCTTCACTCCCTGTCATCCTGAGTGAAACGAAGGATCTGGTTTTCCTGGCTTCTCCGATTGAAGAGAGATTCTTCGCCTTCGACAAACTCAGGCTCAGAATGACATTTTTCTGGATTCCTGCTTTCGCAGGAATGACCTTATGGTTTTTCATTCGTCGGATTTTTTGATTTTCATTCGTCATTCGTCAATTCTTTTGAACTACGCAGCCTATTTATCCTGTAAGGAAAGGCTGCGGCTACCTCGCTGTGCGCTATGCTCTATGCGCTATGCTTTTTCCATTCGTCAATCGTCAATTAATCACCCCCTTTTCAAGACATTTCTTTTCAGGGTTGTAGTAGCGTCCCTCATCTGGGCAGTAGATTGTGCACCCGGCAGGAAGGTGGAGAGAGCAACTCTCTGTTCCCCTAAACACTTTACTATATAAAATTCCTGATAGTCCTATAATAAAAAGAAGCGTTATCGTTATGATTAGTGGTAAATCATATCTCCGCATTTAAATATCCTCCTTTCTTATGCATTTCGTTGGCTTACCTTTAAACAACGTAGTGGCCGACCTTGGTCGGCGATTATGTCGAGCAATCCTTCGCGGAGTTTACACTGAACGAAGTGAACGTGCTCAGGATGACAAGAAGGGAAGGGCTCGACAACAAGGCTCGACCACTACCAAGGCTAAAGCCTTGCCCTCTCCCCACACAGTCTCTGGCCTCTGGTCTCCCTCCGGGCCGTAGGCCCTACCCTCCCTCCGGGCTGGAAGCGGGGCTGGAAGCGGGGCTGGAAGCGTGGGCCGGAGGCTACTATTTGGTCTGTCTCGTCTATCGATTCAATTTACGATTTACGATTTACGATTTACGATTTAAATATTCAACAAACATAATCTGCAATTAATAATTTGCTTTTGCTTTCATTTGTTATTCGTCAATTCTTCTTAGGTTTTCACTCGTCACTCGTCACTCGTCAATCGTCAATTCTTATTGATGACTTTTTCCAGCGTCTCCTGCAGTTCTTTAAGCGTGTATGGTTTCACCATCACGCCGATAAATCCGTAAAATTTATAATTGGTCATGAGGTCGTCGTCGGAATATCCGCTGGAAACGATCAGCCTGGCCTCCGGATCAATCTCATTGATAATCCCGGCGGCCTCCCGTCCCCCCATTTTGCCGGGGACGGTCATGTCCATGATCGCCGCGGTATAATCCTTTCCGCTTTCCTTCGCTTTCCGATACATTTCGATCGCCTCTTCCCCGCAGGCGGCAAAATCAACCCGGTAATCCATGAAACCCAGCAGGCGGCCGAGTGTCTTCCTGATGCTCTCCTCATCGTCCATCACCAGGATCCTGCCTTTCCCGTTTTCAGTTTGGCCATCACTCCGGCCGGTCATTTCGACCCTGGCCTCTTCATCCGAAGCCAAAGCCGGCAGGTAAATCTCAAAAGTGGTCCCTTCCCCCGCCCGGGATTCAACATTTATATGCCCGTCGTGGTTCTTGATGATCGAGAAAGCAATCGCCAGGCCCAGCCCGCTCCCTTCCTTCTTGGTGGTGAAATAAGGATCGAATATCCTGGCCAGGGTTTGCTCGGGTATGCCCTCTCCCTCGTCCTTCACGGATATCCTCACGTACCGGCCCGGTTTCAGAATCGGCGCCGATTCTTCGCCTACAACCACATTCTCGCCCCGGATATCGAGGGTCCCGCCTTTATTCATGGCCTGCTTGGCGTTGATCACCAGGTTCTCGAACACCTGGTAAATCTGCCCGGCATCGGCCTCGATCGGCCAGAGGGCGTCCGACAGGATAAACCGGGGGGCGACATTCGAGCCGCTTAGAATAAAACCGGTCACCTCCCGCAGGAGGCCGGCCAGGGAGGTGGATTCCCGGGCCTGGCTCCCGCCCCGGGAAAAGAGAAGCAACTGCCGGATCAGGTCCCGGGCCCGGATCGAGGCCTGCTCGGCGTCCATGATCGGCTCCAGGGCGTCCTCTCCCGGCTTGATCAGGTGCCTGGCGATCGAGATGTTGGCCATGATCCCGGTTAAAATATTGTTGAAATCATGGGCGATCCCACCGGCCAAAAGAGAAAGGGACTCAAGCTTGCTTACCTTCAGGAATTCCTTTTCGATCCGCTTGCGCTCGCTGATATCGCTGATCACGGCGTGGCACACCGGCGCACCGTCAGCGTCCTGCGGCGCGGCCGCCTCCAACCGCGCCCAAAAAAACGTGCTGTCTTTTTTCACCAGCCGCAGCTCGCAGACCTGCAGCGCGCCTGTTTCAAAGAGCCGTTTGTTTTGCCGGTAATAGATGTCCTGGTCCTCGGGAAGGACAAAGCGGGATAAGGGCTTCTTGGCCAGAGCGCCTCTTGCCACCCCCAACATGGTAGAAGCCTTGAGATTGGCCTCCAGGATCAGCCCGGTTTCGCTGAGCGTGAAATAGCCGACCGGGGCCTGTTCATACAGGTCGAGATACCGCGCCCGCGAAGCTTCCAGTTCCGCCTGCGTCAGGAGCAACTCCTCGTTCTGGATCCCCAGCTCGATCTGATGAACCCGCAATTCGTGGAGCAACTGCCGCTCCGCCTTGGGCGAAAGCGCATCCAGGTTTCCCGGCATCTGGGCGGTTTTTGCCCGGGCTTTTTCCTCCACCCGCTGGCGCAAATTGTCCGCCTGGGCTGAACGGGTCTTTCTTTTAATCATGGCGTTGCCCTTCTCTCATTGTGCCCAGGCTTTCAATCTACTGTGCCCGATTTCGTCACCCGTTCAGTGTTCGCAATAGCATAAGTTTCACCGGAGCCATTCACCAAAGCGGTGGCGGTCATCCACACCTCCACGATCCGGCCGTCTTTAGTGATCCGTTTCATGCGGTCCGTCTCCAGAACCTCAGCCCGGCCCAGACGCCGCATTATGGTCAGGGCTTCCTCTCGTAGTCCCTCCGGGACCAAGTCGCGGATGTTCATGCCCAGAGCCTCAGCTTCGCTCCAGCCGTACACCCTCTCGGCCCCCGGATTCCAAGCCAGGATGCGGCCGTTCAAATCATGCACCGTGACGCAATCGCGCGAGTCGCGCAACACCACGGCCAGGCGGATCTGGGCCTCGGATTCCCGCAGCATTGCCTGCACCCGCTTCATCTCGGTGATGTCGACAAAGGTAATCACCGCACCCTCAATCGCGTTTTCCAGGGTGCGATAGAGCTGGATACGCAGCAGGAACCACGCGCCCGCCTTGGTCTGCACTTCGATCTCTTTGGGAACCAGGGTATCCAGCACCTCCCGCACGTCCTCCACCAGGCGGTCATAGCCCGTGAGGTTTGAGACGATATGGCCCACCGGTCGCCCCACGTCAGACAGGATCAGGTTGATCACCCCGGTGATGGCGGGGGTGAAGCGCTGAACGCGCAGTTGATTGTCTAGAAATACCGTGCCTATGCCGGTGGAGGCCATCAGGTTATTCATGTCGTTGTTGGCCCGGGCCAAATCGGCCATATTGTTTTGCAGTTCGGCGTTGATCGTGGTTAGCTCTTCGTTGACCGATTGCAGTTCCTCCTTGGAGGTCTCCAACTCCTCGTTGGTGGATTGCAACTCCTCGTTGGTGGACTGCATCTCCTCGTTGGAGGATTTGAGCTCTTCGATTAAGATTGCCATATCCTCATTGTTGGTCTTGAGGTTTTTCTCCTTGGCCCGCAGTTCCTGTCTCAACGCCGCGATCCGGGCGTCTGCGGTGAGCCGGTCGAATCCGTCGACCTCCGCGGCGCTTTCGCCGGCGTCTTCGCCGGCATCCACGACGGCGGCCTGTTCGTGCCGTTCCGGGTCCACCGCCTGCCCTGAGCTGGTCGAATGGGCCGGCGCCTCCTCGAAAACAACCAGAAACCGGTTCGGCTCGGCGTCCGCGCGCGGTCCGGCGGGCACGGATTGCACCGTCAGATTGACGGTAGTGAAATCGCCGTTGGTCTTGACCCGCACGCCCGGGCGGCGCACCGGTTTTTTGTGGACCACGACTTTGCGCAGGGCGGCGGTTAAATCGAGCCGCAACCCTTCGCGGGCCATTTTCAGGATGTTCATGCCGGATTCACCCGGCGCCGGTTCCAGGTATCGGCCGGTGCGGCCGTGGAGGTAGAGGATATCGCCGTGTTCGTTGACGAGCGCGCCGACCGGGGCGTAATCTTGCAGCAGCACCAGTTCGGCCAACTTGCGCAGGTGGAGCTTGTATTCGCCGGGAGTTTTCCCGGTGGGCCGCGGGGCCTTCACATTTTCCGTCAGTTGCGGGAGGAATCTTCCCCTGGCCGGACGGTTAGCGCCGTGAACATGCTCTCTGCGTTGATACAGCTTCGACTTGCGGTCCAGCGTGGCAAAGAGGCCCATGAATTCGCCCACGGTCTCGGAGGTGCCCAGGAAGAGAAAGCCGCCCGGGTTCAACGCGTGGTGAAACAGTGGGATGAGCCTTTTTTGCAGTTCCCCGCCCATATAAATCAATAGGTTGCGGCAACTGATCAGGTCGAGTTTGGAAAACGGCGGGTCAACGATCACGTCCTGCTCGGGAAAAGCCAGCATGTCGCGGATGCCTTTGTTGATGCGGTAGGAGCTGCCGTCCGGCTCCTGGGAGAAAAAGCGCGCCAGCCGCTCCGTCGAAACGTCGGCTGAGATACTGGCCGGGTAGACGCCGGCGCGGGCCTGTTCCAAGGCCCTGCGGTCAATGTCAGAGGCGAACACCTGCACCTTTAAATTCCGCTTCAGCGCCTCCAGGTGCTCCTGGAGAAGGATGGCGATAGAATAGGCCTCCTCGCCGGTGGAACAGCCGGGCACCCAGACGCGGATCGATGCGCCGGCTGACTTGCCGACAAAAAGGTGCGGGATGACCTGTGCCTCGAGCGCCGCGAACGCCTCCGGGTCGCGGAAGAAATTGGTGACGCCGATCAAAATGTCGCGAAAGAGGAAATCCACCTCGGCCGGGTTTTGCTGCAAATAGCGGACATACCCGTCCTGATGCTCGACCTGGTGGAGGACCATGCGCCGTTTGATGCGCCGGATGATGGTGCTTTGCTTGTACTGGGAAAAGTCGCGGCGGGTCCGGTCGCGCAGCAGGATGAAGATCTTTTTCAGCGCTTCTCCGGCCCCAGGGGTCGGGAGAGAGACCAGGCGGTTTTTTTTTCCGAACGCCTGCCCGACGTAGGCGATGATCTGGGCCGGCATCTCGGCCGGCGGCAAAATGTAGTCCACCAGTCCGGTGGCGATGACACTGCGCGGCATGCCGTCATACTCGGCGGAATCGAGGCTCTGCGCCATCGCCATTCCGCCCTCACCCTTGACCTCCCGCAGCCCCAGGGTGCCGTCACTGCCGGTGCCCGAGAGCACGATGCAGATGGCCCGCTCGTGCTGGTCATGAGCCAGGGAGCGGAAGAAAAAGTCAATCGTCAGGCGCTGGCCGCGCAACGTGACCGGTTTCAGCAACTCCAGGGTGCCATCCAGCAAAGCCATATCCTGGTTAGGCGGGATGATGTAGACGCAATTGGGCTTCACCGCCATCCCGTTCTCGACCTCGAACACCTGCATCCGGGTAAAGCGCCTGACCAAGTCGGTGAGGATGCTCTTGTGGTCCGGGGCCAGGTGCTGCACCAGGACAAAGGCCATGCCGACCTCGGTGTCGGCGGGCATGCCGGCAAAGAAAGCTTCGATCGCGGCCAGCCCGCCGGCCGAAGCGCCGATGCCGACGATCGGAAAGCCCACAACGGTTTTTTCAGCCGTTTCCGGCACCTCCAAATGATCAATATTCGTTTGATTATTTTTTTTCGGATGCTTCTTGGTTTTTCGGCTTGTTTTTTTCATTGTTATTAATTTTCATTCGTCAATCCCTACCCTCCCTCCGGGCTGGAGGCCCTTACGGGCTGGAAGCGGGGCTGGAAGCGAGGGCCGGAGGCTGCTTGAATTACGCAGCCTAAAGGCTGCGGCTACCTTGCTGTGCGCTATGCTCTATGCGCTATGCTTTTCCCATTCGTCAATCTGTTTGGTCCTTCCTTCCCCCCACTCATTCCCGATCCCGAGTTCAATCAGCCCTTCGGACTCTAAATTAATGAGGACCGATTCAATCTTGTCCTGGTCGGGCTCCCCGATCAGCTCGGGGAGTTGTTCATTGGAGGCGTAGAGTTCCTCCCCCTCCAATTCCAGAAACCAGATAATTCGCTCTTTAATTTCTCTTTCCGTCATATCCACCCCCTTTCCGAGGCCCCTGGACCCCTCGGACCCTTCTTTTATTTATTCCCCTCGAACCCTAGGACCCTTTTTTCGCAGCCTAAAGGCTGCGGCTACCTCGCTGTGCGCTATGCTCTATGCGCTATGCTTTTCCCATTCGTCAATCGTCAATTCTTTTCTATCCTATCTTGACCTTGAAATTTCTCAGTCTGTCTTTAAATTTTATTCGTCCGGTCTCCAGCAGGTGGGATAATACTTCAGCAATAACTTTACCTCCTCCGGGCGTTGCTTCCTCTTCCAATACCTCATCAATCACTCCAATTAATTCAAACAAGTTGGTCTCCGTGACGGTGACAGCCCGGGTCTCGCCTGGTTCGTTTAAACCCACCCATTCAGCCTTGAATTTTCTATTGCCCGAATTCATGGTCTCAACTTATATATCGAAGGTTTTGATATCTTTAGATTGATCCATCACTGAACTATAATTATTTTTAACCAGATCTTTTGTAAATAAGTCCTCTAATTTTCCCAATCTCTTCTCCATCCGATCGATGGGATCGGATAGTTGCGCTGGCGTCAAACGACTGCTGAAAGCCGGGTTGTTTACCCACCAATCCATGCCCATTTCCTTGGCTTTATCCACCGAACAAATAACCAGGCGGATCTGAATGCTCAAAAGCTCTATGTCCACCAGATTAATCTTTATATCGCCGGCAATAACAATTCCTTTATCCAATATTCGTTCGAGTAAATCTGCCAGGTTGGTGGATTGAATCGAATGCTGCGGAACGCGTTGGATTGTCATCTTTCGTTCTCCTTAGAGAAGCTTCCCGAGTGGACCAAGGTCCAGATTAAGATCTTTTTCTTCCAGGCCAAACTCTTTTCGTAGCTTTTCAATCGCTTCTGCTTGCTTCATAAATGTAATCCCGAGTCTTTCGATCTCGGCCTCGCTCAATACCCCGGAATCTATCCGACGCACTGCCTGGCGCTCTAAAAGTTCGTGCAGGAGTTTTACCAAGGTCAGAACTAATTGTCCTAGACCGTTTTTCACGTCTTCCTGATCCAGGTTTAGTCTGCCTGCTCGGGCGGATTTTTCATTCCGGGGATAAGATATCAGGGGATCGCCCCCCGGCATTATTCCGATAAAATCACTAATATCCTCCGACTCCACTCTGACGCTCTCGGGCAAATCCATTGGTCGAAATTGGTTAAACATCGAGCGATTTAACATTTCACATTTTTCAGTTAACATTTGCGTCTCCGGTCTGATTGATAATCTCTCGAGCGGATTTGATCGAAGTGACGATGATTTGCAGTCCGAGATAGATCAGATCAACATTGGCGACGGAAATTGTCACATCCCCCACCACCACGGCCCCTTTGTTGAGAATTCGATCGAGTGTTTCACAGAGCGAGATGTTTTCCGTCTGGTCGAGAAAAAGATCGTCCATAAATTCACCTGGCGCCGTTAAGAAGTTCGGTAATCCCGTTCGCTTCGTATTTTACTTTATAATCATTTTGCGATTTTTCCGTTTTGGTTTTATACAGGTTCCGTCCTAACTTCCCAAGCTTTTCAAGTCCTTGGATCTCACCCTGACGATAGATCACGGTCTGCTCCAGGCCGGAAAACGTTTTTCGCACCTTATCCATGATTTGCCGTTCTCGACGATAAAGAACCGAGCAAAACGGGCAGTTACTCTCCGGGGTGGCCAGGTTGAGTAATAACACCGGTACATTAATTTTCATCCGCCGGCAGGCAGCGATTAAATCTTTTGTCTCCTGGAAAGCCATCTCCGTAAGAATGGTTATGGCGTATAAGGCGGAACGGTTCGGGTCGAGCAAAATGGACCGCAGTATTTTGAGATCTTTAGACATCTGAATCAATTGCTTGGAGATCTCGGGGAGTCGAAAAATTCGCTTATATTTCAGGAAAAGACTGAAGAATACCTTGAGCCACTGATCGATAATTTCAGGAAGCTCCAGAAGACGAATAAGATGGCCGGTGGGAGCCGAATCAAGGATTAAAATATCGTAGTTGCTTCCGGCGAGAAATTCTATCGCTCGGGTGAGGGCCATCACCTCATCAATACCGGGAGGCGAAAGGTCCATGATTCTCTCCATAACTTCGCGGTCGAATTTCAGATCCAGATTGGAGAGAATCGATTGCAAAAATCGATTCAATTCTTCCTGATAATGCGTTTTAAAGGAGTCGAATTCCGCCTGAGCATCGATTTCCATGGCGGTTAAACCGGCGCAAATGCGTTTTGGCGATGGGCCGACCGGGAACTCAAGACAAGACGATAAAGAGTGGGCCGGATCTGTCGAAAAGAGAAATACTTCCTGGCCCGGCCGATCCTGGGCCATCTGCAAAGCCGTAGCGCAGGCGAGTGTGGTTTTTCCTACCCCCCCCTTCCCGGCAAATATTAAAAGAGAGGTTTGCTGGGAAGGCGGAACCAGGGAAGACTCAACCCGGATAGACAAATCATTCTTCTTAACGCTTATTTCCAATGATTTTATATTTAAATCGATAACGTTTTTCCAGAACCCCTCCAGAGCTTTCGGATGGCAAACCTCTTCGGAGTAAAGGGGAACCCCCCAGACGATATAGCCGGATAATTTTCCGAACATACTCGCCAGCTCTGCCCGCTGGTGAGCGCGCCAATGGGAGCAAACCGGACAGTTGTTCTCGGGATAAAGCTGATTAACCACAATTTCAGTAACTGGAATTTTTAAACTTTCCAGTTCGAGGATCAGCCCCACGGTCTCCTGGATACTCATGGGCTCGGCAACCGTAACCGGGACAAAACGGGAGTAATCGGGAGCCCGCAACAATACCGCCATTTTTCCCACCCGCTCGGATAAATTCGTTAAAAATTTATCCAACCCGTCCGGACGATATGCGCCGCTAAAAAGCTGTTTCATATAACGGTATTTTGCCAACATTGCGTCCAATGTCTCCAACCATTTCTGAATGAACTCAGGCATGTTAAGCAAACGCAGGGTATGGCCCGTAGGGGCGGTATCTACTACGATACTATCGTAAGTTCTTTCCTCCACCCACTTGGAAATCTCCAGAAAGGCCAACAGTTCATCCAAGCCCGGTAAAGAGAGGTCCAAAAATTGGTTAATATCTTCGTCATCCAGGAATGTCCCTCGCTCGGCGATCTTGCGGAGATGTTGGCAGTGCTCCGACATGAACCTTCCCAAGCATTCCTGGGTATTTAACTCAATGATTTTCAAGTTGGATGGAGGCGGGCAACCCGCCATCACATCTCTCAACGAATGGGCCGGATCGGTAGATACCAGCAGAAAAGAACCGAGGGGATAACATTGGGACAAGTGCTGTGCCGTAGCAGCCGCGCATGTGGTCTTCCCCACGCCGCCTTTACCGCCAAACATCACTAGGCGCAGGCTTTTATCTTCCAAAAAAGACGGTATGCCTACCTTCATTATTCGATGATTCATGATTGAATGTGAATTCCGTAAAGACGACTATCCAGCCGATTAAGGTTCACTTGATTTTATTCAATCTTCCTCATCATCTTCGCTGTCCTCATTATTTTCCTCATCATCTATTTCTTCTTCATCTGTTTCTTCTTCATCTTTATCCGTGATCCGCGATTCCTCGGCCTGGATCATATCCATTTTGTCGAGGAGAACTCTTTCCCGGCTATTGAATTCGATTTCAGAGATTTGTCCGGTCTCGAGCATCATGTAGAGTTCGCTTAGTTCTGCGGTTATGGCATCTGCCTCATCGGACATTTCTTGCTTTGCGGCATTGTATACTTCTTTAAAAACCCGCATAATACCGCGGATCGGGAAAAGCAAAATGTCGTCAATTATCAGCATAATGCTTACAATTCAACATTTATGTCTGTAAAATTGTGCGGGACCCATGGGCCCTTACAGCTAAACGAATAATTATCATCGAATAGCTTGGCCGCTTTGTATATGCCTTTTTCAAATTCCGACATCTTTTCCGAATCGCGATCGACCAGGCAGGCCAGGTTCATCACCTCTTGATCGCCGCGGCATTTGGTCGTTTTTATCTCAAAACAATACGGTGACAGGATTTCTTCCACTTTCTCGGTATAAACCGCCCGATATTCATTGTGGAGAAGGTCAAACATTTGTCCGATCTCAATCTTTTCTTCCTGGGTGGGTTCGCGGCGGTTGACGAAAATACGATCGCGAGCGGTTCTCAGTTCCGAACAAGTATCGATGAAATATTCGAAAATATTCGGCACGTCCCAGGTGACGATCAAGCCCATTTCCGCCCGATGAGCCACGCGACCAAGTTGATCTAGAATAGTTTCCTGGTTGTGCGACAGAATATTTTGAATTGCTTTAGGGCCGTCCGCGATAATACCGAACCTTACCGGCAAGGGCGTAGTAACCTTCATGAGCCAATTGAGCACTTGTTGATGAGCGGATAAATGGCGGCGTTCCGGACGGATCCTTTCATAAGAAACTTTACTGACCATAGCCGCCACCCTGCCGTTTGAAATGGGATAAACCTGGGCCCCGTCAATGCCGATGTCCCTGTCTGTACACCAGCCCTTGTTGTCAACGATCGCATAGAGATATATTCCGTCCCGGTTCGATGATTTCCCGGCGGTTTCGTTTCTGGCCCCCGTTTCCGGGAATTCGCAGGTTCTGGTCATTGATTTTTCTCCTCGGTATAATAGCGGTCGCCATACTCGACCGCGACCTCTACCAGTAATCTCATTCGAAACATGGCTGCTTCTTGATCAGGAATGAAAATTCGTTCCGTAACTTCTTCAAGATTGAGACCGGATTTGTGAAGATCCATAATCCTTTTGAGTAAAGCCTGGGAACCTTTAGGGCTAATGCTGTTCACAATCTCCTCCCGATGGCGGATCTGTTCGCCGATTGGACCTGATCGATATCCACTTATAGCTGAGAGATTGATTGCTGATCTGTATTCGGCTTCGTTTGCTCCACCTGCCTGACCGATCTGAGTTTGCCTTCTTCTGTCTTGATCTCAAGTATGGCACTGCATACGAAGCATTTGACCTGACTCTCGTAATCACTGTAAACATCATCATCCAGAGTTAATGAATACCCACAGGAAAGGCAGTTAATCTTCATTGCTTGGTCCTCCCGATTTACGATGAAACATTTTAGTATCTAATCTTGAACCCGACTCGGCTGGGGCCCGGAACGATACCGGGTTTTTTGCCCTGGGCCTCGGATGAATCAGCCCGTCTTCGCTCTTCCAAGGCTTGCAGGAGCGCAGCCTTTTCAATCTCAATTTCCCGGAAGCGGTCACGAATATTATTTTCTCGATTCGTCGCGCTTTCCATCTCTTTTCCCCGCCGGTATTTTTCCATCTCCAGGCAGGAAACCCTCATATATGCCCGATAGGGTATGGTAGTTTGGTCAACCCGGCCGGAGAGAGTGCGGATATCCTGTAACCCTCGTATATTCCTTTTTAATTCATTCATATTTTTACTCCTTGGGGATTATCTGGGCTCCGGAGTCTGCCCAGCTCCGACTTCGTTTTTTTTAAATATTTTCTCCGGCTCCAACACCCTTTTGATTGCCTCACTAACCAACGGTGATATACCCAACCGCCCTTCGAAAGAAACCTTGGCCGCCTCCCGGTTCAGGACATCCCGGCACACCCACTGGAAAACCGGATCATCTTTCCGGGCATGACCTCCGCGATGAACGAGGACGCGAGAAATCGCGATACAAGCCCGGATCGTGGGACGGTGTTTCACCCCTAACTCTCGAAGTTCCCTCACTACGTTCACAATCGTTTCCGCGTCCGGACGATCGATACCCGATTTCGCCATCGTGATCTGAACCTCAGTTTCCAAATCATAATGACCGACATTGACGGTGATAAACCGGTCCAGCAAAGCATTCTGGGTCTTATGGGTGCCGGCATATTCTTCCGGGTTGGACGTAAAAATCGCCCGGAAAGATGGATGCACTTCCAAAAACCCTTCCTTCCCCCTGCCGGGCCTGGGCAGATTAAGAATTTTTTCTTCCAAGATGCTCAGGAGCACATTATTCACCTCGGGTCGCGAACGGGTGAACTCATCATAAATAAGGGTGTAGCCGTTTTTACAAGCCTGGGTGAGGCGGTTATCCGTCCAAAGGATGTTTACATTTTCTTCAGTCTTCACCACCGAGTGGATGAAATTATCATACAGCTTAGCCCGGTGGTAACCCATATCTCGGCCAACCAGGTCAGAACCTTTAAATTCATCATCCCCATGGATCAGGGTAACCGGCTGACCAAGTTTAGCGGCCACATGGAAGGCCAGGGTCGTTTTTCCCGTACCCGCAGGGCCGGCAAAGTGGATCGCGTACCCAACCTCAAGATAAGCGAGTGCTTGTTCAGTCAATTCCTCAACGTAAGGCGTGCAGACAAACCCCCGGCTCGGCTCCGGGATTATATTGTCGGTTCTGGCTACTAACTTTACTGGTGCTACCGATGCATTATTCATTATTTTCTCGTTTCTGATTTTTTAGCCTTTTTGCTCCTACCCTGGGAAAACAACTTTTTCGTTTCTTTTCTTTTTACCTGGTGCCCGGTTTTCAACTTTTCTTTTCCTTCTGGACACGTCACCCCGGCTTCGGACTGGCTCGGCCCCAACCGGGATGTGTCTAGCCAAGCCTGGTGGGCACCGCCAATGTCATCCTCAAATTCTTGCCGCAGAACCTTGACCGATTGTTTTAAACTGGACACAAAGTCGTCGAGCTCCGCTTTGATTTTCTTGCTCATATTAATATGGTCGTCCCGGAAACCATCCCGGATATCAGAAACATTGGATTTCAAATCGGACCTGAATTCGGTGAGAGTTGCTCTAACCTCGGATTGCAAACCGGAGATAAAATCCTGATTTGCTTCCCGTAATGTTACGATTCTGTCAGACAGACTGGACACAAAGTCGGCGAGCTCCGCTTTGATTTTCTTGCCCATATTAATATGGTCGTCCCGGAAACCATCCCGGATATCAGAAGCATTGGATTTCAAATCAGAAACATTGGATTTCAAATCGGAGATAAAATCCTTATTTGCTTGCCGTAATGTTACGATTTTGTCGGACAGGCAATTCATATCGTTGGCTAATTTACCCATTGTTTTCTCACTTTCTGTATCCTTTTATTGTTATTCAGCGTGATTCCTCTCCATTCCACGATTTATCCTCTGCCATTTTGATCTATATGCTGGGAGGGATGGAGGACTCCCTCCCAGCATTAAGATCTTGACCACGAATCAGCTTTAAGCGTTAGCAGGAGCGGCGGCATTTGCCGTCAGGCCGATGGCCTCCGCATACTTAAGGAAGGTCTCAACCGAAGCGATCACGACCCGTGCTTCAATCGATAAAAGCTCGATTCCGACCAGCGATACCTTGACCCAGGCATCAATCACGATGCCCTTATCCAGGATTCGATCCACCACCTCAGCCAAGCTGGAAGAATCCATGGATTTCTGAACCTTCGCCATTTTACTTCTCCTTTCCCATCGATTTCTCGATGGTTTGCTTTGGGAACCAACTTCTCTTCGGCATGCCTTGCTTATTGATTATGCAAGTTGCATGCCAATCAAAATATCCATCTCTTCTTTGGGTCTGGCCGGTGGAGGCGGTTCACAATAATAAATGAGGCGGGAATTAATTCCCTGGAATAGATTCCCCATTATTAGGGAATCTATTGTTGATGAGGCCGTTACAAAGCACTCATTTTGTCATTCCTTAGAAGAATTGACGAATGGGAAAAGCATAGCGCATAGCGCATAGCGCATAGCGCATAGCGCATAGCGCATAGCGCACAGCGAGGTAGCCGCAGCCTTTAGGCTGCGTAGTTCAAAAGAATTGATGATTGACGAATGGGAAAAGCATAGCGCATAGCGCACAGCGCACAGCGAGGTAGCCGCAGCCTTTAGGCTGCGTAGTTCAAAAGAATTGATGATTGACGAAT
Organism: Pseudomonadota bacterium; assembly: GCA_026388655.1. GTDB lineage: Bacteria > Desulfobacterota > JAPLJL01 > JAPLJL01 > JAPLJL01 > JAPLJL01. The sequence goes on from JAPLJI010000122.1 coordinate 17,728, forward strand.
GACGAGTGACGAGTGAAAACCAAAGAAGAAATGACGAATGAAAACTTAAAAACAATAACGACTGCAACACATTTGGTTTTTATGTTTTTTCAATATGCAATCGTCAATCGCAAATCGTCATTCGTCAATATTATTTGAGGCAGGTAATATCACTGTAAAAACGCTTCCCTTTCCTTCCACGCTCTCCACTCCAATGCTGCCGGAATGTTCTTTCACAATGGAATAACAAATGGAAAGCCCTAACCCCATTCCTTTTCCCTCCGCCGAGGTCGTATAAAAGGGATCGAATACTTTATCGATCTCGGCCTTTAGAATTCCATGTCCGGTGTCGGCGATGCGAACCTGCACCTCCCGTTTCTTCCCCAGGACGGAAACGCTCAGGGAACCCCCATTGGACATAGCCTCGATCGCGTTCAGGAAAAGATTTAGGAATACCTGTTGAATTGATCCGGTAATTCCACAAATCCAGAGGGGGTCACGGGGAAATCGCGATTTTATTTTGATTTTCTGAATCCTGGCTTGATGGGTGATCAAGGCCAGGGTTTCTTTTAAAACAGAGATAAGATCCAGCTGTACCTTCTCGACATTCATTGAATGGTTGACGAATTTCATCAGACTCTCAATAATATCGGATCCCCTTTGAATCGCGGCGATAATTTTTCCGGCGCATTCCTTCTGAAACCCGGCGGGGAGATCATCCTCGAGGAGAAACTGAGCGGAGGATGAACAAATTGCCAGGGGGTTTCGAAGCTCGTGGGCAATTCCTCCAGCCATCACACCCATGGCGGCCAACTTGTGGTACTGGAGAAGCTGGAGCTCAAGCTGGCGGCGCTCGGTCATGTCTTCCATTAAGAGCATCACGTTCTCTACTTTTTCATTCCACCAGAAAGGATAGATGCTGTAATAACAAATCCAGATCGGAATTCCGGGCGCCCGATAGCTTAATCGCTCTCCCAGGATCGGCTGTTTTATTTTGAAAACCTGTCGGATTTGGTTAAAAATATTAACATCATCGAGAATAATTTTCGGGAATACCTTTTCCAGCCGGCGGCCAATCGTGTTAGATCGGGAGCGGTGGCTCTTGCGGAGAAAGTTTTGGTTCGCCAATAATACCCGCAGATCCCGATCGATCAGCAACATCGAGCCGGGAATGGCGTCTGACAGAGTTTTATAAAGCTCTTCATAACGCCCGGAAAAATCTGTGGTATTCATCTTCGATTTTTATGATGTAGGGGCGGCCTGGAATTTATCCTGAGCAAAACCGAAGGACGGCCGCCCGGGAAGGAGCCCGTTGAAGGGCTCCCCTACGAAAAAATAATCACTGTAAAGGCTTTTCTGAAACACTACCCTATTTGCCCATCCCCATTCCGGCCCGCGCCGGCCTTTATTGGCCTTGATCCGGTTCAAACAAGGCAAAGTTGTATGGCGGCCAGGGTCCGCTCAGAAGGATCTTTAAACCTTTCTCCGAACGAAGGTGTCGAAAAACCTTTCGAAACGGCTCCACGAATCCCCTCGGCACGAGAAAGTAAAGGGAAAGTAAGGGAAGATGGGAAACCGAAGTTTCCGCTTTCCATTTCGTGAAAAGGCCGGCAAATTCCACCCGGAACTTTTCGGTCAATATCCTATTTTCCTGGGAGAACCGTTTCTCCTGATCATAATATTCTTTTCGTTTAGACAGGTACGCCCGGCCAGGATCGGAGAGAGGAGGAATGCCGTCGAGACAAACCGAGGCAAGAAAACTGTCTTCTAGTCCTTGGTCTTCCTCTTTTTCCCGGAGGAGCCGAATCCCCATTTCTAAATGTCCTGCCAGTTCTCCGATCAGCGCATTATACTGTTGGTGGTGTTTTTCCAGGAACTGAACAATCTCGGACTCCTGCTCGAATTTACATCCATATCGCATCGGGATGACGGTATGTTCATTATTAAACGATTCAACGATCTTTTGGTAAGACAAAATCCGGGGGATATCGGGGGTAAAATCGGAAGGGGGCAAATCGGAAAAAGCGGCACCCAGCCCATTCTTCGAAAGCAGGAAAACCGGTTGTCCTCCCACCCCCAACCCGGTCTCTCGCCCCGGCATCTTCGAATCAGAAAAGATGCAGTACACCATATAACTCATGTGCCGGGGCCAAGTTCCAGGGAGGGAGCGAAACTATAGGGGGGCCAGGGCCCGGACAATTCAAAGGCCAGGCCGCAATCGAGGCGATCCGCATTCTCCCGATCAATCCGGGCGCTAAAATCTTCCCGGGCCTTTCGTGGCACCAGAAAGGCCCAGTTCAAAATCATGTCTTTAGCGCCGCCGGCGGCTTCGAGGTTAAACACCTTGCGTTTGCAAACCTCGGAGGCATAATTGCTTAAACCGTTCTCAACTCCTTCGCATATCTTTTTTACCCAGGAATTCAGTTCCTTCTCGACCCCGGCCCGGATCCGCTGTTGCTGAAGATAACGCATTCCGGGCGGCAAGGAATCCAGGTGCCCTGATTTTCCGGAAAGGCTTAGGGAAATAAATTTCTCCTTGGCCTTATCCCGATCCAACAACCCTTTGATCGCCCATTCCTCTTTATCGGCCACCTGATCCAAAAAACGCGAGATCGTTTGATGATGAGTTTCTGCAAGTTTTTCCAAGCTGTCCAGCGAAGAAAAAAGAGTTCCGAATCGAGCGGGAAGGACCGGAGAATATCGCATCGCCTGCTCAACCGCTTTTTCATGCCGGCAAACCCGGGGCCCGATCCAATTTAAATCCTGCATCCGGGCGCTCGCTTCCGGTCCACAAAAATCCTCCAGCGGAACTTTACTTAGGATCGCGGCAATATCCGCGAATCGGTGCAGGAAAAGAGGATGGTGATCGATCCCGTCGGCTCCGGCCATAACCTGGTCCGGAATAGAACGGGCAAAACAAAACAAATAAATCGCCTCCCCGCCGCCATTTTCCACTGCGCTCCCTCCTTACGATTCCCGATCTTTCATTTACTCACTCCACCCCGACCTCCGTTAAAGCCGCTTCCAAGTCTTTGAGCTCGATGAGCACTTTCACCTTTTCGATGTCCTGGTCCTTTCCCGCTTCAATTGCTCGCCGAACCGCCCGCAGAGCGGCCTTGTTGCAAACCGAAGCGATCTCAGCGCCATTGAACCCTTCCATTCTGGCCGCCAGCTCTTCTTTGCGGATCTCGAGCGCGAGGGGTTTATTCCGAAGATGCACCTCGAAAATTTCTTGTCGGTCCTGCTCATCCGGCGCGGGGATATCCACAATTTCATCAAACCGGCCCGGCCGGAGCGCGGCCCGATCCATCATATCCAGCCGGTTGGTCGCCCCCAGGACCAAAACCCCTTTGAGCTCCTCCACTCCATCGAATTCCGCCAGAAACTGACCGAGAACCCGTTCGGCGACATGCGAATCGGATGAATCAGCGCTGCGGGTGGGAAGCAGACAGTCGATCTCATCGAAGAAAATTATACAGGGAGCGGCCTGTTTGGCCTTGCTAAACATTTCTCGGATCCCCTTCTCGGACTCACCCACATATTTCGACATGAGAGCGGGCCCCTTTACCGAGATGAAATTCACGCCGCTTTCGGTTGCGATTGCTTTAGCCAAAAGCGTCTTACCACAGCCGGGCGGGCCCGTGAGGAGAATACCCTTGGGGGGCCGGATTCCCGCCTGTTTGAAGAGGGGTCCATATTTCAGGGGCCATTCCACTGCTTCCACCAGGCGTTCTTTAACTTCTTTAAGGCCTCCCACCTCTTCCCAGCGAACATTCGGGATTTCGACAAACACCTCCCGGATGGCTGACGGTTCAACATCGCGCAGCGCGTCCAGGAAATCGTCCATGTGAACCTCGAGCTGGGCGAGCTGTTCATAAGGAATATTGACCCGGGCGAAGTCGATGTCCGGCATCAGGCGGCGCAAACAAATCATGGCCGCTTCCCGGCAAAGCGCCTCTAAATCCGCCCCCACAAAGCCGTGGGTGATCTCGGCCAGATGGGTCATGCCTACGTCCTTGCTCAAGGGCATTCCCCGACTGTGAATTTCGAGGATTTCCAACCTTCCCTTGCGGTCGGGAATAGGGATGGAAATCTCCCGGTCAAATCGGCCGGGGCGACGCAACGCCGGATCTAAAGCATTAGGGATATTCGTGGCGGCAATGACAATAACATTTTGACGTTTTGCCAGCCCATCCATCAGGGCCAGGAGCTGCGCCACCACTCTTTTTTCCACCTCTCCGACCACCTGTTCGCGTCGGGGAGCGATCGCATCGATCTCGTCCAGAAAGACAATGCTGGGACCCTTGCGCGTAGCCTCTTCGAAGATCCGGCGGAGGTGGGCCTCGCTTTCTCCATAAAATTTGTGAATGACCTCAGGACCGCTGACGGAGAAAAAATTGGCTTCGGTCTCATGGGCGATCGCCCGGGCGATGAGGGTCTTGCCGCATCCCGGGGGCCCAATCAGGAGAACCCCTTTGGGGGCGCCGATTCCCAATCGTTCGAAAACTTCAGGATAACGAAGGGGGAGTTCAATCGTTTCGCGGATGCGCTGGAGTTGGGATTTGAGTCCCCCAATGTCCTCATAAGAAACCGTTTGAGCCCCTTCTTCCTCTCTCGCGTTTCCGATCAGTAGTTTGGTGTTCGGGTTGATGAACACCGGCGATTTTGGGGTCGTGCTCTCTACCTTAAAATCAGCCGACCGGCTGCCAAACAAGGTGGCCCGAACCCGGTCTCCCACCAGCACCGGCAAACCATCCAGGAGACTTCCGATATATTTTAAGTCGCGTTGCGCCGGGGTGATGTTGATCGGGGCCAGCACCACCTGGTCGGCCGGTCGGCAGGAAACTTTATGGATATTAACGGATTCATCGAGTGCCACCCCGGCATTCTCCCGGGTCAACCCATCCAATTGAATCCGGGATTGGCCACGGAACTCCTTGTAAGCAGGCATTGCCTTGCACAAGGTCTTTCGTTTCCCCGTAACCTCGACAATGTCGCCGGTAGCTACCGAGAGTTTTTCCAAATCTTCCGGTCCCATCCGAGCCAGGGCTCGTCCGACGTCTTTGCTTAAGGCTTCGATCACCTTAAGATTCAAACTCATACCTTCGGCTCTCTCCATTTGCTGCCTTCCTAATTGCTACATTCGGCACCTGATCTCAACCACCCCGTTGTTACAAGAAATCCGCATCTTTTCCTTGGGATAGCTCTTAGGTAAAAGCAGCTCTTTGCGGTATCTTTTATCCCTTTTCTCCGCAACAATGGTCAGCAAATCATCTTTGACCTCCAGCCGAACATCCTCGGCGCTGATCCCGGGCATCTCCGCCACAACCAATGTATAACCTTCCTCTTCTAAAACATCCACGATCGGCTCGCGGATTTCCTGGACTACAGACTCTCCACTGGTTGCGTCTTTGCGGATGTTCCCAAAAGGTTCCACCTTAAACCCTTCACCTCCCAAGCCCGTCTTGATGGAGAAACCATATACCCCCTTAATATCCTTGGCTTTGCCCAGCCCATGAATTTCACCGGTCCGGGAGAACTCGCCCCCCTTGTCGGCCAGTTCACTGAGCTTTTCCATCAAACCCGTGAAACCCTTGAGGATGCCTTCGAAACCTGACCCGGAATTCTTCTCTCTCTTCTCAGTCATATTCCACCTTCCTTTTGGTTGATACTAATGCCGAGTTTCTTCATTTTTGCATACACCGTTTTGTAATCTATCTTGAGAATCCGAGATGCTTTGGCCTTATTCCACCCGGTTTTTCGCAATACCTGCAGGATGACTTCTCGTTCCACGGAAAGAGAACTGCGTTGTGAAATCTCCTTAAGAGTAAGACCGCCCAAAAGGGAATCCTTAACTTTGGGGATGGCCACTGAATCTACGGCCGGTAACCAAACTCTCTCGTTCAGATCAAGATGCGCTTCAGTAATAATTTTATCTGCCATCAGCACGGCGCGACGAGTAATAGACCGAAGCTGACGAACATTCCCGGGCCATTCATAGTCGCTCAATAATTTGAGGGCGGATTCCGAAAACCCTTTCACCGTCTTGCCTAATTCGATATTCGCGATACCCAGAAACCGATTGGCTAAGTAGGAAATATCTTCTTTTCGCCCCCTTAATGGTTGGACGATTATTTTAAACTCATTTAATCGGTAAAATAGATCTGAACGAAATCTGCCGGACGCAACCGCGACCTCGAGAGGTTCGCTGCTGGCGACCACGAGGCGGACATCCACATTCACGGGCCGGCTGGAGCCGACCCGGTAAAGCGTATTGTTCTGAAGTACCCGCAAAATTTTCGCCTGTGACCCCAGCGGCATGTTGGTAATTTCATCCAAAAACAGTGTGCCGCCTTGCGCCGACTCAATTTTTCCTTCCCTTTTAGCTTCCGCCCCGGTGAAAGCTCCCTTTTCGTAGCCGAACAGTTCACTTTCCAGGAGAGTTTCTGGAATGGCCCCGCAATCGATCGGGACAAAAGCAGATTTTAAGCGTAGACTCGCATTATGGATGGCCCAAGCTAACAGCTCCTTTCCGGCTCCGGTTTCTCCCTGCACGACTACGGTAAAATTGGACTTCGCCACCTGATTTACATCGTAAATGAGCTGCGAGACTATATCGCTTGGCCCCATCGATTCCCGAAGGGAGCAGTTCTCTTCCTGTCGATTGCGATCGTGTGGATTCTCAAATTTTCTTTCCGAAAGGGCCCGGCGTACCGCCTGAACCAGCCCGCGATTATCTAAAGGTTTGGTAATATAGTCGCAAGCGCCCGCTTTAAATGCTTCAACCGCGCCCCGAACTTCCGCGTAACCGGTAATCATGATGACGGGAAGACTTTGATCCAGCTTCTTTGCCTGTTTTAAAACCTCCATTCCATCCATCACCGGCATCTTAATATCCACCAATAAAACACTGGGTAGGTCACGGTTGATCGCCTTTATGGCCGTCGGACCGTCGAAAGCCACCTGAGGTTCAAAACCCTCCTTTTTCATAAGAAATGAAAAAATCTCACACATCTCTTTACTGTCGTCTACGATCAGAATTTTCGCTCCATTTTCTCTCATTATTTATTACCTAGCGTTCTGTTTCATAAAAGCCTTTGCAATAAACATCTCTTTCGTAGGGGAGCCATTCCATTGGCTCCCTCCTCGGGCGGCTATAGAAAGCCGCCCCTACATACTGGATTCCGGGTCAAGCCCGGAATGACAATAAATGTAAAGGGACTTTCGACTCATTACCCTAACCATTAATCGGTTGATGGATTGGATAGATTACGCATATGTCCTGGTCCAGAATATTTTTCAATGAATGAAGCATACCCAGGAAGAGGATTCCGGTTTCTTTGTCACCCAGCGTGCTGTTAATACGATCGCCGATAAATTGATCACGCTTTCTAAGCAAAATCTCGCCCAAAGCTTTTTCCCGGGATTTAAGCCTGACCGCCTTCGGGACATTTCCTGACGCCAGGGTCTGCTTGGCTAGATCGTACTCTTCCACCAGAAGCTCTGCGGATTCAGTCCCCATGATTTTGGCGCCCCTCTCCATTAAAGTAAGGAGAATCTGGTGATTCCGACTTCCCGCCTGGGCAAGTTTCTTGACGATCTCAACCTCCTTTCCACTAACGGGCAGTCCATCCTGATAGAGCCGAACTTTTTCATAGGATAAAGCTAAATTGTCAACGAACTGTTGGATTTTCGTCCACATTTTATCGACTATATAAACTTTATTTTTCCAACCTTTTTCACCGAGTTTCAATATGGTTGCACGCCGGATATCCTCTTGAAGATCACCCATATCGGCCAGGGTATGAATAATCGGAAAGTAAAACAGGGTCCTGGCGGGATCTTGAGAAAAGACACCCGTGCGGATCCTATGGATGTTTTGGGTCATGGAATGTTCTGAAACATCAAGAAAAGTCATTTGTAAACCATTCCGGAATAATCAACCCTTCGACTTCCCCGGTCTAAAGCCCGCCGGGGTATGCTCAGGGTTGATACTGAGCGCCGTCGAAGTATCAATCAGAACTTCGGATGAATCCCGTGGATTTTTCTCATCTCCGAAATACTGCGATGTCATTTTAGATATGCAAAAAGGATGCCAAAGCAAAACTTAAGAAAAATGAACCGGATAAAATCTAGAGATAGGGGGCCTTCTAATTGCTTATCTATTAGGATGAATCCGGAGTGGCATAAAGTTACAAACAATTCCTTCCCGACAGGAAAAAATCCTTTTTTTCAGAAATCAATCCCGTTTTACCGGATAATATCGAAAGAGGAAAATTTCAGGAAAGAATATTGTGCTTTTTCAGGAGATAGTAGAAACGGGAGCGGGACATCCCTGAAATCCGGACAGCTTCATTCAGGTTACCTTCGGTCAGCGAAACCAAATCCTTCAAGTAGGTTCGTTCCAACTCGGAAACCGCGGTCTCCCGCAATTCATGGAGCCGGGGAAATTTTTTAATTTTTACATCGGATTTAATCGGTTCCTGGATCACCGGCTTTTCCGACATCTCAGCCTTAGTGAACGCAAGCCTCGCTAACTTGACGCGGAGGTATACCGGCAGATGCTTGGGATAAATGATCGGTTCGGATCCGCCGGCGGCAATGGCGCTCTTCAAGGCATTGATTAACTCTCTCACATTTCCCGGCCAGAGGTATTTATTAAGATAATCAAAAAATTCAGGAGAAAAGTTTTTTCTCTTAATTTCGTATTTATGGCATATTTCTTCCAGGTGATAATCGGCAATCTCCTTGATATCTTCCGGATGCTCCCGAAGCGGCGGTACCTCAATCATGAGCTCCCGGAGGCGAAAGAGAAGATCTTCCCGGAAGTTCTTGCTTTCAACCATTTCTTCCAGATTGCGGTTGGTTGCCGCGACTACCCTGAAATCACTTATTATTTCCTTCTTTCCCCCCACGGTCCGAAAACTGTGTCCCTCCAGAACCCGGAGAAAAGCTTTCTGAGTAACACGAGAAAGATCACCCACTTCATCGAGAAACAAGACTCCCTGGTCAGCCTGCTTGATGAGACCGTCCTCCGCCCGGTCGGCTCCCGTATACGCTCCTTTTTCATGTCCGAAAAGAATACTTTCCACCAGGGTTCCAGGCAAAGCGGCGCAATCAACCACCACAAAACTTTTATCGGCGCGCTTGCTATTATGGTAAATAGCCCAGGCAATAAGTTCCTTGCCGCTCCCAGTTTCTCCATTGATAAGAACATTGGCTTCGCTGGATGCCGCCCGTTCGACCATATCCAGGCAGGCCTGAATCTTCGGGCTGGAGCCGATAATACCTTTGAAATTTCCATTCCGGGGAAAAATAGGGACCTTTCGACTCAGTTTGTCCTCCCGGTACTGGAGGGCGCGCTTTAACGTCAAGGCTATTTCGTGAGTTGAACTCTGACTCTTCACATAGTCCCAGGCCCCGTTTTTAATCGCGAGTTCGGCTCCATCCGGATCACCTGATCCGGTAACAATAATGATCTCCGGTGATGAGGGAGCGGCGTGGATTCGGGGTAATGCCTCGAGTCCATTCCCATCCGGCATCCGCACATCGAGCAACACAATATCAAACGCTTTTTCGGACACCTGCTTAATCCCTTCCCACAGGGTGGAGGTACAGACCGATTCGTGCCCCAGCTCCTTTACCATGCTTGACATGACGGCACGCAAACCTTCGTCATGAACAATGTTTAGAATACTCGCCATATCTCTGGTCTATCTAGTCTATTTGGTCTGTCTGGTTTCTTTAGTCTCTGGTCTCTGGTTTTTATTTCAACTTTGAACTTTCAACTTTGAACTTTGAACTTGTTTCGTCTGGTTAACTTGAAACTTTAAACTTTGAACTTGAAACTTGTTTCATGCTCCCGTAAACAATCTCCACACCAGAACCACCCCAATCGCCAGGGCGAAAATAAAGAAATAAAGCACATCCTTGCTTAAAATCTGCCTTACCAACCTCCGGCGGCGATGACTACGCCGGCCCCGAATTGACGATTTACGACTTGTCCCGAGGCGATGTTTTGCCGAGGGATTGACGATTGACGATTGTGAACCTGAGACTATTGATTGATCGTCTGCGGTTGATGATTGTATTTCCTCTGTTTCCATCACTCCCCCTTAATTACAATTGACGATTGACGATTGTAGATTGAGGAAAATAATCATCTGAATTCTCTGCTCTTAATTCTTTATTCAATTATTGTTGTTATTGTTTTTCCTTTTCCTTTTCATTCGTCAATCGTCAATTCTTCTTTGGTTTTTCACTCGTCAATCGTTTTATCCCGAGTTATCACGAGGGACATTCGTCAATCGTCAATTCTATTAACTCGAAACTTGGTTTTTCCCTTCATCCTTAGAATAATTTCCTTAATTCCAGGTTATTTTTTACGTGCATAGGGTAAACACTTGCAAATATCATTCCATTGAATATTTAATATAGTTATCTATCTGTTATTACTGAAATAATTGAAATTATTTAAACATATTGTTGTATCGTTTAATATAAACAAATAGCAACATAAAAATTAATATATTTCAGATAATTTTTAAGGATTACAACTGGTTAGGATGATACTGATGAAATTTCAGACAGGTGTAGCAGGATCAGACACGATCAACCGCCAAATAAAGAAGGGTTCAAGGGTTCGAGGGTCCTAGGGGCCGAGGGTAGGCGCAGGCTTTAGCCTGCGAAGAAAAAAGGGTCCGAGTGTTCCAGGGTTCTAGGGGAATCAATAAAATGGTAGCCGCAGCCTTTAGGCTGCGTGTTTAAGGTTCAAAGTTTAAAGTTCGTAGCCTCCGGCTCGGAGAGGGCAAGGCTTTTCGATCAGATCCCGAGGCATTGTGGATCGAGGGAAGCCTTGCGGAGAATTGCGGATTAAGGACGGGAATGACTCAACACTTTAGGGCATGTCGACGAGAAATCTCACACCGCCAGTTCCACCGTCTCGTCTTCAGCAAGGCAGGCCGCGAAGCGAAGTGACTCATCAATGTCTTCCGCTTCGAGGTAAGGGTAAGCTTTCAGAATTGATTCCTTGGTCTCTCC
>JAPLJI010000147.1 GCA_026388655.1 Pseudomonadota bacterium
TCGTTGTCCGAAAAGACCCGGTGCAAAAAACGATCGCCCCATTTCTCGACGAGACCCCGGACCCTTTCCACTTCCACCAGATCAACCCCGACTCGATTCATAGGCAAAGTTTACATTTATATGTCTCGGGTTTCTAGTTTAGTGTCAGTATCCCTGGTTTATCTAGTCTATCGATTCAATTGACGATTGTAGATTGACGATTGACGATTGCATATTAAAGAAACATAAAAACTATCTGTATTTTGTGTTTTTATTTCATTATTAGAATGAGTTACAGTCGTTATTGTTTTTTGGTTTTCATTCGTAATTCGTCAATCTACAATCGTAAATCGTCAATTCTGGTTAACTCGAAACTATTCGCAAGGCTAAAGCCTTGCCCTACGTTTCCCCTCGAACCCTTCTTTTGTCTCTGGTCTCTAATCTCTGGTCTCTGGTCTCTGGTTTTGATTTTTAACTCGAAACTAGAGACTAGAAACCCGAAACTCCGCAGTTCTACTGTCCCTGGTCCGGTTGCGGTTGATTCGCCGGGTTGGGCTCGCCCAGGAGCTCAAAATTGATCTTTAAATCGGCCTGCTCCCGAAGGTTCATGATATAACCCTGGAAAGCGATGTCCTGTTTCATTTTCAGGAGCTTCTCCTTGAGATCATCCTTTTCCTTCATGAACCTCTCCCGGTCGGCGGTCTGCCGGTCGGCCAAGGCGATAACGTAATAATAATTGTCCTGGGGATAAACTTTCTCCCCGATGGGTTTCTCCTGGGAAAGCTGGAAAGCGGCCTCGAAAATTTCCGGGGCGTTGCCGATTTCCGGAATCGAATTGCTCCCGCGGGAGAAGAACCCGGTAGTTTTTTTCGGCAGGCTAAAGCGCCGGGCTCCCCGCTCCAGATTTTTTGCCTGCTGGACCGAGGCCAGGACTTCAGTGGCCATAGTCAGGGTTTCGGTTTTTCCCTTTTCCTGCTTCAGCTTGCCCTCAATCTGCGCGTAAACTTCGGAAAGGGGTCTGGGCTGGGGCGGGGTCACCTCCATGACCTGGGCCAGATAATATTTACCCCCGGCGGAGATAACCGGGCTGATTTCGTTGGGGTTGAGCGCGAAAATCCGGCCGGTCAGCTCCCCGGATCCCTCGATCAGGTCGCTGGCGATGAGCAAGCCGGTCTCCTTGACCGGGTAACCAGAGCGCTTGGCCAGCGAAGAGAGTATTTCGTTTCCCTGGATATCTTTTCGCAGTTTCTGGGCGGACTCGAAGGCCAGGCGGTTGGCCTTGTCTTCGAGCTGGGTGGGGTCGGAAACGCCGGTTACCTGGTTTTTGAAACCGGCCGGGTCGAGGGTAAGGTATTGAACCCGCCGACGGGCCAGGTTTTGGAAATCCTGGAGATGTTCGCGATAATATTTTTCGACCTCGGCCCTGGTCACTTTGACCCGCCGGGCGCCTTCCTCCGGTCCGATTCTTAAATACTGAATGCGGGCACGCTCGTTCTCCCGGACAAAGGCGGAAAATAGATCCTGGTCGGTAATCCGGACCGAGTCCTTGACGAAGTGCTCGAATTTGGCGATCCGGAGGGCGATTTTTTCGTTGTCTTCAAATTCTTCCGGGGTCATGTGCTGGAAACGGAGCACCTGCTGATAACGGGCCGGATTGAATTTCCCGTCGGCGTCTTTAAAGGCCGGGAACTGGGCCAGGTTGTCCCGGAGCTCGATGTCGGTAACCTGGAGATGCAGGCGATCCGCTTCCGTCAGGATCAACTCCCGGTTGATCAGGAAGTTCAGGGCCTGCTGTTTCAGGTGGAGGCGCTGGGCCAGCTCCTCGCTGAATTGTTCTCCCAGTTTTTGCCGGAAGCGGTCCTCGAGGTTCTGGTAGCTTTTTTCCAGGCGGTCGGTGGGGATCCGCTTGCCATTGACGATGGCGGCGTATTCACCGCTCTTGAAACCTCCCCGGCGGAAGTATCCGAGCATCGCCCAGCCGCTGAAGAAAGTGACCGCCACGGCCACCAGCATCGCCTTGATGACCCAGGATCCAGAGTATTTTCGGATGACACTCAGCATTTTCCCTCCTCAAATTACGTTCATTGAAGATTATAAATTATCTTGTTTTTCTGAATAAATGCAACCTCAACAAATAATTGACGATTGACGATT
>JAPLJI010000156.1 GCA_026388655.1 Pseudomonadota bacterium
CCTGGCCCAGGCTTACGATCCCCGGGGCGTGGAAACCCGCTGGTACCGCTACTGGGAAGAAAATGGATTTTTCCAGGCCGAGGCGAACTCGGGCCGCCCGCCTTTTACCATTGTAATTCCGCCCCCTAACATTACCGGATCCCTGCACATCGGGCACGCCCTGAACAATACCCTCCAGGACATCCTGGTCCGTTACAAGCGGATGGATGGTTACGAGGCTCTCTGGATGCCGGGGACCGACCATGCCGGGATCGCCACCCAGAACGTGGTCGAGCGCGAACTCGCCCGGGAGGGGAAGAACCGCCTGGCTCTCTCGCGGGAGGAATTCGTCGCCCGGGTCTGGAAATGGCGCGAGGAATCCGGCCGGACCATCCTCCAACAGTTGAAACGCCTGGGTTCGAGCTGCGACTGGCGCCGGGAGCGGTTTACCATGGATGAGGGACTTTCCCGGGCGGTGCGGGAGGTTTTCGTCCGGCTCTACGAGGAAGGACTGATCTACCAGGGGGATTACGTCATTAATTGGTGCCCCCGCTGCCTGACCGCCCTGAGTGACCTGGAAGTGGAAACCCGGGAAACTCCCGGGAAACTTTATTACCTGAAGTATCCCTTGAAGAAAGGGGGGACGGTTACGGTCGCCACCACCCGCCCGGAGACGATGCTGGGGGATACCGCGGTGGCGGTCAATCCCGCGGATGACCGGTATAAAAAGCTGGTGGGAGAAAAGCTGATCCTGCCCCTGGCCGAGCGGGAAATCCCCGTTATTGCCGAGGGGTCGGTGGATCGGGAATTCGGGACCGGGGCGGTAAAAATCACGCCCGCCCACGATTTCAATGATTTCGAGATCGCCCGCCGGCATCAGCTTCCCAGCGTGAACGTAATCCTGCCTGACGCCCGGATGAGCGAGGAGGCCGGAGCGGCCTACCGGGGACTCGATCGTTTCGCGGCCCGGGAAAAGGTGCTCGCCGATCTCCGGGCGCAGGGCCTGCTGGAGAAGGAGGAAAATTATCCCATCCGTCTGGGGCACTGTTACCGCTGCGCCACGGTGACTGAACCCCGGCTTTCCCGGCAGTGGTTTGTCCGGATCCAGACCCTAGCCGACGCTGCCATCCAGGCGGTGCGCGAGGGCAAAACCCGGATCGTGCCCGAGACCTGGGAGAATAACTATTTCAGCTGGATGGAGAACATCCGGGACTGGTGCATCTCCCGCCAGCTCTGGTGGGGTCATCAGATCCCGGCCTGGTATTGCGGGGAATGCGGGAAGATCACCGTCGCCCGGGAGGATCCGCAGGCCTGTGCCCATTGCCGGGGCTCAAAGCTCCGCCAGGACGAGGATGTTCTGGATACCTGGTTCAGTTCCGCCATCTGGCCTTTCTCCACCCTGGGCTGGCCGGATCGGACCCCGGAGCTCAAGTTCTTCTATCCCACCTCAGTCCTGGTGACCAGCTTCGACATTCTTTTCTTCTGGGTGGCCCGGATGATGATGATGGGAATCAAATTCATGGGGGATGTTCCCTTCCGTCATGTTTACATCCACGCCCTGGTCCGGGACGAATCCGGCCAGAAAATGAGCAAGTCCCGCGGCAATATCATCGACCCGCTTTTGATTATTGATGAGTACGGAGCCGATGCCTTCCGCTTTACCCTGGCCGCACTGGCCGCGCAGGGAAGGGACATCCGGATCTCGGAGCAGAAGATCGAGGGTTACCGGCACTTTGCCAACAAGATCTGGAACGCCTTCCGTTTCAGCCTGCCCCGGCTGGCCCCCGCCCCGGAGTTTTCCGCGCCCAGACTGGTGCTGGCCAACCGCTGGATCGTTTCCCGGCTTCACCACCGGATCGGAGAGGTCCGCGAGGCCCTGGACGGCTACCGGTTCAACGACGCGGCTTCCGTGATCTACCAGTTTTTCTGTTTTCCGAGGGCAACGAGGCCGAGATGGCGGAAACCAAGTCTACGCTGGCGTACGTCCTGGCCGAGAGCCTGAAACTCCTGCATCCCTTCATGCCCTTCATCACCGAGGAACTCTGGCAGAAGCTGCCGGGCCGGGAAGGGAGCATCATGGTCTCGGCTTTTCCCCGGCCCGAACCGGGTTTGTTCTGCCCGGAGGCGGAGGAAAAGCTGGAACTCCTGATGGAGGTGGTCCGGGCGGCCCGGAACCTCCGGAGCGAAAGAAAAATCCCCCCCTCGGAGTGGATCATGGTCAGCCTTTTCCCGGAAGCGGGAACCAGCCGGAGGATTCTGGAAGAGAACCTGAAACTGGTCTCCGTGCTGGCCCGGGCCCGGGACGTAAAGCTTTTATCCGGCGCCTCCGAGCTGGGGGGGGCTCCGGCGGTGGCCCGGGACGTCCTGGTTGAGATCGGAGTGGGGGGAACCTCGAGCCGCAAGGAGGCGGAAAGACTGCAGCAGGAACTGGCCAAGTTCCGGAAGGCCATCCGTCCCCTGGAACTCAAGCTGGAGAATCCGGATTACCAGGCCAAGGCTTCCCCGGAGGCGGTGGCCAAGACCCGGAGCCGTTACGAAGAGCTTCTGATCAAGATCCGGAAAACCGAGGAGGGACTTAAACTCCTGGAGGGCAAGGCATGATGAGAATCAATCAACTCCTGCAGGAATTTCTGATGGAAGACATCGGCCGGGGGGATGCCACCATGCGGGTCCTTTTTTCGGGGGAAGAGCGGGGCCGGGCGCGGATCGTGGCCCGGGAGAACCTCGTGCTGGCCGGGGGTCCCTTCGCCCGCCGGATTTTTCAGCTTCTGGATTCGGAAACCGAGGTGAAGATCCCCGTCCCGGAAGGGGAAAAGCTGAAAGCCAAAGAGACGATCATGGAGGTTTCGGGCCGGCTGGTTTCCCTGTTTTCCGCGGAAAGGGTGGCCCTCAACCTCCTGCAGCATCTCTCCGGGATCGCCACGCTGACCCGGTCATATGTTCGTGAGCTTCGCGGGCTTCGGACCGTCCTGCTCGATACCCGTAAAACCAACCCGGGGCTCCGGGTCCTGGAAAAATACGCCGTCCGGGTCGGCGGGGGAAGAAACCATCGCTTCGGTCTGGACGATGGGATTTTAATCAAGTCCAATCACATCCGGGCCGCCGGCGGGGTAGCCGAGGCGGTGCTCCGGGCCCAGCGCTCCGCCCCGCATCATCTGAAAATCGAGGTAGAGGTCCGGAACTTTTCGGAGCTGGAAGCGGCGGTGGGGGCGGGGGCGGAACTTATCCTGCTGGACAACATGAGACTCACGGAAATCAAAAAGTCGTTGGAACGGTTCGGAGACCGGGTCGAATTCGAGGTTTCCGGAGGAGTAACCCGGGAGAATATCCGCCGGCTGGCCCAGACCGGGGTAAACTTCATTTCCTCGGGGGCCATCATTCATTCCGCCCGCTGGATGAATATCGCGATGGAAATCATGGAATAAATTTTCTAAATGATGACGAATTTTAATTATCGGATTACGTTGATCGGTTGCGCTGCTAGTGTCGTCCCTCGGCTGCGTCTTTAGTCTTTAAAACCGTAACCGTAAAACCCAACCGAAACGAGCTGCGCAACCACAACCGATTAACTCAACCTTTTCATTGCTTGGTCATCGGGATTTGCTTAGAAATTGGGAATTAGACATTAGGAATTTTATGGAGCCTTATCATCTCCGGGTTTTGCGCTGGTTGGACCCGCGGCGCAGGGTTTTCGGCGAGGAACTCTCCCGCCGATTGGGACTTAACGCCTCGGCGGTTTCAAAGTCGATGGGCTGGTTAAGGAGCCAGGGCTACCTGATCGCGGGCGGTTATCCCGGCGGTTATCGCCGGGATCCGGGCTCTGAATTCCTTTATCCCGGGGAGGTTGCCCCGGATCTTAAGACCCGGGTTTTCGGGAAAAGGATCAATTATTTTTCTGAGTTGGATTCAACCAACGCCCTGGCCCGGGAACTCGCTTCCGCGGGGGCCCCGGAAGGGGAGGTCGTGGTGGCCGACAGCCAGAACCGGGGTCGGGGGAGGCTGGACCGGGTCTGGATTTCTCCTCCGGGTGTGAACATTTACTTTTCCCTTATCCTCCGCCCGCAAATGCCGAT
The DNA here is from genome assembly GCA_026388655.1 of Pseudomonadota bacterium. Lineage (GTDB taxonomy): Bacteria > Desulfobacterota > JAPLJL01 > JAPLJL01 > JAPLJL01 > JAPLJL01. Next base: position 4,053 of record JAPLJI010000156.1, read on the forward strand.
GGAGCGGGTGGCCCAGATTTCCCTTCTCGCCGCCCTGGCCCTGGCCCGGTCCTGCTCCCGGGTCTGGTCAATCTCACCGGGGTTGAAATGGCCGAATGATGTTTTCCTGGGAGGGAAAAAAGCGGCGGGCATCCTTTCCGAGGCGCAAGGGGACGGCGGCGGGGTCAGATTCGTGATCTGCGGGGTCGGGATCAACGTGAATCTCGATCCCGGTGATCTTCCCCCGGAAGTCAGGGAAAGGGCCACTTCGGTGTCGGCATTTCTCGGGCATCCGGTTCCCCGGCCGCAGTTATTCCGGGCCTTCCTGGAGGATTTTGAGGAGATTTATTACGATTTTTTAATCCGGGGACTGTCACCCTTCGTTCCGGAATGGAATCGGTTGTCGATTTTAGAGGGAAAAAGAATTAGAGTGAGCGGGGAGAGAGAACTAGAGGGAGTGGTCGTCGGCCTGGATCCTTCCGGGGCTTTGAGACTGAACGATCAAGAAGGAAAACCCCGGATAATCCTGGCCGGGGATGTCAGTCTGATTACGGCCGATAAGGAGGGAAAATGTTGTTAGTTATAGACGTGGGAAATACCAATACCGTGATTGGTGTTTATGCGCGAAAAGAGTTGCGCTGTCACTGGCGGGTGGCCACCAACCGGCAGATGACTGTGGATGAAAACGGGATCCTATTAAGTAGCCTGATCATGCGGGCCCGGCTCCCGATCCACCGGTTGAAGGATGCCATTGTTTCCTGCGTGGTTCCCCCGATTCACCCGGTTCTGGAAGAAACCCTGAAAAAGTATTTCGGGATGCGGGTCTGGTTCGTCGGTCCCGGGATAAAAACCGGAGTCCCAATCCTGATGGACAACCCTCCCGAAGTGGGAGCGGACCGGATCGCCAACGCGGTGGGCGCCTATCATCAGGTCCGGAAGAAACTTATCGTGGTGGATTTCGGCACCGCCACCACCTTTGATTGTGTTTCCGACCGGGGGGAATACCTCGGCGGCGTAATCGCGCCGGGATTACAAATCTCGGCCGAAGCCCTTTTCCAATCGGCTTCCAAGCTTCCCCGGGTCGAGCTGGAAAGGCCCAAGACGGTGATCGGAAAAAACACGATCGAGAGCATGCAGTCAGGAATTATCTTCGGATATACGGAAATGGTTGATGGACTAGTCCGGCGGATAAAAGCCAGCCTGGGCGCGGACACGCATGTGATTGCTACCGGCGGCCTGGCTTCACTGGTGGCGGAGGAATCCAGTGAAATAAACGTTGTTGATGAATACCTGACTCTGTCGGGTCTCAGGATTATTTATGAACTCAATCGCGGGAAAATGAAAACAAAACAATAACCTATTGACCTTACTGATATATTCAAATGATAATATAATTTGTTACATTAACATTAATAGTAAAAACTATGGCAGACAAAGGATCAAAAACTTCAAGGGGAAAAAGCTTAAGCGACGAGCTACTCAAGGATGATTTCTTCAAACCTCCGGTAGATGAAATCATGGAGGAGGATGTATCCAGCGAGGCCGTCGAGGAAGTTTTACCGGCAGATGAGATCCTGGAAGAACCGGGGTCGGTCGCAGAATCAGCCAGGTCCGACCAGCTCAAGGGGGTCCCGGTCAAATACCTGATTATCGGGGGAGCCGGTCTTCTGGTGCTGATTGTTGTTGGGTTTTTGCTTTATTTCCTGGTTTTTTCCGGTCCGAAGATAAAACCGGCGGCAGTGGTTAGCCCGGGTGAAACCGTTCCCGTGGTCCAGGCTCCGGCCCAGCCGGCACCTCCGTCCCCGGCCAGTTCCCAGGTAAATCCGCCGGCCGCGCCTGAACCCACCCCGGCTCCGGCGCCCCCGGAACCCAAGCCGGTCGCCCCCCCGGCCAGCGCCGCTCCCGAAAAAACCAAACCGGCCGCGGCCCCGGCGCCCAAGCCCGAGCCGGAAAAGAAACCGGTGCAGGTGGCGGCGGTACCGCGTTTCACCTTGAGCCTCGGGATTTTCACTGAAGAAGAGGAGGTAAAAGCCAACCTAACCAAATTAAAGGGGCTGGGACTGGAACCGGTTTCAGAGGAGAAAACCGTTACCACGCAGAAATATTTCATCTACCTGAACGAGAAATTAACCCAGGGACAGGCCAAGGCCAATTCCTTTAAACTTAAAATGATCAACAAGATTGAAAACGAAATCGTTCCCCAGCCGGACGGGACGGCTCGGGTCAGGGTGGGGCCGATTACGGATAAAAACCAGGCGACGGAAATGAAGGGTCGAATGGAAGGAGCCGGTTATTCTTCGGAGATACAGACGGAAGAATCCAAGGGCAAGGGTTTCCTGCTCAAGGTCGGCAAGTTTGCGACCCGGGATGAAGCCAACAAAACGATTGCGACCCTGAAGCAAAAAGGTTTGAAGGCCGAGATCGTCAGCCTGGACTGAAATGATCATAAGGGGGATGTTTGGAGGAATTCCGGATTGAAAAAGCCAACCTTTCCCCTGCGGCGCAGACTTACCTAGAGCCCGACACCCCTGCAAACGTAAAGCTTTTGATCGCCCGGGGAACGGTGCCACTCCCGCCTCGGGAACTGGTGATTCTGCAGTATCACTTCCAGCAGGATCCCGATGCCGAGGTTCGGGCTGAATCCACCCAGAGCCTGGCCGGCATCCCGGCCAATATTCTCCGGACCATTCTGGGTTCGGACATTCCCCCGGCGATCCTGGATTTTTTCGGCCACCGCCTGCCGGGCAACCGGGAACTGCTCGAAACCCTGATCATTAATCGCCGGACTCCCGACGAGACAGTCGCTTTTCTGGCTGCCTCCGAAAAGGATGAATACATCCTGGAGATGATTGCCAACAACCAGGAACGGGTGGTGCGTCACTCGCTGATCGCCCGCGAGATTTTTCAGAGTCGCCATGTCCCCCGCACGATCAAGGAGAGGCTCAAGGGATTCCTGAAAACCACCTTCCCGGTCCAGGGAGGTGAGGCGGGGGAGAAACCCCCGGCGATCGAACCGGCCCAACCGGCCTGGGGGGAACCGGGGACAGGTTTGGAGCCGACCGTCCCGGATCTCGCTCCTCCGGAGGCGGAGATGATCGACCTGGAGCAGAAAATCGCTCCGCCCCCCCTGGCCTTGGAAACGGCTCTGCCGCCGGTGCCGGTACCGCCGGGACAGACCCCGGATCACAAAACCCAGGTGGTGGAGGTAGAGGGGGAATGGAACGACATGATCGATCTGGCCGAAGAGATCAGCAAGATCAAGCTTCCACAGGAATTGATGGAGGAAGGCCAGCGGGAGATGAACGAGGAGGAAAGGAAGAGCCTGTCCACTAAGCTTCTGACCATGACGGTTTCCGAAAAGATCAAGCTGGCCCTGCTGGGGAATAAGGAAGCCCGGGTGCTTTTGATCCGGGATTCCAACAAGATGGTTTCCGCCGCAGTGGTCAAGAGCCCGAAATTGCAGGATGATGAAATCATAAAAATTGCCCAGATGCGGAACGTGGCGGACGAGATTCTGAGGATTGTCGCCGCCAACAAGGAATGGACCAAGCATTACGCGGTGAAAAAGGCGTTGGTGGAAAACCCCAAGACCCCGGTCCAGTCCAGCTTCCGGTTTTTATCCCTGCTCCGGGATAGCGATCTCAAATCCATCGCCCGGAGCAAAAACGTTCCCAGCGCGGTCCAGGCCCAGGCCCGGCGCCTGGTCCAGCAGAAGGAAAAGCCCCGGGGCCATTAGCCCGGGATCAGGAATGGCGGTGAATCCATGGCGGTAATTGATCAGAAGAAAAAAGAAATCAGTGCCAAGATTGTTTATTACGGACCGGGTCTATCCGGAAAGACCACCAATATTCATTTCATTCACACCAAGCTCAAGCCCGAGCACCGGGGCAAGCTGATGACCCTGGCCACCCAGACCGATCGGACCCTCTTTTTTGATTACCTGCCGGTGGAGCTGGGCGAGGTCAGGGGGATAAAAACCCGCTTCCAGATTTACACCGTCCCGGGCCAGGTTTTTTATAATGCCACCCGGAAGCTGGTTTTGAAAAATGTGGACGGGATTGTTTTCGTGGCCGATTCGCAGAAAAGACTGCTGAACGAGAACATCGACAGCCTGAACAACCTCGAAGCCAACCTCAATTTTTATAACAAGAAACTCGAGGACGTTCCGATTATTTTCCAGTACAACAAGCGCGATTTGCCGGAAATTCTTTCGGTGGAAGAATTACAGCAGAAGTTAAACCGGCTGGGTGTTCCCCACCAGGAAGCCGTGGCCTCGGAGGGGAAAAACGTTCTCAGCACCCTGACCATGATTTCCAAGATGGTTTTACAGAAGCAAAGACCCTCCGAGGAACAGGTGTCCAAGCCCTCTCCCTTCCAGCCCAAGGAGAAACCCGACGCTCCTCCCTCGACGGAAGCGGTTCCACCCGCGGCACCCGCTCCGCCTGCCGCTCCCGCCCTGGCTCCCCCTGCGCCCGGACCGGCCGGAGGGGGGGGCAAGAACTGGGAGATTATTTCCTGGGGCAGTCCGGAACGGGTTTCGCCCCAGGAGCTGAAAATTCCGATGGTGATCAGGGAAAAAGGAAAAAACGAGACCATTTCCCTGAAATTAGTCCTGAATGTCGAGTGGCTGGCCCCGAAAAGCGGCGGTGGGTAGTCCCGTCATTTTCCCTTTTAATCGCTCACCATTTCCGGGGATTTTAAACTCCCAAACCAATGCCGGACCAGCTTTTTGAAGGATTAAAGCCCCGTATTTACTCCGTGACCGAGCTCAACGAGGAGATGCGCTTCCGCCTGGAAGAGCGGGGGGAGGTCTGGGTCCGGGGTGAGATTTCCAACCTGCGGATTCCCGCTTCCGGACATACCTATTTCACCCTGAAGGACGCCCTGAGCCAGATCCGGGTGGTGATGTTTCGCGCCTACCGTTCCCAGCTCCGGTTTGAACTGGCCGAGGGGAAGGAGGTTCTGATCCTGGGCCGGACCAGTATGTATACCCCCCGGGGTGAATACCAGCTCATCGGGGAATACCTGGAGCCGCTCGGGCTGGGGGCCCTGGCCTTGGCCTTTGAGGAACTCAAGCGCAGACTCGAGTTCGAGAGACTTTTCGCCCCGGAGCGAAAACGCCCTCTGCCGCTTTTTCCCCGCCGGGTCGGGATCATTACCTCCCGGACCGGGGCGGTCATCCGGGATATGCTGAAGGTCCTGAAGGACCGGGAAATCCGGTTGCAGATTTATCTTTACCCGGTCCGGGTGCAGGGGCCGGGGGCGGCCCCGGAAATCGCCCGGGCGCTTTCGGAATTTAACCGCCTGCCTTTATCCCTGGATCTCCTCATCCTGGCCCGGGGGGGAGGGTCGCTGGAAGATCTCTGGGCTTTTAACGAGGAGGAAGTGGCCCGCGCGCTCGCCGCTTCCGGGATCCCGGTGATTTCCGCGGTGGGTCATGAGGTGGATTATACGATTTCCGATTTTGTCGCGGACCTCCGGGCTCCCACCCCGACGGCGGCGGCCAGCCTCCTGGCCGACCGGGTCACGGATTTCACCGATTCCCTGCTCGATTTTGAGCGCCGGGCCGGGGAAGAAATCCGGCGGCGGATCGAAGTGGAGAAGAAGTTTTGCGAGGGAATAATCAGCGGGGTCCGTTCCCCCCTGCCCCTGATCAAGGAAAAGTGTCAGCGGGTGGACGAGTTCTCCGAGCGGCTGGGGCGGGCGATGCGGAATCTGCTCGCGAGCCGGAGGGAGCAGCTGGCGGGGGTGGTCAGGGTGTTTGAATCCCTGAGCCCGTTTTCCGTCCTTGAGCGCGGCTACGCGATTGCGACCCGGGAGGAAACCCGGGAGGTGGTTTATCAGGCCGGTCAGCTGAGGACGGGGGAAAAGGTCGGGGTCCGCTTTGCCCGGGGGTCGGCCCGCTGTGAAGTCTTAGAGGTAAAAACCAAATGAAGGGATTTGATTCCTTCTGGGAAATCGGGATCGGTTTATGGCTGACTCTGGCCGTTTCCCCGCCCGGGACGGGGAATCCCGGCCTCCAGGTCACGGTTTCCAATTCCAGCCCGCGGCAGGGGGAAATCGTGGTGTTGAGATTGAATGATGCCGGGGTTTCGCGGGCCGCGGTTTCCAAGCGCGAAAAAAATTTGCCCTTTTTCCCGTCCCTGACCCGGAAGGGAGAATGGCTGGCCTTGGTTCCTTTCGATCTGGAGGATCCTCCCGGGGATTATCGGCAGGACCTGGCGGTGGTCTTTTCCTCGGGCCGGGAGGAACGGAGGGAAATCGCGCTGAGGCTGGAACCGGGACAGTTTGGCCGGCGCGAGCTCCACCTCCCGGCGGGAATGGTGCACCCTCCGGCTTCAAAGCGGGCCCGGATCGCGGCGGAGCGGGCCCTGCTGGAGGAGGTTTTCCGGAAGGTCAGCCCGCAAATTAAAATCACCGGCCGGTTCCTCTCCCCCTTTCCCGGTTTTCAGGGGGTGGCTTTTGGCGAAGAGAGGATTTTAAACGGGGAGAGGCGGTCACCCCACGGCGGGGTGGATTGCCCCGCCCGGGAAGGCACCACCGTGGCCGCCAGCGATTCCGGAACCGTGGTTCTGGCCCGGGAGTTATACTTTGAGGGAAATACGGTTATCATTGATCACGGTCTGGGCATATACACCATGTACCTGCATTTAAAATCTTTCCAGGTTTCCGAAGGCTACGAGGTCAGGCGAGGGGAGGTTATCGGCTGGGTCGGTCATACCGGCAGGGGGACCGGACCCCATCTGCATTTTGGGGCCAGGATTCTGGGTGAGCGGGTGGATCCCAATCAACTCCTGGGTCTTTCTTTTGATTAAAGGAGGGGAATATGGGTTTTTCGCGATGGCTCAAGCGTCCGGTTAATCTGATCGGGATTCTGGTCGTGGCCATCTGGGTGGGGGTGGGGGTTTACTACCTGGCGGGTCCCAAGAAAGTGGCCTTGAAGTGGCCGACCTCTCTCGCGGTCCAGCCGGGTGCTTTGCCGGCCGAGGGATGGGAAGAATGGTATGGCAACTATTTCCAGGGCCGGAAGATCGGCTACAGCCAGACCTCCCGGCAGGTGATTCCGGAGGGGTACCTTTATCGGGATCATACCCATCTATGGCTGAACGTGAGCGGGGAGGCGGTGGAGGCCGATACCAATACCGAGGCCCGGGTGGGAAAGGACCTCCGGCTCCAGAAAATTGATTTCCGGCTTCACTCCCAGGAGGCCGAGACCCTGATCGACGGAAAGGTGGAGGGAAACAAGCTGATCCTGGGAATCAAGGCCGGGGGGGAACGCACCCAGCAGGTGATTGAAATCCAGGAAGCGCCCCTGACGATGCTGACGGTGCGGGATTATCTGCTCCGGAATCCCCAGACCAAACTGGAGGTGGGCCAGAAGTTCAAGCTTCCCTTTTTTGACCCGATGACCATGGCCAACGCCGAGCTGGAGATCGAGGTCCTGGGGACGGAAAACCTGAAGATCGGGGAGAAGCTGACCTCGGTCTTTCGGATGAAGGAAAGCTTCAAGGGGGACGATTCATTGACCTGGGTGACCCCGGAGGGGAAAACGATCAAGGAGTATTCTCCCCGCGGGTTTGTCGTCCAGCTCCAGCCGCGGGAAGAGGCGGAGAAGCCGGATTCCAAGTCGGAACCGCTTCCCGACCTGATCCAGGCCTTGGCCATTCCCGTGAAGGGAAAAATCGACAGCCCCCGGGAGCTCAAATATCTGAAAATAGTGCTGAATAAAGTGGTTCTGACCGGATTTGACCTGACCGGGCACCGCCAGACCCTGAATGATCGGACGGTTGAGGTCAGGATGGAGGATCCCGGCCGGGTTAGTTCCTACCCGCTTCCCTGGTCGGAAATCGTGGGGGGAGGAAATGAGGCCAAGGAATCCCTGCAAGCCACGCCTTTTATCCCCCTGGGTAACGCGGAACTGGTCAAAGCGGCCAAGGGAGCCGCGGAGGGGAATACCGATTCCCTGAAGGCCGCCCGGTCCATCATGGTTTGGGTGAACCGTAATCTTAAAAAGGTCCCCACCTTCTCCATCCCGAGCGCCCTGCAGATTTTGAAAGACCGGCAGGGGGACTGCAACGAGCACACGCTTCTTTTCGTGGCGCTGGCCCGCCAGGTGGGCTTGCCCGCCCGGATGGCGGCCGGGATCGTCTACCTGGAGGGCAAATTTTTCTACCACGCCTGGGCCGAGGTATACATAGGGGGGGGGGACGATGGCTGGATCACGATCGACCCGGTCTTCGCCCAGCTGCCCGCGGACGCCACCCACGTTCGGTTTATTTCCGGAGACCTCGACCGGCAGGTGGAAATCACCCGTTTTGTCGGGTTTCTGGAAACCCAGGTGGTTACGGCCCGCTAGCTTCGGGAAAATTCCGGGAAAATAAATCGAGGATTAAGAGTTTTCTATTGCGACGGCGCCAAATTCCCGCCCGGGAAGGCGGAGTTGAGGCGCCGTTTAAGTTGTTAAGGGAGGAAGGTTAGCCGCGCAGGTTTATGCCGTCAGCGGTCGGTAAAAAATGGTGCCGAGGAGGGGACTCGAACCCCTACAGGCTTGCGCCCACTAGATCCTGAGTCTAGCGCGTCTGCCAATTCCGCCACCTCGGCACGTCGGGGAACAATAATGTAATTTTACTCGACGTCGCACAAGTTTTAATTTTATACCTCTTCTCACCCTCCCCTTCATCCCCTCCTTCAGGACGAGTCCCATCGAGGGAGGGGAGTTTCGTTTTGGTTGGATTTTGAGGTCCCGCCCTTGGGGCGGGGCAGCCGCTCAACCGGACTTGGGGATTTTCTCCCAGTCCTTGAGAAATTTCTCCAGGCCGATATCGGTCAGCGGGTGTTTGAACATCTGCTCGATCACCTTGAAGGGGATGGTGCAGATGCTGGCGCCGATCCGGGCCGAGTCCAGGACATGCAGCGGGTGGCGGATGGAGGCCACGATGATCTCGGTGGGGAAGGCGTAATTGTCATAGATGTCGATGATATCCCTGACCAGGTCCATCCCGGTATGGGAAATATCATCCAGCCTGCCGATGAAAGGGCTCGCGTAACTGGCCCCGGCTTTGGCGGCGAGAAGGGCCTGGAGGGGGGAGAAAACCAGGGTGACATTAACCTTGATTCCCTCCCCGGAAAGCTGGCGGGTGGCCTGGATTCCGGAGGGGATCATCGGGATCTTCAGGACGACGTTATTGGCGATTTTGGCCAACTCTCTTCCTTCTCGAACCATGCCCGGAGAGTCCGGGCTGACCACTTCCACGTTTACCGGGCCGGGGATCTCCGCGCAGATTTCCTCGATTACCTCCTGGAAGGGCCGCTTGGTCGCGGCAATCAGGGAAGGATTGGTGGTGACCCCGTCCAGGATCCCCCAGGAATTGGCCTGGCGGATTTCCTGGATATTAGCGGTATCGATAAAGATTTTCATTCTTTTTCCTCCTTAGGGTTTGCCCACCAATAGAGAATTGTAAATATCCATCACCTCTTTGGCAATCTTTTCAGCGGAAAATCTTTCCTGGACTTCCCGGAAGGCGTTCTGCCCCATCCGGCGGCGGAGCCCAGGATCCTGGAGCAGATCGGCGATCCGATCGGCGAGCAGCCCGGAATCGTGCTTGGGAACCAGGTAGCCGGTTTCGCCGTTTTTAATGATTTCCGCGGGTCCGCCCTCATCGAAGGCCACCACGGGCTTGCCCCAGGCCATGGCCTCGATGATCGCGTTTCCCAGCGACTCGACGAGCCCGGGATGAACGAGCAGGTCGCAGTCCTTGACGATCTCCATCGGATCGGGCCGCAGGCCGTGGAAAATGAAGTTTCCCAGCACATTTTTCTCCCGGGCCCGGGTCTTGATTTCTTCCAGATAGCTCTTTTCAAAGCAATCGCCCACCAGGTGAAGCTCGAGGTTGGGATAGGAGGGGCGGAGCTGGGCCAGGGTGTCGACCATAAAAATCTGGCCCTTGATCGACTGGATGTTGCCGACCATGGCGATTTTGAACCGGGAGCCGGGTTCCGGGGGAGGCAAGGAGTCGAAGGGGAGGTCAACGCCGCTGTAAATCACCCGCCATTTTTGGTCAATCCGGACCATCCGGGAGAGAGAAAGGTAGGTATGGTGGGAGTTGAAAATGAAAAAATCCGCGAAGCGCCGGGCGAGGCGCCACCTCCAGTTGGGGGGCTTCGGGGGAACCTCGTGGAGATGCCAGACGCATTTGGCGGGGGATAGCCCGGCGGCCAGGGCGGCGGCGGGAAGAATGCCGGTGTTGACATGAACGATGTCGATTCGGTTTTTTCTAATCAGGGAAACCAGCCGGAGGATGTCGGTTTTGCTGAAGAAATTTTCTCTTTCCTTCCAGAGCTGGCAGTTGATTCCCTGGTCCTGATATTCCTTGAGCATCGGGCCCGGTTTTGTGGCCAAGACGGAGGGCTGGAAGCGGGACCGGTCCAGATGTTTGAGGATTCTCAAGAGGGAAATGGGCGCGCCGGAATAATTCATCCGGTGAACGATGCAGAGAATTTTCTTCATCTGGGGTTCTGGAGGTTAACCGGGAGCAATCAGGTTTTGTCGCGGGATGGTTTTCTCCGGACCAACTTTTTCCCCACGAAATTGTAGAATCTTTTGCTCCGGGGTGAAAAGAGGCTTCCGCCAGATCGTAAACTGATGAGGAAATCTTCCAGTTTCCATCTCCCGCGGGTGGCCGGGGATCCGGTCTGGCTGTCCCGATGGGCCCGGAAATTGGCCAGGGCCTGGTCCACCCGACAGGTCTTAAACACCCGGGCCACCCGGATCCAATATTCCAGGTCGTTCCCCCGGCGATTGAACTTACCGATTTTTTCGATCACCTCGCGCCGGTAAAAAGCCGAGGGGGTGGGAATGGCGCAGAAATCGTTGATTAACTCTTCCCAGACCAGGTCTTGGGCATGGTACCTTTCGATCAGTTCTCCTTTTCCATTCATATGATTGAGGTCGCCGCAGACAAAGTAGGCATCCGGATGGGCCTGGAAAAAATCGACCACGATCCGGACGGCATCCGGTTGATAGGTGTCATCAGATCCAATCCAACCGAAGATTTCCCCCTGGGCCATCTGCAAACCTTTATTCCAGGCGTCGCCCACACCCCGATCCGGTTCGGAGATAAACCTGATCCGGTCCGGATGCTCGGCCTGGCTCGATTACGAGGATGGATTCGTTTGCTTGGTTCAATTTGTTTGGGTAATTTATTTGGCGATCATTTATTTAAATATATTTGACCTTTAATTGCCACAAAAGTTGTCTCGCGGTTAAATCATATTCCGGTATAAGGCTTGGGTTAATTCTTCCTGGGCCAGCTGGTCCTGGGCCAGGATGGGGGCTTTGCCCCGCCAGCGTTCAGCCAGGAAATCCCGGATCAGGCGCTTGACCTGGCCGGGGGAAAGCTGCATTTCCTCGGCCAGGATCAGGGCGGCCCGCTGGGCGCAGCGACAACCCTGGCAGGGACCGGTGCCGAGCTTGGTCCGGCGCCGGAGATCCACCAGGTTCCGGGCCCATTCCTTCCGGATCGCGTAGCGGATTTCCGCCTCGATCACGGGTTCACACCGGCAGACGATGGAGAGGAGGGAAGGATCCTTCCGGCTTCCCTCCAGGACTTCATCCACCCGAGAGCCGTAGCGGTGGATCAGACGTTCGGCCAGGTAGGGGGGAATCCGATAGGTCTCCGCGAGCGCGTCCCGGTTGACCGGGCGGTCTCCGCCGGGGAGGGGGAGGAGATGGGTCCGGCAGGGGGAATTCACCCCGAGTTTGCGGCAGATCAGGTCGGCGGCCTCCTCGGACATCAGCCGGTAGGAGGCCAGCTTTCCCCCCGCGATGGTCAGGAAGCCGGGGATGCCGTTTTTCTCCTCGTGGTCCACGATTTCATGTTCCCGGGAAAGGGCGTCTTCGTTCTTGCCCCAGCCGTAAAGCGTGATCCGGATCCCGGTCATGACCCGGGAGATCCGGGCCCGGCGGACCGGGGGAAACACCCGCTCGATTCCCTCCAGGAGGTACTCGATTTCGTCCTGGGTGGCCTCGAGCTGATCGAGACTGCCGTAGTAGTCGTCGTCGGTGGTCCCGAGGATGGAGCCGTTTTCGTGGGGCATGAGAAAGATCTGCCGCCCGTCGATGGCGAAAGTAAAAATGGCGATATTGGAGATCCGGCGGTCAAGGATGAGGTGAACCCCTTTCCCCGGGCGGATTTTGACTTCCGCCCCGGCCAGCCGGGCCACCTGCGGGAGCCAGGGGCCGGCGGCGTTCATCACGATCTCAGCCCGGATGGTTTCTTCCGCGCCGGTCAAGAGGTTCCGGACCCGCAGGCCCCGGACCCGGTTTCCTTCCTTGAGAAAGCCGGAAACCTTGGTATGATTCCTGACCTCCGCCCCGGCTTCGGCGGCGGAAAGGGCGTTCATGGCACAGAGCCGGAAGGTGTCGATTCCCCATTCGTCCATGGTTACCGCCCCCACGATGTCGGGGTTGATCCCGGGCTCGAGCTCCAGGGCTTCCTCCCGGGAGAGGCGGGTATGGGGCTTGCCCCGTTTCAGGGGGGAAAAGCGGTCGTAGGCCTCAAAATAGGTTTCCAGGAGTTCGAGAAAAATCCGGGCAAAGGGGGTGGAACGGGGGATCGGGGTTAAAAAAGGAATCCGGAAAAGCAGATGCGGGGCGATTTTTTGAATGTAACCCGAGTCCAGGCAGGAATTCTTGGTGATCTGGACGTCGGATTGCAGATAGCGGGGCCCCCCGTGGATCATCCCCGAACAGGCCCCGGTGGTCCCGGAGGAAAAATCATTTTTCTCGAGGAGGACGGTGTGGATCCCGCGCAGGGCCAGATCCCGGGCGATCCCGCTCCCGTTGACCCCCCCACCGATCACGGCGACCTGGAATTCACTGGCCATCTTGGTCTACCTCCAGAAGTGGGCGTTTCCCTCGGGATTAAGGGGCTGGTGCCCGCTTAAATGGCAATTATAGCAGGCGGCCGAAGAGAAAGAATCCGCCCCGGCCGAGAATCCGTGGCAATAAACGCAAACCTCGCCGCCGGCGGCCCCGGGATTCAGCTCGTTCTGCCGGGCCGAGATATAGGCCGCGTGGTTCAAGTGGCCGGTTCCCCCGGCCGGATCCCCGAAGGCGTGGCAATCGGTGCAGACCGAGACGGCCCCGTGCCGGGGGAAGAAATGGTTGTGGCACCCCCGGCAGCCGGGGGAAAGCTGGCCGACCTTGATCCGGTCGGAAATCCCCTCCGGGCGCTGGTAGCCTTCCCGGCAGACCCGGGAATGGGCGTTTTCCGCGGCGGAGAGGAGGGCCTCGGGCTCCGCCGACCCGGAGTAGGAGGGGGCTTCCCCTCCCAGGATGGCGAATCCGGAGGAATTTATCGCCGGTTTCAGCCAGACGTGGCATCGGCCCTGGCAATCCTCCGGGTCGGGATAAGTTTTCGAGCTATGTCCCAGCCCGGAATTATCCGCGGGATGGCAGGCACAGCAGTCGGATGATTTATATTCCGGGTGCCGGCCCCGGTGCGGCCATTCCAGCACGTATTCCTCGGTCTCGAGCGGAATGAAAGGGACGGCTCGGGTCAGTCCGGATCCGGCCTGGCTCATCCACTCCCGGGGCCCGGCATTCTCATCCGAAAGGACCTGGCCGATCTCCGCCTGGGTATGGCAGGAGAGGCAAGCAGGGGTGTTTTTCGGGCAGGAGGAGAGCTGGCCGCCGGACCCGCCGCAGGAAGAAACCAGGAGGAATCCCCCGAGGGCACCGCTGAGGGCGAAGCTGAAATTCGAAATGAATTTAGGGAAGGTTGCCATCAGGGGTAAGCTCCTCGGACATTTTTTCCCCGAAGGAAAATCCCAGGTTGACATACCCGAGGTTGGGACCGGGATAGCCCAGGTATTTAAGACCGATATCGCTGAAGTAACCGACATAGAAAGCCGAGCGGATCAACTTCAAAAGCCAGCTCAGGAGGGGAAGCCGTTTTTCTGATTCCAGGACCGCCTGGGTGCGTTCCTCCAGGTTCAGGTCCACGAAATCCCGCTGGTAGAGATCCCGGGCGGCACCATCCAGGAGGCTGACCAGGAGGGTGGCGACCTCGACGATCGGCATCTTATCGTCGTAAATCAGGTTCAGGGCGCAGGCTTCCACCGCCCCGGGGGCGCCGGAGGGGTCGGTTTGGCACCCCGGCACGATGGTGTCCGCCAGGGCGGAAAAGGTTTTTTCATCGTGGGTCAGGGCGGCCAGGCAGACGGGCGCGTTTTCGGTTTTCTTCTTGCCCCCGCAGGCCGGGAGCGGCAGGGTCAGGACCAGGGAGAATTTTCCGATCTTGATGATGAATTCCCGCCGGGAAAAATTATTTGGGTTGGTTGTCATTTAAAATCTTTCCTCCCCCTTGAGGGGGGAGGAAAGGTGGGGGTGACAATTCATTTTTTCACCCTCCCCTCTTTCCCCTCCCATCGAGGGAGGGGAAAATAAAAATAACTTCCTTGATTCAGCAACCATTCTCAACGGTTTTTCACAATGTAATCGGCGATTCTTTCCGCGTTGGCGGCGATGGTCAGGGCCGGGTTGACCCCCGTACCGGCCGGGATGGTGCTCCCATCGCTGACAAAAAGACCGGGGTAGCTGTGAACCTCCCCGTAAGGGTCGCAGACCGATCGGGCCGGATCGCGGCCCATGCGGCAGGTAGCCAGGCAGTGGGCGTCCCCGTGTTCGTATCCGTCCAGGGCGGTGTAAAGGAGCTCCGCCCCGTTTCCTTCGGCGATCGTCTGCATCACCCCTTCCACCCGGGAGATGTAATTTTGGAGGTAGGCGGTCATGGGGATGTCAACCCAGGGCCGGCCGTCTTCGGTGATCCCGACTTCGCCCACGCTGTCGATCAGCCCGATGGCTAGAACCCCGAGCATCCGGTCGGGGTAATATTTTTTCACCATCTGTTTGTGTTCCAGGCCCCAGGGGAGGGAACCGGGCCCCGCGCGGCGATGGATCTCGACCGCCGAGAAGATCCCCGGCGGATTGCAGCCGGGATGGAAGGTGATCCGGTGCTCGGCCCAGAAGGCATAGCACATCACCGCGGCGTTGGTGCGCCCCTTATACAGTTCCGCCGAGGGCCATCCCTCCGGGAGGAGAAAATAGAAGGCAATATCGCCGTTGTTGTTGTAGTTTTTCCCCACCTGGGAGGAGAGGTTGGGCAGGTGGGCCCGGGACCGGAGGAGAATACAGGGGGTCTCGATCGCGCTCGCGGCCAGAATCACCAGCCCGCCCTCGATCTCCTGCCAGTTGCCGTAGCGGTCTTGATAGCGAACCCGGTATCCGCCGGGTTCTTTTTCGAGATCGAAGGCCTCGCATTCGGTCCGGAATTCCGCCCCGAGTGATTCGGCTTCCGGGATGTAGGTGTCGAGCAGGGTAATCTTCCGGCTGTATGTGCAGCCGGCCTCGCAGAAACCGCACTGGAGGCAGTTTTCATAATCGAAGCAGGTCCGGTCGCAGGTTTTCCCCAGGTTGGCGAGCATTTTGGCGAAGGTGCCCCCCGCCTTCGGAACCTCATCCCACCGGACCTGGCGGATCTTGAGCTTGGCCTCGACGAGATCGTAAAAGGGGTTCATGACCTCGCGGGTGATCTCGTCCGGCCAGACTTTGTAACCGGTCAAGTCCACGTAATCGAAGACCTCACGGGGTGAACGCAGGCAGGCCCCGGAGAAGAGGACCGAGCCGCCTCCCAGGGTCCGGGCCCGGCGGACCCACATGGTGAAATCCCGGGAATTCAGAACATTATAGAGAGTGGCCAGGTAGCGGGGATCCCAGCTCTGGAGGAAATCCTTGGCGGTGTTGCGCTTACCCCATTCCAGGCAAACCACTTTTCTGCCGTCCTCGGCCAGGCGGAGGGCGGGAATGCCCCCTCCGAAGCCGGAGCCGACGATGACGACATCGACCTTTTCCGCCATGATTTTTCCCGCGTGCGATTATACTAAATAAGCCCCCGGTTTTTTATTTACCTGAGGGCGGATAACCAGCGGTCCCGGGCGGCCAGGTCGCGCAGCCGGGGATCGAGGCCGACGGCCGTTTTCAGGGAGTTCCGGGCGGAAGCGGTTTCGCCCGCCCCGGCCTGGGCCCGGGCCAGGTGGAACCAGAGGTCGGGAGAGCCGGGGGATTGCCGGGCCGCCCGGGCGAGAACTTCCGCGGCGGGCCCGAATTTTTTCATCTCGATAAAGGTCTGCCCCAGGTAACGCCGGGCGGAGACATTCTCCGGGTCGGTCTCTATTACCGATTGATACCCCCGGGCGGCCAGTTCCAGGTCTCCCCGGTAGAAATAAGCCTGGGAGACAGCCAGAAGGATTTCCGGAGAACCAGGATAGAGTTTTAACGCCCGGGCGCCGACCTGGATTACCGAATCGTATTCCTTGACCCCCAGTTTCAGGTTGAGCAGGAGTGAAAAAAGCTCGGGCGCCGGTTTGGGATAGAGCCCGGTGGCCCGCTCGATTTCCCGGAGGGCATCCGCCTCCCGCCCGAGTTCAACCAGCATCACCCCCAGGGCCTGGTGTCCGCGGGCCGAGTGGGGATGAAAATCGAGGTACCGTTTCATGTCCTCCACCGCATCGGGGGTATTTTTCAGGTAATGCCGGCACATGGCCCGGTTGTAGTAGTAGGCGGGCCGCCAGGGGTAAGCGGCGATAGCCCGGGAAAGGAATGCCTCGGCCGGACCGGTCTTCTCCATCACCATTCGGCGAAGCCCGTCCCGGAAATAGACTTCGGCCCGGGCCATCTGGATGTTCTGGTAAGAGATGCCGATCAGGATGAGGGTGAAAAAAGCCCCGAGCGCCCGGCGGGCGCGATAAAAAAATTTTTCCCGGCCCGGCGGGGAAAGGCGAATGGTTTTCGCCGCCCCGGTTTTCAGGGCCGTCCCGGCCAGCACCCAGAAGACAAATCCCGAGGCGGGATTATGGAGGTTAAAGGAAAAAAGAGCGACAACCAGACTGGCGGACAGACCCCCGAGTATCCCGAGCCGGGAAAGGAATTCCTCCCGGCTGGAGGATTGAGAGAGGGAGCGGAAAGTTGAATTCAAAAGCAGTCCCAGGAAAAGAAAGAAGAGAAGCGCGGCCGGGATCCCCAGCTCGACCAGCGCGCTCAGGTATTCATTGTGAACCCGGCTGATATCCACGTTTGCGCCTTGATAGAGTTTCTCCATTTCCCGGGTCTGGTAAAGCGGCTCCACCACCGAAAAGTTGCCCGGTCCGATTCCCAGGAAGGGATGATCCCGGGACATCCGCAGGGCTTCCCCGGAGGCGAGGAGACGGAAGCGGATCGCGGGATCGTGGAGATTGAAGATGGAAAAAAACCGATCCGGGATTTTTCTCCCCCCCGGGGTCAGAAGAATGAAAATCACCGCCAAAACGGTCAGGAATCCGGGGAGGAGGAGAGCCTGGAGGCCGGGATGACCCCCGGGTAACCGGGGAAAGCGGTTTTTCTCCTGACCGATGGACGAGACCAGGGAAAACAGGGTCATCAGGAAGAGCCCGGCCAGGAACCCGACCCAGCCGGCCCGGTTCCCGGTCAGGAGGAGATAAACAAACCCGATTCCGAAGCCGGAGCCCAGGAAAATCCGGGCCAGGGTTTTCCCCCGGGCCAATCCGGCAGCGGCCAGGGGCAGGAGGGCGGCGGCCAGATATTCCGCGGCAAAGTTGGAGAGCCCGAGGGTGGAAGCGGGGTCTTTGGCTCCATAGCGGTCCATTCCGATCGGCAGGATCTCGAAAAATTGCAGGATTCCAATCAGGGAGATGCCCGCGACCGGGAGAGCGAGAACCAGCATGAGCTTCCCGGGGTCCTGGCTTTGAAAAGAGAAAAAGACCAGGAAGAAAAGGGCGAGGAAGGGGGCTAGATTAACCAGTTCAGTCAAGGCCGCGGTGCGGCTGACGGCCCCGAGGGAGGAAAGGCCGGCCAGCGCCAGGAACCCGACAAGAGGAAGACAGGCGGAGGAGACCTGGAACTCTCGAGCCCGGGGTTGAACCGAGAGGGTGAGCAAGAAAACTCCGATGGCAGCGAGGACGCTTAAAAGGGCGGTTTTGGTGGCGGAGAATTCGAAGCCGACAAAGAAAAAGGGACTGGCCGCCGCGGCGACGAGGACGATGATAACGGCCGCGGATTGAAAAATCTGGGGGCGGGAGGAATTCATAAATTTCTAATTTCTAATTTCTAATTACAAATTCCTAATTAAATCCCAATTACCAAGCACCCCTTCAACTCCGCTCAGGGCAGGCAATGACCAGACAATAACCAAATCCCAATGACCAAGCACCAATAATAAGGGAAAATTATATTTCTATGTGGTTTTATTTAGCATTTGGCCTTTGAGCTTTGACCTTTGGCATTGGAAATTGTTAGGGCCCTTTTCTCGGCCTTTCCTGTTCATTATAATTTAAAACAAACGGATGCCAATCATGATCTGGAATTAAGCTTTAGCAAAAGCGAACCTTTTCAAAATTTGGTGGTTTATCGGATTAAAACCAAAAAATCAGAGAAGGTTATGGACCGGAAATCACGGGGGGTTACTTCGGTGCTTTCGATCAAGTTTGAGTTTGGTTACCACCCGGCTAAACTGCGGGAGTGGCAGGAGGCTCTCCGGGAATGCGGATATTATTATTCCCCGTTTCACCAGGGGTATTTCAACCCGGAGTTCGGCCTTCTCACCTATCTTCACGAGATCTGCCGGGATTTTGATAATGATCCCCAGAAGTTCCATGAGTGGTATCAAAACATCCACCGGGACCCGGAATTTAAGGAAAAGCTGAAAAAGATGGGGGAATTGGTGCTCTGGTCTCTCCGGGGCCTTCTGTAGGGTTAAGCCTTCCGTTCGATTAATATCTTTCCCGAATCCAACTATTCAATAACTCGAAACCATTATTTTGAGGGCGGGGTGAGGACGAAGAGGTAAAGGCGGGGCGGGCCGGGCCACCAGAGCATGAACTGATAGCGGGAAACGGCCTCGGCTTCCACCAGGTTGAGCGGGTCGGTTTCAGACGTATAGGAGGAAATCAGCCACATCCGCTGAAAGCGCCGGGCCAGTTCGGCAAACTCCTGCCCGATCCGAAGCCTTTCCGCGGCCGCCTGTTTCTGATCCCCGCTGTAGTTTTGCATGGTGTAGACCCGGGGGCGGAAATCGGTGGGAATGCTGCGGGCGTAGTAGTCAAACAGGATGTGGGTGTAGTTCGCGTTGATGGCCACGATATCGGTCAGTTCCGATACGGAGGTAATCTTGGCGACGGTGTTTCTCCAATCGGGGTTGCCGATTAGGGCGTGAATCCGGTAAATGGCGAAGCCCGGGGCGATCAGGGAGAGGCAAAGGATGATTTCGGGAAGGACGCGGACCGGGATGCTCAGCAAACCCCGGGCGGCCAGGAGGTAAAGGACCGGGAGGGTATAAAAAAGGTATTTAGCCAGAAAAATATTTTCCGACTGGGAGAGGATAAAACTCGTAAGCACGGGGAAGATGAAGAGGAAAAGACCGAAAGACCACTCCCAGCTCCGGAACAGGCCGCCCTTGACCTTCAGTGAGATAAACCCGATCAGGAAAAGGATTGGGATAAGGAAGTAAAGGTAATTCAGAGGATTGGAATCCGGGATCAGACCGATGGCGTAAATCTTGATCAAGCCCAGAAGCTCATTAAAACCCGGGGCGCCGTGGAATTTGATCAGCCACCAGCGTTCTTCGGCCGGGGCCCGGCTCCGGAGCAGAAAACCCTGGATCCCCAGGGCAATCTTCCAGATCCCCGCGAAAATTACCAGGTAATAAAAACCCCACCGCAGGAGGAAACGGCCGCGTTCCTCGGTGTTAAAGATGAAATACCAGGAGACCAGCAGGGCCTGGCAGATGATAAAAATGATGGAGAGGAAATGGGTGTGAAAAATAAGAATGCTGCAAAGAACGAAACCCAGGAAATCACGCCGGCGACCCTGGACCAGGGCTTGAACCTGGAAAATCATGGCTCCGAGGGCGAGCAGGAAGAGCAGGGAGTACCCACGGACCGATTGGCAGAGGTTGATATGGAAGGGAGAAAAAGCCAGGAGGATGGCGGCGTAGATCCCCAGTTTCTGGCCCTGGCGGCCGCTGACGAGCTGAAGGGAAAGATAATAAATCAAATAGATGGAAAGCGAGCCGAAGAGCGCCGAAAGAAAGCGCAGGGCGAATTCGCCCGAGGAGATCAGGATAACCAGGTGAAGAAGCAGGAAATAAAAAGCGCCGTTGATATTGTTGGTTTTCGGCAGAAAGTTGTTGAAGACGAGATTAGAGATCGATTGCTGGGCATCGTTAAAACTTATGGCTTCGTCCAGCCACAGGCTTTCCGAGCCCAGTCCATAAAA
>JAPLJI010000012.1 GCA_026388655.1 Pseudomonadota bacterium
GACCCGCCGACAAGGCCAGCCATGCCCGTATCCAGTATTTCAGGTTCACCGAATATCCTGACCGTTGGCGGGAGATTTGGGACGTGTTCTCGCGAGAGGCCGTCTGGTCTGGAACGTTCGACCAGTATGCTGCCTCCAAACGCAAGCGAGGCACCTCCGAGGTTGACAGCGAGTTTCTGAAGGATATCGAAGGCTGGCGCGATGTACTGGCACGAAACCTCGCCCTACGCAACAGCGATTTGTCGCCAGACGACCTCAACGATGCCGTGCAGCGGATCATCGACCGCATCGTCTTCCTGCGCATGGCCGAGGATCGCGGACTGGAGTCTTACGGGCAACTACTCAAACTCTGTGAGCAGTCAGACATCTACGACCGTTTTATGAATGGATTGTGTCGCAAGGCCGATCAGAAATACAACTCCGGCCTGTTCCACTTTCAGAAAGAACCCGGCGTCTCTGATGCGCCGGACACGCTCACGCCGCGTCTGGCCGTGGACGACAATGCCCTCAAGCCCATTCTCCAAAGCCTCTATTTCGAGCATGGCAGCCCGTACAACTTCGGCGTCCTGCCCGTGGAAATCCTCGGCACGGTGTACGAACGCTTCCTCGGCAAAGTCATCCGCCTGACCGCCGGGCATCAGGCCAAAGTCGAGGAAAAGCCCGAAGTGCGCAAGGCCGGCGGCGTGTACTACACACCGTCTTACATTGTGAACTACATCGTCCACAACACCATCGGCAAACAGATTGAAGGCAAAAGCCCCGCCGATCTCGCTGGCGGCAAAACCACGTCCCCCTTCCGCGTGCTCGACATGGCATGCGGCAGCGGCTCCTTCCTCCTCGGCGCCTATCAGTTCATGCTGGACCATTGTCTGATATGGCATCAAGCCAATCCCTCCCCAAAAAACGCCAAAGCCGTTTGTCAGAACGCTAAAGGCGAAACTCGTCTCACCATCGCCGAACGCAAACGCATCCTCACCACCCATATATACGGCGTTGACATTGACCAGCAAGCCGTTGAAACCACCAAGCTTTCGTTGTTATTGAAAGCCCTCGAAGGCGAAAACGACACCACTCTCTCCCAGCAGACGACCCTCTTCCACGAACGCGCATTGCCCAACCTCTCCAATAACATAAAGTGCGGAAACTCCCTTATCGCCTCCGACTTCTCCATGGTTCCCGAAGACCTCGTTCGCGTACACGCCTTCGACTGGCCCGTGCAGTTCACCGACGCCATGAAAGCCGGAGGCTTCGACGCCATCATCGGTAATCCGCCGTATATCCGGATTCAAGGGTTCCCATCTGACCAAGTTGCCAACTTTGTGAATCACTATCGCGCGGCAACAGGTAACTACGACATATATGTGAACTTTATTGAGCGCGGGCTGAATCTGCTTTCTGGGGTGGGACATTTAGGCATGATTCTTCCGAATAAATGTTTTCGAACCGACTACGGACGCGGTCTACGTTCCGTGCTTAGTGAACGACAGGCCGTCGAGAAAATCGTTGATTTTGGGGCAGAACAAGTTTTTGAAGCTACGACATACACTTGCTTGCTCTTCTTAAGCCACAATAAAAACAGCACCTTCGAATATGCAACCAGCACGGCGAACGAAAATGTTCTGCGCAAGTTGAAGTTTGAACAACGCCAAGGCGATTTGCTTACATGCGACGCCTGGACTTTTGCGGATCAAATGCAAGTCAAGGTGATGGAAAAACTAAAATCCACAAGCGCTCGCCTGATGGAATTACCCGCCGATATGAGCCGCGGAAGTTCCAGCGGGGACGACGAAATATTTGTCGTCGACGCAAATGATCATGGCATCGAAAATAAAATCCTTCGTACCCCGCTTTTCGCATCCGATTTTGGCCGCTATTCCTTTGCACCGAAAAACAAATGGAAGATCATTTTCCCCTATGCCGCAGAAAACGCGAAACTTCGTCTCATGTCGGCTCACGACATCCGTCAAAAATATCCAAAAGCATTTGCGTATCTTGAACAAAATTCGGCCAAACTTAAAAAACGGAAACAGTTCAAGGAGTGGTTCGGATATTCGGCACCACGCAATCTTGATCTGCACGAACGGGCACAAATTGCGGTACCCCTACTTGCAGACAAAGGGCTTTGTGCTCTCATCCCCCAGTCATTCAGCGGCTCGTTATGCCCGATGGCGAGCGGAGGCTTCACAATCACATTGGGCGCAGTGTGTGAGCTAAATCCCGAGTTTGTTCTCGGAATTCTCAACTCCAAACTCTTGTTTTGGGTGCTTCGCCAAACCAGCAACATCTTTCGTGGTGGCTGGATTACTTGCACAAAACAGTATTTCGGCGAGTTGCCAATTGTTCGCCTGAATTTGTCAAACCCCGCCGACAAAACGCGCCACGACAAGCTGGTGGGGCTGGTGGAGAAGATGCTGGCGCTGACGCCGAAACTGCGCGGGGCCACATCAGAATCAGAAAAAGCCGCATTGCAGAACGCCGTCACGACGACAGACGCAGAGATCGACCGTTTGGTGTACGAACTGTACGGCCTGACGGAAGAGGAAATCAAAATCGTAGAAGGTAAATGCTGACGATGACGCCGCCCAATAATCGGTTGGAGGCGACGGGGGAAGACCGCGCGCCTCACCCATACTGTTAAGTCCAAGGAGGAAGTATGACTAAATTCACGCCTTCGCCTGCACAGTTGAAAGGTGCTCTAGAGCATGTCTTTTATGAAATCACCCAACTAATCGAGACTCTAATCGAGAACAAAAACATTGCAGTGAACAATGCACTGGTTGAATCACGTCTTATTCATGTAAGGGTGCTATTGGACTTCTTCCAAAAGTCGGCCCGAACCAAGATGAATGGGAAAGAACTGGATGACGTTCTCTCATTGGATTATAAGTATGCACCACAAACAGTTGGCATTCCTTCACCTTACCAGGATAGACTGAACAAAGACCTGACCCATCTGACATATTCAAGGTCCGAACGTCTACCCACGGAGAAGCTATGGCCTCACGACCAAGTTGTGTTGCCGATCTTGGGATGTTGTAAGCAATTCGCTGAGCACCTAATTTCAAACTACCTACCAACGAATTGCCCCAAAAAGGTGACAGAATGGCAGGCGCTTGTGGACAAGATTAAGGCCATGATATTGGATATTGAGAAAGATAAATTGGTGAAAAATTAAGAAAGCATCAGTTAGCGTACTTGTTAGCAGGCAAGGGATAGCATGATTCTATATAAATACGTATCCTACTGTGCAGGAATGAAAATTATTGAAAAGAACTCAGTTGGATTTTCCCGGCCGTGCGACTTTAATGACCCCTTTGAATTGGCGGCTTCATATCCATCGGAAGAAGGTAAAAATCCTATTGATTTCATGTTTAATGAGATTAGAACGTGGGCTAAAAAGGACATCTGGAATCGCAATACAGCAATACTCTCATTGACACGTCAACCGTTGAATGCACTTATGTGGGCTCATTATGGAGAAGAACATAAAGGGCTGGTTATCGGTTTCGATGCAAAAATAAATGAGTTTACCTGTGATAAAACCAATCTTGTGCCAGTGCAATATGGCAATGTTATATACACAAATAAAAAACCCGACACTCCTTTCTTGAGTAAGCCAACAGAAGCAATTAAAGTTGGAGAGACATTCCATTTCCGGTGCGATCAACTAGAAAGACTTCAACGTACGTTTCTCTTTAAACCTGCCTGTTGGTCGTACGAAGAAGAGGTGCGAATAGCGAAATGCATTAAAGGAATTGAAAAAAGCAAAACTCTTAAGAGTGGGACATTTTCCGAAATTAAGGTCGATGAAAGACCTTTATACTTATTGCATATTCCAAAGGGAGCAATTAAAGAGATTTATGTGGGGGTGCGGCGGTCACAGGCTATGGACTTGAAAAACGCTAAGGGGTTTATATCAACCGCAAGGAAACATCAACCTGATATTAAGCTCTTTGGCTGTAACATCAGCAAATGTAGCTGGGAACTTGAGAGCTTTGATCTTGAGAAAGCGGCTAACAACACATGTTAACTCGGGCTGCAAAAATCTTGAGGGGATGCTGTTGATAAGTTGAAAAGAGGCGTTTTCGGAAACTCGAAGATGGGGTCACCCATATAAATACAGTTTCGCCTGCCCGGCTTGCCCGAGGGTCCTCCCAGGGAGCCGACGGCTCGTCTGGGGGTACTTTGTGTGTACTCGGGATCGTGTCTTGTGTTTTACCTTTTACTTTTAATCCAATAATTTATAAGCAAAACAATTCAAACCTCTTTTCGAAAAAGTGGTGGATTTTTTATGTCGATTTGGCGGAATATGCCGGGGGTTTGACGAAATATTGCTAGGAACATATAATTAACACAATTGTTAATATAGTGTATTCATTATGAATTACGCCAAGCTGACTTTGCTCCGGGAGAAAATATATTTCCCGGCCGACGAGGTGGCCAGGGTTTTGGGGATCCAGCCCGCCTCGGCCAGGGTGCTCTGTTCGCGCTATGCCCGGCAGGGATTGTTCTATCGTCTGAAGCGGGGTTTTTTCACCCTGGCCGAGAAGTGGAAGGCGCTGACCCGGGAGGAATTTTTCCAGGTAGCCAACCTTCTCCAGGTGCCGTCCTATATTTCTTTCACCACCGCCCTTGCTTATTACAATTTGACCACTCAGACGCAAAGGAATTTCTGGGAGAGCGCGGCCCGAAAGCGCACCCGAAAATTTCAAATTGAGCAGGATGAGTTTTATTACTTCAAGCTCAAGCCCGAGCTTTATTTCGGTTTCGAGAAGAAAAAAGGGGTTTTTATCGCCGCTCCGGAAAAGGCTTTCCTGGACGCGGTTTATCTTTGCTCTCTGGGCCGGTATTCTTTGGATATCAGCGCTCTGGAACCAGGGAAATTTGACCGGGGGAGGTTGAAAACCTGGCTAAAGCGCTATCCCGGAAAAACCCAGAAGATGGTCAAGAAAATATGCAGGATTTGATTCAGCAGGAAAGACTGGAAATGGAGGTGCTCAACCGCCTGCAGAGCGGCCGTTTGCTTGAACCGCTCGGTTTCGTCGGGGGGACGATGCTCAGGCTTTGTCACGGGTTGAACCGGTATTCGGTGGATCTCGATTTCTGGTTCACCCGGGATACTGATTATCCTTCCTTCTATGAAAAATGCCGTGAGTATTTGGCGGCGGGCTACCGTTTGAAGGATGCCGCGAACAAATTTCATACCATTCTCTTCGAGCTTTCCGCGCCCGGTTATCCCCGGAGCCTGAAGATCGAGATCCGGAAGGAGAAGAAAAAATATCGTTTCACGGACGTTATTGCCTACAGCCGGCATTCGGACCTTCAGGTATTGGTCCGGGCCTTGAGCCTGGAGGACATGCTGACATAAAAGCTGAAGGCTTTGACCGGGCGGAAGGAGATCCGGGATGCCTTCGACTTGGAATTCATCCTGAGACGGGGAGTGGCATTAAAAGCCGAACCCAAGATATTAAGGGCGGCCGCGAGGGTGGTGACTTCATTCCCGGAAAGGGATTACCGGGTCAAGCTCGGCTCTTTACTGGAGGCTCAAGACCGGCGGTATTACCGGGAAAATAATTTTAAATATCTGACCGCAATGATCCAGGAGAAGCTTAAAAGCCAGATGCCTGGCCCGGAATAGGTTCAATAACAAGCATTTTCTTTAACGAGATGGAACCGGAAGTCGATCTCGAAACCCTGATCACCTACCTCCACCCGGGTTTTCCCGGGAAGGTGGCGGTGGTGGGGATGGGCAACCGGCTCCGGGGAGACGACGGGGCCGGGCCGGAGCTAGTCCAGAGCCTGAAGGAGCAATGGGAGAAATCGGATTTCTGCCGGCGGTTTCCCCACGAACGGCTCTTCATCGACGCCGGCGAGACGCCCGAGGACTGGCTGGTCCGGATCGTGGACCTGAAACCCGCGGTGGTGATCGTGGTGGACGCGGTGGAGCTGGGGACGGACCCGGGCCGGGTGGCGGTTTTAAAGCCCGACGCCCTGCCGGAGAATTTCTGTCTTTCCACCCACCGAATGCCCTTACGCAGCCTGCTCCGGCTCTGGGAGGAAAACGGGATCAAAACGCTGGTGCTGGCGATCCAGCCGGCGAGCCTCGAGCACGGACGGGAAATTTCCCCGCCGGTGCGGGAGGTGATCGGACACTTGGTTGCGATTCTCTGGGGGAAGGACGATTAGGAGGCAGTTCGACATCCCAGTCTGACCTGGTTCGAATAATCAAATTGCCCCTCACCCTTCCCACTCCCCTCGCGGCCTCCGCCTCCGCTTCCAGCCCGTAGGGCTTACAGGCCGGAGGGTAGGGGCCTCCAGCCCGGAGGGAGGGTAGGAGCCTACGGCTCGGAGAGGAGAGGATTAAGGTGAGGGGGAGAAAGGAGAGATTAATGGTTACGGTCGTGGCGATCCTGAAGGCGCGGGAAGGGAAAGCGAAGGAAATGGAAACGGCCATCCGGGCCTACCTGCCCAAGGTGCAGAAGGAGAAGGGAACGCTCGCTTATATTCTTCATCGTTCCCAGATGGACCCGGGCAAGTTTCTTTTTTACGAGAAATACCAGGACAGCGAAGCCCTGGCGGCCCACGGACAATCGCAGGAATTCCAGGATCTCTTCGCCCAGGTCGGCCCGCTCCTGGCGGAGCAGCCGAGTATTGAGATGTACGAGGAACTGGCGGCGAAGAAATAAAGAAGAACAGAAAAATATTTTTGCTGTCATTCTGAGCCGGAGGCGAAGAATCTCGTTTTTTATTGAGCAATCCAAATCGAGACCCTTCTCCCGCCAGAGGCGGGATCAGGGTGACATTTTAAAGGTTAGGAGAAATCTTCATTGCTAATTGGGTTTTGAGAAAAGGGGGGCTGATGAAAAAATCCCTGGGCGCGAAAACTTTGATATATCCCACCCCGGTCTGGGTGGTGGGAACCTATGATAAGTCGGGGAAGGCCAACGTAATGACGGCGGCTTGGGCGGGGATCTGCTGTTCCCAGCCACCCTGCGTCGCAATTTCCCTGCGGAAGGCGACGTATACCTATGGAAACATCGTCGAGCGCAAGGCGTTTACGATCAATGTCCCCTCCGAAGCCCAGGTCAGGCAGGCGGATTATTTCGGGATCGTGTCCGGGAAAACCAAAAACAAGTTCGCCGCCACCGGGCTGACCCCGGTGAAAAGCGACCTGGTCGATGCCCCGTACGTAGAGGAGTTTCCCCTGGTCCTGGAATGCCGCCTTGCTCACACCATCGAGCTGGGTTTGCACACCCAGTTTGTCGGCGAAATCATGGATATCAAGGCCAGCGAATCGGTGCTCGGAAAGGACGGTTCCCCGGAGATCGAAAAGGTGAAACCGATTATCTTCGCCCCGGAGAGCGGTGAATATTACGGGGTGGGGAAGCGCCTGGGGAAAGCGTTCTCAATCGGAAGAGAAATTTAAGGAGGTTTGATGGAGCTGAAGATCTTCAACGAGGAGCATGAGATTTACCGGCGGACGGTGCGGCAGTTCATGGAGAAAGAGGTCAAGCCGCACGTGGATGAGTGGCGGGAGAAAGAACTCCTCCCCCGGGAGATCTGGCGGAAGATGGGAGAACAGGGGTTTTTGGGGGCGTATTTTCCCGAAGAGTTTGGCGGTTTCTCGGCCGATTTCCTGACCGACGTGGTTTTCCTCGAGGAGCTGGCCCGTTCCCAGAGCACCGGCCTGATCGGCGACGTGATGGTTTCTAACGATGTGGTCGCGCCCTACATCCTGGAATTCGCCCCGGAGGAGCTGAAACGGGAATATCTCCCGCGTCTGGCCCGGGGGGAATGCATCGCCTCGGTGGGGATCACCGAGCCGGGAACGGGCTCGGATGTGGCCGCCATCCGCACCACCGCGGAAAAGCGGGGGAACGAGTACGTAATCAACGGGCAGAAAACCTTTGTTACCGGCGGTTTCTACGCCGATGTCGTGGTCCTCGCGGTCAAGACCAATCCCGAAGCCAAACCGGCCCACTCGGGAATAAGCCTGATCCTCGTGCCCAAGGGCGTCCCCGGTTTTTCCGTGGGGAGGAAGCTCAAAAAGATGGGGGCCCACGACTCCGCCACCGCGGAGCTGTTTTTCGAAGACTGCCGGGTGCCGGCGGGGAACCTCCTCGGAACCGAGGGGGGCGGGTTCGTCCTGATCATGCAGAAATTCCAGCGGGAGCGGCTGGTCACGGTGGCTACCGTTCTGCCCGCCTGCGAGATGATCCTGGAGCAGACGATCAACTACTGCAAGGAGAGGCACGTTTTCGGCAAGCCGGTCGCGAGCTTTCAGGTGAATAAGCATAAGCTCGTGGAGATGGCCACCGAGCTGGAGCTGGCCCGGACCTTCTGCTACCAGCTCTACCAGGAGTTCAACAACGGCAACCAGGGCTTGGTCAAGGAAATCTCGATGGCCAAGTACTGGGTCAGTGAGCTCGCCAACCGGATGGCCTACCAATGCGTCCAGCTTTTCGGCGGCTACGGCTACATGGACGAGTACCCGATCAGCCGGGCCTATACCGACCTCCGGGCCTTCCCGATCGTGGCCGGGACCACTGAGATCATGAAGGAAATCATCGCGAAAACGATGGGGCTCTGATAAACAAATTGCGGATTGACGAATGACGATTGCGGAATTGGTAAGAAGCCCAAGTTTCAAAATCCAGAGTTCGAAATAAGTTCAAAGTTCAAAATCCAAAGTTCAAATAAAGCTTACAAAAACCAAAAACAAAAGCTGATTTTTTATTTTGTTTTAGAATTTTTGGTTTTGAAATTTGATTTTTTGAACTTTGAACTTGATTTGACATTTGAACTTTGACATTTGACATTATCAGCCCGCACCACGGTTTACTCCTGCCGACCGAACCAGAATTTGAAGTAAGCCAAACCCGTAAAAAGAGAGAGACCGGCGATCAGGAAGATCGCCCGGAACCCCGCCAGTTCCCCGAGATAGCCGAGCGTGGTCGCGCCGAGGAAAACCCCGGCGTCGATTCCCCCCGTGAAAACCCCGGTGATCTTCCCGCGGATCTCGATCGGTTCGCCCCGGAGGGCGAGGGCGGAGAGGAGAGGATAGAGAAACCCGTGTCCCGTCCCGGCCAGGAGCCCGGAAACGGCCAGGATCGGGTTACCCGCCGGGAGGACCAGGGCGGAAAGCCCCACCCCGGTCAGGATCAGGGCGGGGGGGATGACCTTTTCTTCCCCGACCCGGTCGGCCAGCTTCCCGCCGAAGATCCGGGTCAGGATGGCGGCGGCCGAGTAGGAGAGGAAGAAAAGCGAGATCGGGAAAAGTTTCTCCTCCTCCGCGAAGGGGGCCACGAAGTTGCCCGCCGCGGAAAGGCCGAAACCGAAAAGGGAGGCCAGGATCGCCACGGTCAGGGTGCGCTTCCGGAACATTACCTGGAAAAAAGTCGGGGAAGGCCGGGGCGAAACCGGTTGGTAGGACTCGGCCAGGGAAAGGGCAAGGAGGAATCCGAGGGCGGAGAGCCCGGAGGTAAAAAGAAAAAGGGCGGAAAAACCGAAGTGCCGGATGATCTGCTCGCCGATGATGGGGCCCACGGCGATTCCCGTGAGCCCGGTGATCCCGAAAATCCCGATTCCCTCGTTCAGGCGCTCCCCGGGGATGATGTCAGCGGCGTAGGTGAAGGAGGCGGTGAAACAGAGGGCGAGCCCTATGCCATGGAGGATCCGGACGACGAGGAGAGGGAGGTAGAAACCGGGGAGCGGACCCTCGAAGAGGAGATAGGCGAGCGGCAGGAGAATCATGACGAGACAGCCCAGGAGATAGCTTTTCTTCCGGCCCGC
Source organism: Pseudomonadota bacterium (assembly GCA_026388655.1). Classification (GTDB taxonomy): domain Bacteria; phylum Desulfobacterota; class JAPLJL01; order JAPLJL01; family JAPLJL01; genus JAPLJL01. The sequence continues at coordinate 9,793 of JAPLJI010000012.1, forward strand.
CCGGTCCACGAGCCCGGAGATAAAGGGGCGGCAAAGAACGGCGGCGAGAGAGAAGGCCCCCATGATGATCCCGATGTCGGCCTTCCCGCCCCCGTGGCCGGTGATGAAGAGGGGAAAGAGGAAGAAGGCCCCCAGGCTGGAAACGGTGAAGAGCTGGGCCAGGGACAGGATAATGAAGGGGCGGGTGTAAAGCGGTGAATTCATTCTCAAGGAATCTTCCTAAATTATTTATTGATTGTTATCTCTGCGAAAACCCCGCCCGCGGAGGGAGTAAGCGGGGCTCAGGACTTTTATATTTCCGCCCACGGCGGGAAGGGGATTACCCTCAGGCACAGCCGACGTTCCACCCCCGGGGGCCGCGCGAGATCCGGAGCATGTCCTCCCAGTAGTCGTCCCAGGCGTCAATCTCACCTGTTTCATTCGCGAAGGTAACCGATTTGGGATTTTCCCGGCAATCCCGTTTGGGCTCGGCTTCGGGTTTGGGGGGCTCTTTTTCTTCCATCGTTCTAATTTTTCAGATCCAGCCAAATTATAATCGCAAACTCCTAAGTTCAAAACAGGTCGTTGCAACGTAGTCGCAGGCTTCAGCCTGCGTTTTTTATGATCAATCTTTAAAAACCGCGACAAAACAGAAGTGAAGATTGTCATTGCGAGGAAAGTCCCTCGCCTGTCATTGCGAGCGAAGCGAAGCAATCTCATGGAAGAACGCGGAAAAAACTTGTCAATTTATAAATCAGCAGTCGTAAAATAGATTGCCGCGTCCGCCTGCGGCGGACGCGCAATGACCGGAATGGGACGGCGGGCTGGATTTAGGTTTTTTTCCGGCCGGGGCGCCGGGGAGGTTTGAAAGGTTTCTTTTTCCGGGAGGCCTGGAGGGTCTTCAAGGAGGCGTTGGACTCCAGTTCGTGGATCCGGTCCCGGAGCTCGGCCGCCCGCTCGAAATCCAGGCGCTCGGCGGCCGCGACCATCTCCCTCCGGAGCTCGCGGCCGGTGAATTCTCCCGCGGCTTCGGCGGCAGTGAGGGGAACGGTGTAGTAGTCCGCCTCATAGATGGAGCGACGGATGTCGGTGATGGATTTCTGAATGGTTTCGGGGGTAAGCCCCTCCCGGCGGTTGTATTCCTCCTGGATTATTCGTCTCCGCTCGGTCTCCCGGATGGCGGTCTGCATCGAGCCGGTCACCTTGTCGGCGTAAAGGATTACCCGCCCATTAAGATTGCGGGCGGTGCGCCCGAAGGTCTGGATCAGCGAGCGCGCGGACCGCAGGAATCCCTCTTTGTCGGCGTCGAGGATAGCCACCAGGGAGACCTCCGGGAGATCCAGCCCCTCCCGGAGGAGATTGATCCCGATCAGGACGTCGAACTGGCCCAGGCGGAGATCCCGGAGAATCTCGCTCCGCTCGAAGGTCAGGATCTCGGAGTGCAGGTAACGCACCTTGATTCCCAGCTCGCGGTAGTACTCGGTCAGGTCCTCGGCCATCCGTTTGGTCAGGGTGGTGACCAGGGTGCGTTCTTTGCGCTCGACCTGCTTCTTAATCTCCCCGAAGAGGTCGAGCACCTGGTTTTTCGCCGGCCGGACCTCGACCGGGGGGTCGATCAGGCCGGTTGGCCGGATGATCTGCTCGACGGGCCGGTTCCGGGCCTGTTTTAATTCGTAATCCCCGGGGGTGGCGGAGACATAAATTACCTGGTTGATCCGCCCCCGGAACTCCTCGAACTGGAGCGGGCGGTTGTCCAGGGCCGAAGGTAAACGGAAACCGTATTCGACCAGGTTTTCCTTCCGGCTCCGGTCCCCGCGATACATTCCGCCCAGCTGGGGAACCGTGATATGGCTTTCATCGATGAAGAGCAGGAAGTCCCCGGGAAAGTAGTCAATCAAGGTATAGGGCGGCTCGCCCGGGGCCCGGCCGTCCAGGTGCCGGGAGTAGTTTTCAATCCCGGTGCAATACTTGGTTTCGATCAGCATCTCGAGATCGAAGCGGGTGCGGCTCTCCAGGCGCTGGGCTTCCAGGAGCTTGTTGTCCCGGTAGAATTGCGCGAGCCGCTCCCGCATTTCGGCCTCGATTCCCGCGATCGCCGCCTCCAGCTTTCCCCCGGTGGTGATGTAATGGGTGCCGGGGTAAACGGTCAGGCGCTTCAGTTTCTGGGAGACCGTGCCCCGGACGGGGTCAAACTCAGAAATGGCTTCGATCTTGTCCCCGTCCAGCTCGACCCGGAAAGCCCGCTCCCCGGAATGGGGAGGAAAAATCTCGATCACGTCCCCGCGGGACCGGAAGCAGGAGCGGTGAAAATCGATTTCGTTCCGGGTGTACTGCAGTTCGACCAGGCGGCGGATCAGCTGGTCCCGGTTGGCCTCCTTCCTGACCTCGAGATAAAGGTGATGCCGGCGGTATTCCTCGGGGGAGCCGATGCCGTAGATGCAGGAGACGGAAGCCACGATGATGACATCCCTCCGTTCCAGGAGCGAACGGGTGGCCGAGTGGCGCAGGCGGTCGATCTCGTCGTTGATCGAGGCGTCCTGTTCGATGTAGGTGTCGGTGGCCGGGAGGTAGGCTTCGGGCTGGTAATAATCGTAATAGCTGATGAAAAACTCGACCGCGTTCTCGGGGAAGAGCTCCCGGAACTCGGTGAAAAGCTGGGCCGCCAGGGTCTTGTTGGGGGCGATCACCAGGGCGGGGCGGTTCACCCGGGCGATCACGTTGGCCATGGTGAAGGTTTTTCCCGAGCCGGTCACCCCGAGGAGCGCCTGGTCCGTGAGCTTTTTTCCCAGGCCCTCGACCAGGGCCTGGGTGGCCTGGGGCTGGTCGCCGCGGAGGACAAAGTCGCTGGTCAACTTAAAGTCCATAGTCACCAGTCCTTCGATTAAGCTCAGGATAAATCCGAAGTCATAGGTTCAAAATATAAACTGCCAAGACGCCGCGAAACCGAGATGCCGAGAAAAGATCCAAATTACAAAATCCAAAGGTCAAATGAATTTCGAAACCTAAATATTAAAACTTTAGGAGACCGTTGCAAAGAGCTTTTTCTGTCATTCTGAGCCACTTCAGTAGCGGGGCGAAGAATCTCTCTTCCGTCGAAGAAATCCGAAAAACCAGATCCTTCGCGAACAGATTCGCTTCGCTCACTGCAAGGTTTATCCTGAGCCCTTCGAGATCCTTCACGGAGTTTACACTGAGCATTTTCAGATCCTTCGCTTCGCTCAGGATGACAAATCGCGAAGGGTTCAGAATGACAGGAAGTGAAGGGTTCAGGCGCCGTCCTGAATGAAATGAAGGAATGAGAAAGAGCGAAGGACTCAGGATGACATATCGGGGGTTTGGCAATGGTCTCTTTAGCCATTTGAACTTTGGATTTGATTGGGAATTTGAGCTTTGACCTTAATCCTATTTTGACGATTACCGGTTGGGATGGGGGAACTAATCAGGATTCCTGATCCTCGCCGGAATCCTTGGGGCCGATCCCGTACTTTTCCAGCTTGTAGCGGAAGGAGCGGAAGTTCAATCCTAAGAGCTCGGCCGCTTTTTTCTTCACCCCTCCGCTTTTGAGCAGGGCGGCCCGGATCAGTTTCCTCTCGAAGGTTTCCAGGTGGTTCTCGAGGTTGATCCCCTCGGGGGGAAAGACGACAGGCTCGCTGATTTCCGGGGAGAAATTCTGGCTCAGGTGCGGGTAAATGTCCTCCGGGAGAATCAGATCGTTGGCGGCCAGGGCCGTCACCCTCTCCACCAGGTTTGCGAGTTCCCGGACATTGCCCGGGAAGGAGTATTCCTTGAGAAGACCCACGCTCTCGGCCGAGAGAAGGGGCACGGGCTTCTGGGTTTTTTGGGCCAGGATTCCCCGAAAATGTTCCACCAGGATGGGAATGTCCTCCTGGCGCTCCCGGAGGGGGGGGAGTTCAATCCGGATCACGTTCAAGCGGTAAAAAAGGTCATCGCGGAATTTCCCGGTTTCCACCAGCTCGTCAATATCCCGGTTGGTGGCGGCTAGGATCCGCAGGTCCACCTCGATTTCCTTGGTTCCCCCCACCCTCCGGATTTTATGTTCCTGGATGGCCCGGAGGAGTTTGACCTGCATGGGGGAAGGGAGCTCGGTGATTTCATCCAGAAAGATCGTGCCGCCGGTGGCGACCTCGAAAAGCCCGGGTTTATTGCGGATCGCGCCGGTGAAGGCGCCCTTTTCGTGACCGAAAAGTTCGCTCTCGATCAGGGCTTCGGGGATGGCGCTGCAGTCCACCGGGACGAAGGGGGAGTTCCTCCGGGTTCCGGAAAAGTGGATGGCCCGGGCCACCAGTTCCTTCCCGGTCCCGGACTCGCCGACAATCAGAATGTTGGACTGGGCGTCCGCGACCTGGCGGATAAGCTCGAAAACCCGGAGCATGGCGGGGGAGTTGCCGATCAGGGTTCCGAAGCCGAAGCGGGTTTTCAGCTCCCGGCGGAGGAGCAGGTTTTCCCGTTCCAGCTTGAGACGGGAAAGGTTGTTGGCGATCCGGAGCTTGACCTCGTCCACCTGAAAGGGTTTTTCCAGGTAATCACAGGCGCCGGCCTTCATCGCCTCGACCGCCGATTCGGTGGAGCCGAAGGCGGTAATCACCATCACCTGGGTCCCGGGGGCGATTTTCTGGATCTTCCGGGTGACCTCGATGCCGTCCAGGCCGGGGAGTTTCAGGTCGGTGATGATTAGGTCAAAATGAAAACGATTGCAGGATTCGAGGGCCTCCAGGCCGTTGGCGGCCAGCATCACCTGGTAGCCCTGGCGGGTGAGGAGGATCTCCAGGAACTCCCGCATGGAAGCCTCATCGTCGATAACCAGGATCAGCGGAGGCGGGAGCTTCAGGAGGTCGGCTTCGATCCCGAACTCGGGCGGTTTAACGGGCATCGTCTTCTCCGGAATAAGGGAAGGAGAGAATAAAAACCGTGCCCGAGCCGGGCTGGCTCTCGACCTGGACCCGCCCGCGGTGGAGCTCGACGATCCGGTGCACGATCGCCAGTCCGAGCCCGACGCCTTTTTCCTTGGTGGTGAAAAATGGTTCGAACAGCCGGGCCTGGGTTTCCTCGTTCATGCCCATGCCGGTGTCGCTCAGGCCGATTTCCATCCGGCCGCGAGCGGCTCCGTTCCGGGTCCAGACCTTCAGGGTTCCGCCCGAGGGCATGGCTTCCCCGGCGTTGATCAGGAGGTTGAGGAAAAGCTGGCGGAGCTGGTTGGGGTCGGCCGAGATCGGCCGGGAAGTTTCATAATGTTTTTCGATTTTGATTCCCGGGGGAAAGTCCCGCCCCCGGATGGTAAAATCCACGCATTCATCCAGGATTTGGATCGGGTCAAGCAGGGAAAAGAGTGGTTTTTCCGGACGCGCGAAACGAAGAAAGTCGGTGACCAGGCGGTTCAATCGCTCAGTTTCCCGGACGATGATGCGCATCAGACGCCTTTCCTCATCCGGAAATTCCTGGCGCTCGAGCAGAAGCTGGAGCGGTCCGGAAATGGCCCCCAGGGGATTGCGGATTTCGTGAGCGATGCCGGCGGCGAGCGTGCCGATCGCGGCCAGTTTTTCCGACCGCCGGATTTCCTTTTCCATTTCCTTGATCCGGGTGATGTCCTGGAAAATCAGGATTTTCCCCAGGTTCTCGCCCGCTTCGCCCTTCAGGGCGGAAAGGGAAAATCCAAGATAAATCATGGAGCCGTCCGGCTTCGGCAGACTGACTTCCGGGCGGGTGGCTTTTTCCTGGTCCCGGTCCTCGATTTCCCGGGCGAGGGCGGGGAAAACGTTGCCCAGATTTTTATTGAAGATCTCGGAGGTTTTCCGTCCCAGGGTCTCCTCGCCCGAATGATTCAGGGATAGGATCCGGCCGGAGGCATCCATGGTTAAAACCCCGCTGCCGATGGATTCCACGATTTTCTTGTGAAAGGCAAGAAGCGAAGTGAGATCGCCCTGTTTCTTCTCCAGCTCGGCCTGGGTGGTCCGAAGCTGTTCGGAGAGCGAGCTGGAGAGGATGGCTACCGCGAAGTAGGCGGCGATATTGGCTCCAACGGTGAAAAAATATTCCCGGGCCGGGTTGGCCCGGATCACCCCGCTGAGGTTCAGGATCTGGTAGAACTCGAGATCGGCGAACCCCCCGTAAAGAATGGCGGAAAGGGACGCGATCAGGAGCGCCCCCCGGCGGTGGAGGAAGATACTGGCGGTGACGATCCCGAAAAGATAGAGAAAGGAAAAGATGGATTCGGAACCGCCGGTGAAGAGAATCAGGGCGGCGATGAAAAACGGATCCCAGACGATCTGGAAATAAAGGAACAGGGTCTGGTTTGGGGAGGAATGCGGCCGGGAGATCCAGACCAGGCTGAAAGCGGTGAAGACCAGGGTGATCCCGAGGAGCAGGTAGAGGGGGAAATGGGGGAACTCCCCGGTCTGGGTCAGGACCCAGCCCCCGACCAGGGAGAAAATCAAGCCCCCGCGGAGAACGATCAACCAGGTATAACGGCGGCGATTTTCCGCGTGAACCAAGCGGTTTTCCCGGTGATTCATTTTCGGAACGGGAACGGCCCGGGTTTTTTAGCCCACCACCGAAGCGAGCGAGAAGATCGGGAGATACATGGCGATCAGGAATCCGCCGACGACCACGGACAGGGCGATCATGATGGCCGGTTCGATCAGGGAGGTTAAACCGTCCACCGCGGCGTCCACTTCCACGTCGTAAAAGTCGGCGATTTTGTTGAGCATAGCGTCCAGGGCCCCGGTCTGTTCTCCCACCCCGATCATCTGGACCACCATCGAGGGAAAGACGTTGGTGGCCTTGAGGGGCTCGGCGATGGATTTACCTTCGGAAATGCTGATTTTGGCCTGCTGAATGGCCTTTTCGATGGTGACGTTGCCGGCGGTGCGGGAGCAGATCTCCAGACCTTCCAGGATCGGGACGCCGCTCGAGATCATCGTCCCCAGGGTGCGGGTGAAGCGAGCCACCGCCGTCTTACGGATAAGATCGCCGAACACCGGCGCCTTCAGGAAAAGGTCGTCGGTTACAGCCCGGCCCTTGACATTCTTGCGAAGGGCGCGGTAGCCGAAAACGAGGGCGACGATACCTCCGATGACATAAAGGATGTAATGCCGCATAAAATCGCTCATCGCCATCACCGCCCGGGTCGGGGCGGGGAGGACACCGCCCATGTCGGCGAACATCTTGGAGAAAACCGGGATAACGAAGATCAGGAGGACGAGGACGACCGCCACCAGGGCGACCAGGACCACCGCCGGGTAAACCATAGCGCCCTTGACCTTCCGCTTCAGGGCTTCGGATTTTTCCATGAAGACCCCGATTCGGTTCAGGATGGTGTCCAGGATACCGCCGACTTCGCCGGCGGCGATCAGGCTGACGAAAAGCTTGTCGAAAACCTGGGGATGGCGCTCCAGGGCCTGGGCGAAGGTTGACCCTCCTTCCACCGATTCCTTGACATTCATTAGGATGTTTTTAAAGTTCTTGTTCGGGTTCTGGTTGGCGAGGATATCCAGGCATTGGACCAGGGGCAGGCCGGCGTCGATCATGGTGGCGAACTGGCGGGTGAAGATGACCAGTTCGCGCATGGGAACTCCCTTGGCTCCGCCGAGGAAGGGCAGTTTGAGCTGGAACCCGGGCTTTTTCTCCTTGACCTTGAAGGGGACGATCTGCTGGGTGCGCAGCTGCTGGATCAGCAGGCCTTCATTCTGGGCTTCGGTTTCTCCCTTGCGGGCTTCCCCCGATTTGGTTCTTCCCTCCCACACATATATTGGCATTTTTATCCCCCTTATTTGTTTCCCGGACCCCGCCCAGCCTGGGCTACGGAGAGCATGTTCTTCACCTCTTCCGTGTCCGTGGAATAGCCGATGACATCTTCAAAGGTGATGAGTTTCCGCTGGAACAGGGCGATCAGGGACTGGTTCATGGTCTGCATTCCGAACTTGGCCTGCCCGACCTGCATCTGGGAATAGATCTGGTGGATTTTATCCTCCCGGACCAGGTTGCGGATGGCGGGATTGGGAACCAGGATCTCGAGGGACAAGGCCCGCCCGGCCCCGTTGGCCTTGGGGATCAGGGCCTGGCAGAGGATTCCCTCCAGGACGAAGGAAAGCTGGGCCCGGACCTGGGGCTGTGCGTAGGGGGGGAACACGTCGATGATCCGGTTGATCGTCTGCACCGCCGAATTGGTGTGCAGGGTGGCGAAGCAGAGATGGCCGGTTTCGGAAATCTGCAGGGCGGTCTCGATGGTTTCCAGGTCCCGCATTTCCCCGATCAGGACCACATCCGGGTCCTGGCGGAGGATGTAACGGAGGGCGGCCTTGAAACTCTTGGTGTCGGACTGGACCTCGCGCTGGTTGACGATGCAATTTTTGTGAGGATGGAGATACTCGATCGGATCCTCGATGGTAATGATATGCTCGTGCCGGTCCTGGTTGATTTTGTCAATAATCGAGGCCAGGGTGGTGGATTTGCCGCAGCCGGTGGGCCCGGTGACCAGGATCAGCCCCCGCGGCTTGGCGGTGATCTCATTCAGGATCGGGGGAAGCCCCAGCTCCTCGAAGGTCAAAATCCGGAAGGGGATGGAGCGGAAAGCGCCCGCCACCGCGCCCCGCTGGATGAACATGTTGGCCCGGAAGCGGGAGAGTCCCTTGACCCCGAAGGAAAGGTCGAGCTCGTTTTCTTCCTCAAACCGGTGCTTCTGGGCGTCGGTTAAAATTGAGTAACAGATCTGCTTGGTTTCGGAGGGGTTGAGCGGCTCGGATTTGAGCGGCACCAGGCTGCCGTCGATCCGGAGCTGGGGAGGGGAACCGGTGGTAATATGGAGGTCGGAGGCCCCCTTTTCGATCATCAACTTGAGCAACTGGTGGAGATTGGCGGTCGCCAAGATTTCTCCTTAGCGGTCCTGGGCCGTGACCCGGGTGACCTCTTTCAGGGAGCTCACCCCTTCCTTGACCTTGGTTAATCCGCTCTGACGCAGGGTTTTCATCCCCTGCCGCATCGCCTCCCTTTTCAGCTCGGTGGTAGAGGCCCCGGAGAGGATTAGCTCTTTTAACTCCTCGGTTATGATCATGACCTCGTAAAGGGCGATCCGGCCCTTATAGCCGTTGTTGCACTTGTCGCAGCCCTTGCCCTCTTGGGGGACGAACCCGTCCACCTGGTCGGGGGGGACCCCGACATCCACGAGTCCGCTCTTGGCCACCTCAATGGGTTGCTTGCATTCCTGGCAGATCTTCCGGGCCAGCCGCTGGGCCACGATCAGGTTGACCGAGGCGGTGACCAGGAAGGGCTCGATCCCCATGTTCAGGAGGCGGTTGATGGTGCTGGGGGCGTCGTTGGTATGGAGGGTGGAAAGGACCAGGTGGCCGGTCAGGGCCGCCTTGACCCCGATTTCGGCGGTTTCAAAGTCGCGGATCTCGCCGACCATGATGATGTCCGGGTCCTGCCGGAGGAAGCTTCTCAGGGCGGCGGCGAAGTTGAGCCCGATGTCCTCGTGCATCTGGACCTGGTTGATCCCGGGGAGATTGTACTCCACCGGGTCCTCGGCGGTGGAGACATTTTCGGTTACCTTGTTCAGCTCCGAGAGGGCGGAATAGAGGGTGGTGGTTTTGCCCGAACCGGTCGGCCCGGTGACCAGCACCATCCCGAAAGGCTGGGCAATCGCCCATTTGAAATCCTTCAGGGCCTTTTCCTCGAAGCCGAGCTTGGTCATGTCCAGCTGGAGGTTGGACTTATCCAGGAGCCGCATGACGACCTTTTCCCCGAAGAGGGTGGGCAGGACCGAAACCCGGAAGTCCATCTCCTTGCCGCCCGACATCTTGAGCTTGATCCGACCGTCCTGGGGCAGACGCCTTTCGGCGATGTCGAGGTTGGACATGATCTTGATCCGCGAGGTAATCGCGTTTTTCAGCTTAAGCGGGGGTTTCATCATTTCACTCATAACTCCGTCGATTCGGAAGCGGACCCGGAGCATCTTTTCGTAAGGTTCGACGTGAATGTCACTGGCGTTCTTTTTAATCGCGTCGGTCAGGATCATATTCACCAGCCGCACCACGGGGGCCTCGGTGGAGGCCTTCTGCAGGTCGGTGACGTCCACCTCTTCCTCGTCCCCGACCACCTCGAGCTCGTCCATGATGCCGGCCATCTCGACGCCCACGTCGGCCTGGACGTCGTGGTATTTTTCGATGGCCTTCTTGATCGATTCCTCCGAGGCCACGGCGGTCTCGACGTTGTAGCCGGTCAGGAACTTGATGTCGTCGATCGCGAAGATGTTGGAGGGATCGGCGGTGGCCACGATCAGGGTGGAGCCGGCCCGGTTGACCGGGATGATGGTGTGCCTGAGGCAGACCTCCTTGGTCACCAGGCTGATGATCTCCGGGCTGATTTCAAACTCGCTGAGATTAATGGCCGGGACCCCGAACTTCTTGCTGATGAACGAGGTCAGCTCGCTCTCCTTGATGAAGCCGAGCTTGGTCAGGTTGGCCCCCAGTCTCCCTCCCTGCGATTTCTGGGACTCCATGGCTTTCTGGAGCTGGTCCGGGGAAATTAATTTTTCCTTGATTAACAGTTCTCCGAGGTGGTTTGTCATTGAGGTAACTCCCTTAGATTTTTAGACCTTCTTTGCTCAATAATATTATATAATTGTATATATACAAGATTTATGTGGATTAATCCAGTCTGGCAAACGGAGAAGAAGCCCTTGACAATCTGGCCCCGGTCGGGGAAAAATAACGCGATGAGTCAAAAAACCGGGGGCGGGAAAATCCGGGTGGAGGTGCGGCGGTCCCGGCTCCGCCCCCACCCAGGGAGGGGATAAAACCAATGGAACTTGAAATCACTTCCGAAAAGTGCATCGCCTGCCGGGCCTGCGAATTTGCCTGTTCCTATCACATGGATGGAGATTTTTCGAGCATCGGGTCCAGTATCATGATCCACCGGGACGAGCGAAAGGACTACTTCGGACCGATCCTGAAGCGGTCCAAGGACATCCTGCTCGGCCGTCCGGAAAGGATAGAGATTCTCAAGCCCGGCCAGTCCACCACCGGGGGGGCGGCCGCTAACAAGCCGATCCTGATGCGGGGGCCCTGCGACCTCTGCCCCGATGAGAAGGTGCCCTTCTGCGTGGCGATCTGCCCAACCGGCTGTCTGCGGAAAAAGGAGTAAGACCATGGCGCTGGAAAAGGTATTTAACAACCGGATTCTCCTGGCGGATTTAACCACGGGGAAGTGCGAGGAAAGGGAACTGGGCGACAAGCTGGCCCGCGAGCAGTTGGGCGGGGCGGCCCTGAACCTCGAGCTTCTCCGCCGCTTCCCGGAGGGCGAACCCCTGGTGATCGGGACCGGACTCCTGACTTCGACTTTTTGCCCGGGGGCGGGCGTCGGGGTGGTGACGGCCAAAAGCCCCCGCTCCGGCCTGGTGGTCCACCATCCCTTCATCGGGATGATTGGAATCGAGCTCAAGCTTTCGGGTTTTGATTTTATCGTGGTCCGCGGCCGGTCGGAAAAACCGGTCCGGCTCTGGCTGCACGACGAACTCGCCGAGGTCTCCCCGGCGGGGGAGGTGAAAGAGCTGGGCACCAACCAGGTGACCGGCCGGATCCGCGATGAATACGGGGACATGAACATCCACGCTTTTCAGGTGGGTCCGGCGGGGGCGGCGGGGAGTCCCCTGGCCATGATTTCCGAAAGCTGCTTCGGCGGCTATGACCGGGCCGGCCTGGGCCTGGCCCTGGCGGAAAAAGGTCTTTACGCCCTGGTGGTGAGAGGCCTGGGGAACCTGGAAGTGGCCGACGGGTTTTTCCCGGAATCCGCGAAACTCATGCAGGAAACGGCCCAGAGCCTGAAAGGAAAAACCGGGATCAAAGAGATTTTACGCCTCTGGGCCAAGGAAGATTCCTTTCTTCCCGCCCTGGAAAAGGTAACCCACCGCCATTCCGCCTGTTACAGCTGTCCCTTCCCCTGCCGGACCTTCGGATTCTTACGGGAAGACCCGGCCCGGAAGCTGGAAACCGATGCGTCCAATCCCGGCTGCTTATTGATTGACCCGCAGGGGGTTCTGGCCCTTTCTTTCCTGGGGAATGACTATCCCCACGTTTACGAGCACTGCACCCAGCTGGGGGTGGACCCGGCGGCGGTGGGACTGATCCTGAAAGCCGAAGGGATAGGGGATAAGGAAGCCGCGGACAAGCGGATCGAAGCGCTGGTCAAGGAGAAAAAGGATCTGATCAACAGCAACCAGAATAATTTCCACGGGGTTACCCCCTGGCCGGACGGCGGAGACCTTTCCGCGGCCCTGGTTCAGGCGGCCGGGGTGTTTTCCAACGGGATCCCGCCCGCGGTGCTTCCTCTTTCCACTCCCCCGTTCTCCCTCCCCTCCGATCCGGTGGAGAAGGCGGCCCTGGTCCTCGAGCGGACGGCCCTGGGCCTGATCCTGGGGGTCTGTCCGCTTCTGCTCCTCTCCACCCCGGTGATAACCCCCGCCCGGCTGGCCACCCTGGTCAAGCTGGCCACCGAGTGGGACGGGATCGGCGAGGAAGAGTTGAAAGCGAAGGCCAAATCCCTGATCGGGCAAACCCTGAAACTGGCGGCTCCCCGGGGAGCGATTTCGGAGGGTTTGAAACCCGCGGGGTTTGACGCGGCCTGGGCCGGATTGAAAAAGCGCTACGTTGAAGGCTAAACAGGATAATATTTCCGGCCGTCACTCCGCCCAGGTGGGCATCTACATGGGCGAAGGGACCGCCCATTCCTGGACCTGGTGGGCGGAGTTTTTCGAAAAGATCGGTTTTTATCATCAGCAATATCTGGACGAGGAAAATTTCGCCTCCCGCCTCGGGGGAGTGGATTTCCTCTGCCTCTCGGGGGGCGACACCTTTGCCATCGCCCAGGGCCTGGGCCAGGCCGGGGCGCGGGCCCTCGGGGAGTTCTTCTCCGGAGATAAGGTTTATCTGGGGTCCTGCGCCGGGGCTTATCTTCCCCTCCATTCCTCTCAGGAACCTCTTCACCGGTTCAATTTTCTTTCGATCCCGGTGGCGAACATTGTTCCCGATCCTCCCCCGGGTCTGGAATTCTCACCCCGGACGATGATCCCTTACGGAAACCGCTACCTGGTCCACCCGGTCCGGGGCGAGGTGGTGCTCCGGCCGAGGATCTCCTACCCGGAGCCGACCGTGGTCGCTCCCCTTTTCGGGGGGCCTCCCTTTGACCTGGGCGGGGACGCGGACGGGTTCCGGTCGCGGGCCCTTTACCAGGATTTCACGCCCCGGACCAGTTTCCCGGCCGGGCCGGAGCTGGCCCGAAGGGTGGTCCAGGGCAAGGAAGCCGTCATCGAGGCCCGGATCGGACCAAGCACGCTGTTCCTGCTCGGTCCCCATCTTGAACATCCCCGGTTTCCTTCCGCCAATCAATTTTTATTCAGATTGCTTCAGCCTTTTTTTAACCGCCTTCCGGAAACGGTGCCCGCCGGGCCCGGGCCGGAGGAATCTTCCCCCGCCTTGCTGAGAGAGATCAAAAAGGAATTATCCCGTTCCCGCTTTACGGTTCAAAGCTTGACCCAGCTTTCCTTGAGCTTCGAGATCGGGCGGAAGCTTTACGAGCCGGAGAAAATCGCCGAGCTGCTCGAGTTTGCCTGGAAGCGCATCCGGAAATTCGAGCCGGGAAGCGGGCTCCCGGTCGCGGCGGGGGAAACCCTGCGGGCCCAGGCGGTCCGGCTCCGGGAGAGCCTGGAGGATTTCCGGACCGCGGTCAGGGGGGGAGAAGAAGCGGCCGGGATAATGTTAAAATCCCTTCGGGCGGCCAAACGATTCCTGGCGGGTTTTCTCCCGCTTTACCACCGCTGGGGCTGCTTAGAGGAAGCTAGAAGTTGAAAAGGTTGAATAGTTTTGGCGTCATTGCGAGGAGCACATTCACTTCGTTCGCAATGACAACATAGTTATCGCAAGTGCAAAAGCTGATTAATAAACAGGTTTTATTCGGAGAGCGGAATCGAGGCTGGGGTTTCCGGATTATCCTTTCCATCCTTTTAGTTTTTATTTTGGGATTGATTTACCTTCCGGATCAGGCCCGGGCCGAGGCCAGCTACGCCAAGGAATTCAAAATGCGCTGCATCCACTGCCACGTGGATAATGATTACCCCGGGGGCAGCTTCTACGAGGCGGAGAACAGCTATAAATGGATCTTTTTCTACGTCGCCACCGGGATCGCCGGGATTTTCTTTCTCACCGGCCTGGTTTCCTGGTTCCTGATCTGGCGGAAAGGAAAAAAGTCGCACGTCGTGGAGGAATACCAGCCCCGGACGATCCGCCGCTTTTTGATGGGCATTCTCCAACTGGATCTCTCCCGGATCTCGAAGCTCCGCTGGGTGAATTACCTCCTGCTCTCCGGTTCTTTCCTGACCCTGATCCTGCTCCTGATCCTGACCTACGGCTTGGCCCTCGGGCTCGGGACCCGCACCTTCACCCTGCCCGCCCCGGCCGGGCGGTTGATCGACCTGGGCCTGGACCTGCTGGGCTTGGCGATCCTCTCCGGAACCATCCTCGGATTTCTCCGCCGCCTCCCCCCCCTGGCGAACCAGTATGTTTCCGCGGCGGTGGAGGACCTGACCAGCCTGGCTTTCATTTTCGTCCTGGTGCTGACCGGGTTCATCCTGGAGTCCTTCCGGATCGCGGCCCTGCCCAGCCACCCCGACCAACTCTATTCCTTCGTCGGGGCCGGCCTGGCCTGGGTCCTCCGGCACGCTCCCCTGCCCTGGGCGGTCTGGCATTTTTACTTCTGGAACATCCACATGCTCCTGGCCTTGGTTTTTATCGCCTACATCCCCTGGAGCGGGTTTTTCCATATCCTGACCTGCCCGGTGACTCAGACCACTTCCCGGAAGAAGGAAGAGCGAATCCGTTTGGAGGCTTATGGAAAAGGAAGAACTGAGCCTGGAAAAGGTTAAATATACCCGGAGGCGGTTTTTCATCCTGGGCGCCACCGCAGTGGCCGGGGTGGCCCTGGCCGGGATCGTCGGGGGCGGTCTGATCGCTTTTTTCTTCCCGCCCAAGCGCTTCCGGAAAAAGATCGGGGGCTGGCAGAAAGTAAAGCCGGCGAGCGAGTGCCCGGAAGGGATGGCGGTGACCTCGAGCTACTTCGGGATCCCGGTTTTTATCCTGCGGGAGGGCGGAAAGGTAAAGGCCTTTTCCGCCGTCTGCCCGCATCTGGGCTGCATCGTGAAGTGGGATCCGGAGCAGAAGGTATTTCCCTGCCCCTGTCACGATTCCTTCTTCACCTCCCAGGGCCTGGTGCAAAAAGGCCCGGCCCGGCCCTACAACCTCCTGCCCTTTGAAGCCAAGGA
This sequence comes from Pseudomonadota bacterium, assembly GCA_026388655.1. Lineage (GTDB taxonomy): Bacteria > Desulfobacterota > JAPLJL01 > JAPLJL01 > JAPLJL01 > JAPLJL01. Next base: position 25,097 of record JAPLJI010000012.1, read on the forward strand.
GGAGGAGGGGATGGTCCTGGTCAGCCTGCCGGCGCCGGAAAAACTCAAGCCTTATCCCAGCTGGTTCCGGTTCGCGATGCAATACGGCGGATAAAGAGCATGGCGCAAAGCGCAAAGAGCAAAGAGCAGGGAGCAGTAAAAGCAGGTGAAAGGTCAAGGGTGAAAGGAATTAACGAACTAAACGAAAATAACGTTCTTAACGAACCTAACGTTCTTAAGGATATTAACAAACCTGACGAACTAAAATGAGGAAAGCGATTCAATATATTAAAGACCTGCTGAAAAGTTTCTCCCAGGCCCTGGATACCCCGGGAGGAATCACCCGCTGGATTAACAATACCTGGCTGGACCTCAAGGAGACGGGCCTCAACTGGCTGGAGGAGCGTTTCCGGCTCCGGAAGCCGATCGAAAAAATCCTGGATAAACCCGTTTCCGGCTTCGAGCGCAAGTGGCGCCACTGCTTCGGGGGGATTACCCTGACCTTGATCGGTCTCCAGCTCGCCACCGGGGTTTTCCTTTCCTTTTATTATATCCCGTCCGTAGATCAGGCCTTCGAGTCCATCCAGATGATCACCGACGAGGTGGCCTTCGGCTGGCTGGTCCGCGGGATTCATCACTGGTCGGCATACCTGATCGTGATCACCATGCTCATCCATCTGCTCAAGGTTTTTATCACCGGCTCCTACCGCCCGCCCCGGGAATTCACCTGGGTCAGCGGGGTTTTGCTGCTCCTGATCGTATTCGGTTTCCTGGCCACGGGCTATCTGCTCACCTGGTCCCAGCAGGGGTATTGGGCCTCCCGGGTGGCTATGGGTGTGGCCGGCGAGGTCCCGGCGGTGGGGTCGACAATCCTCCTTTTCGTCCAGGGCGGCTACGTGATCAAGCAGGCGGCGCTGACCCATTTCTTCACCGCGCATGTATTTCTGCTCCCGGTCGCTGTTATTGTTCTCCTGGGCGTGCATTTTGCCCTGATCCGGAGGCTCGGAATCCAGAAACCGTTATAAAAAGTATGGAAACTATTAAATATAAATTCCCCTCCCTCGATGGCCTCCGGCTCTGCTTCCAGCCCGTAGGGCTTACAGGCCAGAGGGTAGAGCCTCCGGCTCGGAGAGGAGGGGACAGAGGGGAGGGTGATTCAATGAAATTTTCACCCTCTCCTGTTTCCTCCCCCCTCAAGGGGGAGGAGCAAAAACAGGTAACGTAGATGGAACCGGAAGCCCAAAAACCCGAGATCCCGCAGATAGAGAAACCCCCGGTGGAAGCCCCGGGAGACGAGCTCACCTTTTTTCCCAAGGTGGTCCTGGGGGAGTTCCTGGCACTGCTGCTCACGGTTGGGGTGGTGGTGGCGCTCGCGGTCCTGATTCCGGTCGGGTACGAGGAAAAGGTCAATACCCTGATCACCCCGGCGGGGGTGAAGGCGGAATGGTACTTCCTCTGGACCTACCAGCTCATGAAGCTCGTCCCCGTCCTGGTGGGGATGGGGATCCTCGCTCTGATCGTAGTCCTGATTTTTATCCTGCCCTGGCTGGACCGGAAACCGGGGCGGAAGATCGGGGAACGGATCTGGGTGATCGCGATTGGATTAATGATCCTGGCCGGCATCGGCGTCCTGACCTTCTGGGCGCTTTTGCCGGGAGGAGAATAATAAAATCCAAATGTCAAAATCCAAAGTTCAAAATAATTTCCAAATGATAAAATCCGAGTCTCAATATAACCTGAGCGGAGGTTGTCATCCTGAGCGGAGCGAAGGATCTGAAAACTTTGGCAAGGTTATGAAGTTGATTTTGAAAAGAAGATATTTTTCCATCTTCTTGATTCTTCTCATCTTTACTTCCACGCTTTTCGCGGCGGAGGAGCCAAAACCCAAAACCGGGCCCGAGCTTTACCAGAAATTCTGCGGCGCCTGCCACGGCGAGAGGGGCAGGACCTACCAGCCCAACATCGGGGTCAAGCAGGCCGGGAGCGAGGTGATTCCCTCCCTGGATACCGAGTCTTTCCGGAGGGCCCTGACCACCGATGAGTTCAAGGATATTTTTGACCGCAAGAAAATCATCGAGACGATTCGGAACGGCTCCGAGGTCAAGGGGACCGAATCCACCACCTCGATGCCGGCCTTCAAGGAGAAACTCACCCCGGCGGAGGTTGATCTTATCCTCCAGTACCTGGCCAAACTTTCCGGCCAGCGCCCGACCCGCTATTCCGCGGGCCGGCTCGCCTTCCTGATCGGGATCTGGATCTTTCTCGGCGGGGCGATCGCCGGGGCCTATATTTTAAGCCGGCCGGATTACCCGAATTCCCCCCTGATCCCGATCTCGAACCTGGAAACCCGCCAGCTCCTGGAGCCGAATGCCTGCACCCGCTGCGGGGAATGTATCAAGTGGTGCCCGGTCTTTGCCATTGACAGCGAGGAGAGGCTGACTCCGCGGGAGAAGTGCACCCGTTTCCGAAAACTCGTCCAGGAACAGCAGGGGCCCCTGGCCAGCTGGCTGGGGATCAACCCGGTGCCGAAGAGCCGGGTGGAGGAGTTCCACAAATTTCTGCTCGAGTGCTCCACCTGCGGGCAGTGCCACATCGTCTGCCCGGCCGCGATCGACACGGTGGACCTCTGGGAGAACATCCGCCGGTCTTTCGTGGATGCGGGTCTGCTCCTGCTCCCCAACCAACAGCCCCTGATCGCCTCGGTCAAATCCTACGATAACCCCTGGCAGCAACCGCGTTCCTCCCGGGGCAAGTGGGCCAGCCGGGCCAAGCGGGAGAAGCGGATCGCCGCGGAGCCCAAGAACCTGGCCAAGGAGAAGGCGGAGGTTCTTTATTTCGTGGGTTGCACCGCTTCCTACGATGTAAATGTCAAAGAAGTGGCGATCAACACCACCAGGGTTTTAAACAAGGCCGGGGTGGATTTCGGGATTCTGGGGAACGAGGAGCGCTGCTGCGGCTCGGTCCTTCTCCGGATGGGTGATTACGAGTTCGAGCGGCTCGCCGGGCAGAACATCGAAACCTTCAATAAGCTCGGGATCAAGACCCTGATTACCTCCTGTGCGGGCTGCTACAAGACGATCAAGCAGGATTATCCCCGGGTGGGGAAGCTTAATTTCGAGGTTTTACACATGACTGAATTTGTCATGAGATTAATTAAAGAAGGGAAGCTCAAGCTGGAGAAGCCGGTTAATCTAAAGGTCACCTACCACGACCCCTGCCACCTGGGCCGGGCCAACCAACTCTTCGACGTGCCCCGGGAGGTCTTGAAATCCATCCCCGGGATCGAGTTCACGGAGATCGAGCGCTTCGGCGAGTATTCCCGCTGCTGCGGGGCGGGGGGAGGCCTGAAGGCCGGCTACCGGGAGGTGCAGGAGGAGATGGCCCGGACGCGGGTGAAGGACGCGATCAACACCGGGGCCACCGAGTTCGTGACCGCCTGCCCCTTCTGCTACCAGGCGCTCCTGACCGGCATCCAGGGCCTGGGCGCGCCCCTGAACATGCGGGACATCAACGAGCTGATCATCATGTCCCTGGGCGACGAGCCGGGCGAGAAGTCCGCCGCCAAGCCCGAAAAAGAAGAGCCCGAAAAACCCGCCTAGTCTGGTCATCTGGTTCATTTGGTCTATCTCGTCTCTCTGGTCTTTTAATAAGTTAAATTAGAACAAAAGCGTAAAAATTGGTCATTCCTGCGCACGCAGGAATCCAGAAAATAACTCCCCTCCTTGTTGAAGGAGGGGCCGGTCTCTGACCCCGCTTCCAGCCCCGCTTCCAGCCCGTAGGGCTTACAGGCCGGAGGGTAGAGCTTACAGGCCGGAGGGTAGGGTCTACGACCCGGAGGGGGGAGATTTTCATTAACATTCCCCGTAGTTGCCATCTGCCATCTGCTATCTTCCATTTGCGTTTAATAATATTGACAACGGAATTGATATGGCATGATAATATGTATTAATCGTATGTATTCCAAAGGAGTATCAAATGGGTAAAACCACGGTTGTGATTGACGATAAGCTTCTCGAAAAAGCGGTGGCCTCCATCAACGCCAAAACCAAGCGGGAGGCGATCGAGGCCGGTCTGCGGGAGCTGATCCGCAAGAAAAATGTCGCCCTGCTTCGGGAAGAGTTTGGAACCTATGAAATCGATCTGGACCTGAAAAAGCTGGAGAAGCAGAGGTCAGATGAATAAATGGGTGCTGGTTGACACCTCGGTCTGGATTTTTCTCCTGAGAAAATCACCCCCGGAATCATTGGTGGCCGAGATCGAACCCTATCTGCAGGAAGATCGGATAGCGGTTTCTGATCTCATCAAGCTTGAGCTTCTAGGCGGAATAACTAACGAGATGGATTTCCTGAGATTGAAAACCCGCCTGGATGATCTCCACCAGGTGGAGATATCAAAAACGGTCTGGGAGGAAGCAATAACCCTGGCCTTCCGGTTAAGAGGCAAAGGCTTGACCGTGCCCAACGCCGATATCATTATCGCGAGCGCCGCGATCTCCGCCGGGGCCTTGCTGCTTCACGCCGACCGGCATTTTGACCTGATCGCAAAACATTCCGGCCTGAAGGTGAAAAACCTCTCCTCGAAAATTCCCGCTGCCCGCCATCTCGTAGATTAAATAAACTCAAGATCAGAAGGTTTTCCTGGTTTGATTGTTAAGCTTTTAATGATTAAAATTTCGAAAAAATCAGACTGGAGCAGAAGAATTTGATCGAGAGATTCATCATCTTTGTTTCCGATGGGCCGTACCAGAGCTTGAAGCCCTACTCGGCCCTGCGCTTCGCCCGGTCGCTCCGGTCCCGCGGAAAAGAAGTGAAAATAATTTATTACGTCGATGGGGTCCACTGCGTGAGGAAGGGAGTTGGACACGGGTCGAAGACCGTGGGCGATTACGAAGCCCAGGTCCTGGCCGCCCTCGGCGACGGGATCAAGATCTCCGCCTGCCCGGCCCCGCTTTCCCTGTATAAATACACCGAGGCCGACCTGATTTCCGGGGTGACCGTGGCCGAGAATATCGCTGACGATCTGACCGATGAGTCGGCGAGGCTGTTTTGGCTGTAAAAACTGGCAAAGCGCATAGCGCAAAGGGCAGAGTGCAAGGCGGCCTTCCCTATTAAATATCGAGGTTGTTCCTTTGAATCCCAAGGAAATCGCTGAATTAAAGACCGAGCTGCAGAGTCTCGGGGTGAGGCTCGAAGCGGATTCGCCCCGGCGTGAGGGAGGAGCGGGGCCGGCCGAGGGGATTACCCTGATTATCGAGGGCATTCCCGCCACGGTCCCGACCATCCCCCGGCTGGCGAAAAAATCGCCCTATTCCCTCAAAGAAAAAAAGGGGAGGTTCGAGCTTTTTCAGAATGAAATTTTCCTGGGCGAGGTCCGGTTGGGCGGGTCGGCCAGGTTTTACGATGAACTGGATTCCCAGGGCCGACCTCTCCGGCTTTTCGCCCTTCTCCACGGGGAAGACTGTCTGGCCACCACGGTCAACCAGGTCTGCGCCTATTACGCGCAGGGAAAAGGCTGTCTTTTCTGTGGGATCGGCATTTCTTTAGACCGGGGCAAAACCGTTGCGTTCAAGGATCCGGAAACCCTGGCCCGGGCGGCCCGGAAAGCCAGGGAACTAGACGGGGTAAAACACGTGACGCTGACCACCGGCACCCAATCCACGCCCGACCGGGGGATCGTGGACCTCGCCCGGGCGGCCCGGACGATCAAGGAGGCCACGGAACTCCCCATTCATGTCCAAGCCCTGCCTCCCGATGACCTGACCTGGTTAAAACACCTGTCGGATAACGGGGTGGATACGATTGGCATCCATGTCGAAACCTTTTCCCCGAAAGTGCTAAAAAAGATTTCACCTTCCAAGAGCGAGATCGGCTACTCCCGGTTCATCGAGGCCTGGAAGCGGGCGGTGGATGTCTTCGGGCGGAACCAGGTCTCGAGCTACCTGATTGTGGGCCTGGGGGAAGAGGACGCGGAGGTGATCAAGGGCGCCGGCCTGCTCGCCGAACTCGGTGTTTATCCTTTTATCGTTCCCTTCCGACCGATTCCGGGGACACCGATGGAGAACCATTCCCCTCCCGCCCCGAAACGGATGAAGAAGATTTACCGGGAGGCGAAAACCATTCTGAGGCGGAACAATCTTTCCGCCCGGGAGGTCAAAGCCGGCTGTGTCCGCTGCGGGGCCTGCTCGGCCCTGCCGATTTATGAGACCATTCCCGATTAAAATTATTTTCTTCAGTATTTCAAGTTACAATATATCCCTCCCCCTCGAGGGGGGAGGGCAGGGCCTCCGGCTCGTAGGACCCTACGGCTCGGAGAGGAGAGGGTGATAAAATATTTTTTCACCCTCCCCTTCATCCCCTCCCATCGAGGGAGGGGAGATATCAGCTGACGTGGTTTTTCCAGGTTCTGCCACTACAAATAAATGTTATCTTCTGTAGTGGTCGTTTATCCTGTAAGGAAGCTTGCTCGACAATTGTTCTAGACGTTTATGAAACCGTCACGCATCGAGATCCATCCGGCCCGCGACCAAGATGAACTAAAGGAGGCCTATGCTCTCCGGGAGGAAGTTTTCGTCCGCGAGCTCGGGATGTTTGCAAAGACCGACCGCGACGATAACGATAACCGGGCCATCCATCTTATCGCCCTGGACCAGCGAAAGGTGGCGGGAACGGTCCGGATTTACCGGGAGGAGGGGAACTGGATGGGTGGCCGCCTGGCGGTGGATAAACATTACCGGAAAGGGGTGGGCCGGAAACTCGTCAAGGCCGCCGAGGAAGAGGTGAAAAAACAGGGCGGGAACTCCATGCAGGCCCTGATCCAGTCCCAGAACGCCGCCTTTTTTGCGCGGTTGGGCTGGCGCCGGGTCGGATCCTCGATTGAATATCTGGGCCGCACGCATTATCGGATGGAAAAGGTTTTCGGATAGAAAAAATTCAAACAAGGGATTTTAAACCGGGCAGGATGAAAAAGAAAAAAGGATTTCCTGATTATTTAAAGAACCGGAGCCTAGCGGTCTTCGATCTGGAGACCACGGGCTTGAACCCCAACTTCGGGGACCGGGTCTGCGAGGTGGCGGTGCTTAAGTGGAGGAACGGGGAGATCGTCAAGACCTTCCAGACCCTGGTCGAGCCGCTCCGCCCGGTCTCGCCCGGGGCCTTCGCGGTTAACGGGATCACCCCGGCGATGCTCATGGGCAAGCCGCTTTTCGAGGAAATCGCCCGGGAGGTGGCTTCCCTCCTCCGGGACGCGGTGGTCGTCTGCCACAACGCCCCTTTCGACTTCAAGTTCCTGATCGCCGAGTGCCAGATCGCCGGGGTAAAAATTCCGGAGGTCAGGGTGATCGACACCCTGGCCCTGGCCCGGGAGCATTTCCAGTTTTACAGCAACCGGCTGGGCGAGATCGCGAAGAACCTGGGGATCCGGGCCGCCCGGGAACACCGGGCGCTCGCGGACGTGAAGACCACCCTCAGGGTATTTCAGAACTTGGCCCGGAGGCTGGAAGAACAGGGGGTCAGGGACCTGGAGCAGTTAATAAATTTCTCGGTCGAATACATTCCCTACCTCAAGCGCCGGGAAATCCCCGTCCCGCCGGAGATCGAGGAGGCGCTCGGGAAGAAAAAACTCCTTTACCTCAAGTATGTCTCCGCGGACGGGGAGGAGACCGAGAGACTGGTGGAGCCGCTCGAGCTGATCACCGCCTGGGACGCCGTTTACCTGAAAGCCTTCTGCCGGCTCCGGAAGGCGGAACGGCATTTCCGCCTGGACCGGATCGTGAAGGCGGGGATTTTCAAAGGGTAAATCGATAATTAGACCAACAGACCAACAGACCAACAGACCAACAGTCTGACCTGTCCCTGAAATATGGACACATCGAAAACCAAAGGTAATCTAATGGGAGGAGGTGTGTTCATGGAAGCGAAGCGGAAGAAGAAGTTTGAACCGTCTTTCAAGCGGGAGGCGGTGCGGTTGGCGGAAGGAAAGACC
>JAPLJI010000176.1 GCA_026388655.1 Pseudomonadota bacterium
AAGCGCCGACAGATCGAACCAGCTTCCGGTCACGAGGAATTTCCCCGCCGCCGGGTCAAAATCAAACGGGGAATTGGCGAAGAGCAGCGGAATTTTCAGGTGAAAGATGCCGATCAGGTTCTGGAAGTATTTCGACCAGCCGTGGGCCACCGAGGCGGCCGCGACGCTGTATTCCAGGATCAGGTCCCAGCCGATGATCCAGGCCATCAACTCCCCGAGCGTCGCGTAGGCGTAAGTATAAGCCGAACCGGCCACGGGGGTCATCGAAGCAAACTCCGCATAGCAGAGCGCGGCGAAAACGCAGGTTACCCCCGATACGACGAAGGAAACCGTCAGCGCCGGGCCGGCCTTGTAATGGGCGGCCAGGCCGGTGAGGACGAAGATGCCCGCCCCGATGATGCACCCGATTCCCAGGCTGGTCAGGGACCAGGGCCCGAGCACACGGCGCAGCCGGTTTTCACCCTTCATTTCCTCGTGAAATAAACTTAGCGGTTTATGCGCGAACAGGTCTTTCCACATGACCTTCTTCCTTCCTCAAAATTTGAATCAATTTATCATAAGAAAACCGGGGAGACAAACCCGGGATTTAAATCTGAGTTCAAGAAGTTAGTAGAGGGTAGACCGGGGTCTTCGGTTTCTTTTCACTATTTTTCCCCCAGAAGGTTCTATTCAATGATACTATAAACCCCTTCAACGGAAATATAATTTTCTAAGGGGGGCCTGATGGGTTTGCTCAGATTCGTATTTCTGTTTGTCCAATACCTCGGTTTTTTGATGTTCCTGAAGACCAGCCGGAGAATCGGGAAACTCGGAAAAGATCGTTCGGAAATTCGTTGGGAAAGGATCATCCGGGAGAATCTTTGTCTAAAATACGAGATTCAGGTCCTCAAGCATAAACTCTCATCCCTCGAAAAACGGCCCCGGTGGATGGCTGGAGAGCGATTGGGGCAGATATTCGTTTACCTTTTCAACCGAGACAATACCGCCTTTCTGAGAAATTACCTGCTAACCTCTAAAAGAACCGTGAGAAGATGGATTCAATGGCTGAATCAAAAGGGAATAGGTTCCCTGATTCGTCCACCCTACCCCGGCAGAATTCCAATATCCCGGGAATTGAGAGAGCTGATCGGAAGGTTAAAAGGTGAAAACCCCCTCTGGGGATCGAAGAGAATCGGGGGAGAGCTTCTTCGCCTGGGAATCGTCCTTTCGCGGAGCACCATCAGGCGGATCTTGAAAGAAGAAGGACTATGTCCCACTGGACTGATGAGGAAATCCAAATATCAAAACCCCAAGGCCAAATATCCAAACCAGATCTGGAGTATAGATTTCTTCATCCTCAGAATCTTCCATTTGAAAATTCTCTACCTTTTCTTCATTCTCGACGAATACTCCCGCTATTTTCTCCATTTCTCGGTCTCGATCAAACCTTCTGCTGTTTCCTGCGCTCGGGAGCCGAAAAAAACCATAACAATATTCGGCACCCCCGAAATTATCATCTCCGACCGAGATTCCCGCTTTAAAGGTGAATTCAGAAAAACCTTGGAACAAATGCGGATAAAGCATCGGAGAATCCCGCCCCGCTGCCCTCTTTTTAATTGCCGGGCGGAAAGATTTGTCGGATCGGTGAGAAGGGAGCTTCTCAATCACATTCTTCCCTTCAGCCAGAAGGAGACTTTATTTTATCTTTCCGAATATCAACTCTATTACAACTTTCTCCGCCCCCATCAAGGAATAGACCAGAAAACCCCGGCGGAGATGTACGCCCTTCCTTATCACTCCCCTCCCCATCGAGGGGGGAGGGCCAGGGTGGGGGTGAATAATCATGAACCTTCACCTTTTCCGTTTCTTCCTAAAATCAACAAAATTAAATTGGCGGGCGGCCTGCTGAATTCTTATTATTTCAAAAAAGCCGCTTAAAAATCTCCCTGCTTATAAAAATCTCCCCTCCCTCGATGGGAGCCGACCCCATTTTCTCCCCTCCCTCAGCTTGCCCCGTCAAGGGCGGGGATGGGAGGGGACTGAGGGGAGGGTGAACTTCCCAGCACGATAGGTAGAAGCTTATCTAAAGGCAGACGTTAAAGTCCAAAATTCAATCTTGAAACAACTATTTTTATGGAATTTTATGCAAATTACGGCCGGATTGCTTATCAGATTTTCAAAATTTCTTTTCCGGTCATCCGATCATTCGCTAAAAACTATTTTGGCCCCCTACAAGGTGGTCACGCCAAAGGCGGTCTTCTTCACCCGGCGGCTCTGGGAGTCGTATACATACTGCCCTACTGAATTTCCTTCAACTTTTATTTCTTTTAATCGATTATTCACGTCATAAATAAGCGACGTGTTATCCCAGCCCACAATATTTCCATTACCGTCGTAGGCGTAGGTCGTCCCTTCCCGTATCGCCGAGGCGATCTTGATTCACAAATCTTCGATTTTTTCTCTTTCCCATTTATCGATTTTCCAATCTGAACCTTCTTTTATTAAATAAAACCTTATTCGGGTTTTTTCCTTAAAACCTTCTCCTTCACCTATTGATTCCACAACTGCAATTATCACATTTTCTCCATTTTCTTGAACTTTTTTTATTTTCTGATCATACCAATGGGTTTCACTGGTTAACCTATAATCTTTGTAAACCTTTGCATTTGTTATCGATATATCCTTACCGGTATTCATATCAGTAACAGTATAAGACTTTAATCTTTCTTTAAAATTACTTGAAAGTAATGCGTAGCATTCATCATACTCAACCTTTTCTTCATAATACAAGTATTTTTCAAGAACTTTAGTAGCAATTATTATTTCATTTCCACCATTTTCTTTTGTTTTGGCTTTACCATACTGAAGGTTTTTGTTATAGTTACAACATACAACAAATATTATCATTATTACTGAAAGAAACGAATTTATTTTCAGCACTTTGTTTGCTCCTACTATTTACAAGATTTAACTTCTTTTTTTTCTTCATTCTTTTTACTTTCACCTTCTTTCCGCCATTCTGGTTCATCCTGAAGTGTTTGACCATTACGTCCGTTCCATTCAGAATCTCTGGTATCTACATGAGTATGGCCTTTATGTTGTTGATCATAAGTGCTTACACCATTAAATCCAACCTGCGAAGCCAATTCGGCAGTTTGCTCAGAAGACCATCCAGGAATATAAATATCTGCAGCCTTTCCACCATTGGTTGTGAGATGATAGCTTCCTGATGCACCCCCAACATCTTCATTCTGTTGAGGTGTCCTATCACCACCAGTTACAATTACATCTCGACTTCCATTCAAAGTATCCAATTCGGTTAATTTCTGCCTTGTCGTCGAATCAGTAATATTATGATTGCCATAGACAACCTCTAAACCTAAATAATCCCAATGACGTATAGGATTGTTATCAGAGTACAAATAACTGACTGTACTATACCCAATTGTTACAAGAGGATCTTGAGAAAGATATCTTCCAATTTTAGGACTATAGTATCTATTGATACTGTAATGCAACCCAGTCTCAGCGTCATAGTACTGCCCAGGGAATCTCAGGTTCTGAGAAATAGTGTTTGGCTCCATGGTCAAAGGCTCTTCCCCAAAGGGACCGTACTGCCATGACCAGACCACGTTTTGATTCTGATCCGTCAGCTTGATGGGAGTACCCAAATGATCATTATGATAATAATAGACCACCTCGCCAGTTGTTTGCGCTTGAAGGCGAGAAGGCTGGAAAGCTAGAAGGCTAATAATAAAAGCCGACCCTAAAAATCCAATTAAAAGAATAAAAGACTTTTTAGAACTTCGGGTAAATTTAAAAAAGATGACAAAAAGGAAAGGCGATAAAATAAATACATACCCTAAAATCCCTTCCTTCGGGTTCCAGGCGAAGATCGTTCCGCAGCTCCCGCTGACTTGGCCTGAAATTGTAGGAGGCGGAGCGGAAGAAGGCAACGGCAAATCAATCAGTGCCAGAGCCTGGCCGTTCAGGTAAATATATTCCTTCGTTATATTTCCGCTTGCATCAGACTCCGCGATTAAATTGCTGAACTGGTCATAGATGGAATAGGTGGTCACGCCGTAGGCAGTTTTCTTCACACGGCGGCCGGAAGCATCATAAGTATATTCACCCACGGGCTGGCCGTTGACCAACGCCTTCGTCATCCGATTCTGTGAATCGTCGCCTCCGGAGAGTGTTAAAAGTTGCTAAATTATCCCAGCCAATTATAAGCAAGGAATTTTACAATCTTTTAGAATAAAAAATCGAAAATGAAATGTTTTAATTGAAATGATTTCCAAAAAATGAATTAAGTAGCATCATAACATAAAAAGTTATACTTATAAATAAAATTACGATAAATATTGAGATTAAAATTCTTTTGAAAGAAAACTTTTTCTCAGATATTTTACTTCCCAATTTCTTATTAGTTAGAAAATTACCAATCATTTCAAATAGTAAGAATATTGGTATTCCAATAAAAATTAATACTAACCATCCTATAAAATCTTTAGGAATGTGAGGATATAAATATAAAATAATAAATAGTAAATAAATAAAAATGAATATAGTAATTCCAATTAAAAGTCTTTTAATCCGTTCTTTTAATGACCCTTTTATCATTTTTTCAATCGCATGATTTTTGTTCACAAGGTGTAATTGCAGCATTAATTAATGAACCTGCTGCCGCTCCTGCTTCCCATGCAGTACCCATTAAAGCGAAATTCACAACCCAAGTTCCCCCCGCAACAATTCCTGTTTCCAAACCGGTAAATGTTGCACCACCCATAGAAACACCCTGAAAACCACCTGCCGCCCACTGCCCAAGAGTAACACTCCCTAAAGCAGAAGAAACATACCCTGATGAATATAAACCTAATCCTGCCGGAGCCAATAATCCTGGAACTGCACTATTTGTAGTCTTGAAATTTTCCCAAACACGTTGCCAATAAGATTTTTCACACATCAATCCTAATCGATCTATCCAAATAATAGGATTGTTTAAAGCATATCCATATAAATCAACGTCTGCTCCTTCGACAATTAAAGGATCAATTTTACATTTTAAAGATAATAAAATAGAATATAAATTCAGCATTTTAATCGGATCCGGGGTGAGATACCTCCCCAGTTTGGGGCTGTAATAGCGGTGGAAATTATAATACAACCCGGTTTCAGCGTCGTAATATTGACCGGGGAATCTTAGATTTTGTGAAATGGTATTGGATTCCATCCATGGCGATTCTTCTCCAAACGGCCCATACTGCCACCGCCACACGATATTGATATCGGCGTCGGTCATAACCAAAGGAGTACCAAGATGATCCAAATGGAAATAATAGATCTTCTCAGCGCTTTCTTGAGCTCGGACGCTTTCCTCGGTGAAAATAAACGCTGAGCCGAGCACCAGGCACCAGAGCACCACGGCACCAGAAAAGGCCAAATAATTCTTTCTCCGGTAAGAGCGGATCAAAATCAAGCCAAAGAAAGGCGATAAAATAAAGAAGAAAAGAATGGCTTGATCGCGGGTGGCCCGGCCGAAACCGATAGTTGAACACATCCCGCTGACTTGCTGAGAAATCGTCTGGGGCGGGGCGGAAGAAGGCAAAGGCAGATTAATCAGAGCCAGTGGCTTGCCATTCATGTAAATATATTCCCTGGTGATATTTCCACTCGCATCAGATTCCGCGATCAAATTGTTGAATTGGTCATAGATGAAGTAGGTAGTCACGTTAAAGGCGGTCTTTTTCACCCTGCGGCTTTGGGCGTCGTATGAATAAGAAGCAATTTGCAGGGTGCCATCTTCAGGCAAAGGGGAAGTAACCCCAACAAGACGATTTTGGAAGTCGTATTTGTAATGGATATCATCGGCCGCGATGATGTTCCCATTCCCGTCGTAGGCGTAGGTCGTCCCTTCTCTCATCGCCTCGGCGATCTTGATCTTCATCGCCAATTTTATGAACTGCTTGACCTGCCCCAGCTCATCTTTAGTTACAAAAGAAGCCAGATTATCCCCGGAGAGGGTTAAAAGCTCCCGTACTATCCCGGCCAGGCTTTCTCGCTATTATCAATCAAGGATGAAATCGACCGATATGACGCGAGGCACGGCTTCATGAGAAAGGTGAACACCACAAGCATAGTTGCCAAGATTTGGGGTGTTAAAATACAAATCCGTAGGATGTTGCTCGGCGATCTGGAACTCAGACATGATAGCCCGCACTTCGTTAATGGTTTGTCCCTTCTTTATCGTCTGACACTTGCCGTATAGATACTTTAGCTCATGCGAATCAGAGAAGAAAACGTGTACAGGAGGATAAAAGACTTCTAGGTCTATTATCCCAAGTAACACGTGCGGAGAGACTCCAACGACGTAGAAAATAAGTGACAGGCCAAGAAGCCAACCCTCCCAACCTGGCTTGAGTTTCAATCTCATTCGAAGAAGAAAAACGATGAAGCTCACGCCGGCGAGAAACAGTATGGAGTCTAAGACTATGATAAATATGACAGAGGATCGGGTCACCTTCGAGAACGGCATGGAGTAATAATGATCGACCCCTACCAAGATGAGAGACGCGAGCACGAACATCGCAATCGCGATCTTGATCACCAAAGGAAGATGTATTGGCGTCGATGCCTTGGCCTGCACTGTTAGCCTCCGCCCGAATGCATTAGAAGAAGTACATGAATACCGGACCATAGGCTTGAATGGTATTTAGCATCGTTTGTCCCGGATTCCGAGTGGTCTGGCCTTCGCTACAAGTCTTCGCGTTCGCGTTCGGATTGATATCGTATTGCGGCAACACATCATTTCCACGAATCCTATATGGCGACGAGTTGTAATCAAAGTCGTCTATCGACCCGCCCTTTGGATTCACAAAGTCAACATCCGTGATCTCTTGTCCATCGACGTACACAGGATTCTCCCAGTTAACCGTCTGCCCTGGTTGAATCCAAAACGTGATTTGCTGATTACCGGACCCTCTTCCAGGACCAGGGTTACCAGAACCCTGCACCGGATATGGCATATTGTTGGTCACGCTTGCCAGGCCAAGTGGATCCTTCGATTTCACCGGATTGTTCACGGCGTAGGAGTAAGTATTAAAAGGTTGTGGATATCTACTATATCTTTTTATAGGATCCGGGGTTAAATACCTCCCCAGTTTCGTGCTGTAGTAGCGATTCATGTTGTAATGCAACCCGGTTTCTGCATCGTAGTACTGTCCGGGGAAACGAAGATTCTGTGAAATAGCGTTAGGCTCCATCGTCAAAGGTTCCTCGCCAAAGGGCCCGTATTGCCAACTCCAGACCACGTTTTGATTCTGATCCGTCAGCTTGATTGGAGTGCCGAGGTGATCCACATGATAATAATATATTTCTTCGCCCGTGGTCTGTGCTCGGACGCTGGGAGGCTGGGACGCTAGGAAGCTAAACACAATAAAAACTCCCAGGCAGCCGAGTAAAATTAAAAATGACTTCTTCGTACTTCTAGTAACTCGGAAGAAAATGGCAAATAAGAAAGGAGAAAGAATAAAAGCGTAACCAATAATCCCTTCCTGCGGGTTCCAAGCGAAGATCGTCCCGCAGCTCCCGCTGACCTGCTGGGAAATGGTCTGAGGCGGAGCGGTGGATGGCAAAGGAAGACTAATAAACGCCAAAGGTTTTCCATTTAAATAAATATATTCCCTAGTAATATTGCCAGAAGCGTCAGCTTCCGCGATCAAATTGCTGAACTGGTCATAGATGGAATAGGTGGTCACGCCGTAGGCAGTTTTCTTCACACGGCGGCCGGAAGCATCATAAGTATATTCACCCACGGGCTGGCCGTTGACCAACGCCTTCGTCATCCGATTCTGTGAATCGGCACTTTGCCAACAAACTCACCGGCGGTGACCTGAGGAGGGGGCGGGGGAGGGGGACACGGTTTTCCATGTTCAGGCTTATAGAAACGCCCAGACGGGAGCCTGCAGAGAGGCTCCCCTACATTTGAAGACCCAGACTTAAAAGAGGGAGAAGAAAGCTTAAGGGCATAAAGTTTGATCTCGATCAGCATTTTGAGATATTTGAGCTGAATCAGAATATCTTCGGGAATCTTATGATGCCATTTGTGGCAGAAGCCATCAACCCGATCATGAATATCCGTCCAACCATTTTCATCCAGATCTTCGAAATTATCGGGGACGCTAGGAACGACTCCGACGATTCGTTGCCAATCGGTGGGAACCCGCTCACCCTCACCCCTGCCCTCTCCCCTCAAGGGAGAGGGATAAACCCCTGGATTCCCGCTTCCGCGGGAATGACGACCAGGATGGGGAGAGGGAGTATTTTTGAAAGAGGGAAAAGAAGGGGAGAAAGCAGGGCTAAAGCCCTGCCCTACATTTTTATGTAAACCAGAAGAACCAGACGAGCCGGGAGAACCACCGGAATTTGCCGGAGGATCTAAAACCTCTCGGAGGCGGTTGGTGCCGTCGTAGTAGCTGTAGTCGTAGTTCTTGCCGTCGTCTACTTCGGAGATCCGGTTGCCGGCCAAGTCATAACCAAAATCCAGATCCCCAAGATAAGTACCATCCGCGGAAATCAAGCGATTTAAGGGATCATAACCAAACTGATCGGTTTGCGCAGTATTCCCTTGATTCAAATCTTCAAAGGAATCGTATTGATCAAAACCGATAATATTATCCACCGGATCATAACTATAGAATCGTGCCGCCGTTACCTGGGCCAACTCTTCACCAGCAAAGGCCCCCACCACAAAAAACCAGGGGTTATAACGGGCGTTGAACCACATCACATATTCCAATCCATTCCCATAAACAAAATGCGTGGCCTTTCCGGAAAGAAGATTGCCGTCATAGGTAAAATTACTGGCTAAGGTAGTGGAACTGCCATTTAAAGTGGCGTTTACCCCCGAAACCAAACCCGAGTCATACTGATAATTCACCACCCGGCCGGAGGGGTAGGTAATCGAGCTTACGTTGCCGTTGGCGTCATAAGAATAGCTAAGGGCAAAGGGCAAAGAGCCAAGGGTCTTATTTTCGTGGGCCAGATTGCCGCGCTGGTCATACGCGTAGCTGGAGGAACCGGATTCATCGGTAACCGTGGAAAGGCGGCCGAGGCCATTAACACCTTGATCGTAGGCGTAGGTCACATCAACGCTGGAAGGCTGGGAAGCTGGAAGGCTGGAAAGCTCAACCAAACGATTAAGAACATCATATGAATAGGTTGTTTCCTGGCTGTTGGCGTCGAATTTGGCGATCAGATTTCCGGCTTCGTCATATTGGAAGCGGGCTAAACCGGAATCGGGGGAATTGATCTGAACCAATCTGCCCATGTCGTCATATGAGTAATTAGTCAGGAGTGAGGAGTCGGGAGCGCGGTATGAAGTGACAGAAATGAGATTGTCGTGAGAATCGTACTGGTAAAACGCTAGAACGCTGGAAGGCTGGGACGCCGGGACGCCAGAAACCTGAACGAGACGATTTAAAGCATCGTATTCATATGTATTTGCATTACCATTATCATCGGTAACTGAGGTCCGGTTGCCGTTGGGATCGTAGGCAAATTGGGTATAAGTACCCCAATCGTTATTATAAATACGAAACAAGCGATTATTTTCATCGAAATCACGGTCATTAATTCCATCAAGTATCTGATTGCCAAACCAATCATAATCATATTCCACCCACTGGGTTCCGTGGGCGATCCCGAGCAAATGATGGGTATCATCCTCATACTGATAATCAATAGTTTCGCCGTTAGGCTGGGTTACCCGTTTGATCGAGCCCAAACCATCCAGGGCATATTGAGTAACCAGGTCGTCTTCTCCCGAAGGCCCTGCTTCTTTCTGGGTGCTTGAAATCAAGCGGCCCCGGAAATCATATCCGTTCAGAGTCACCCGCCCGTTCGGGTCGGTGATTTTGGTGGGATTGCCGAAAAGTTTGTAATCATCATATCGGGTAATCCCGCCGGTGGGATCGGCCACGGTTTTCAAACGACCCCGGTTATACCCCTGATCGGGAGAATCCGAGTAATAAGCAAAGCTGGTGACGTCGGCGACATCCGTCCGGGGGCCGTCAATCGAGACCAACCTCTTGACGCCCGTTCCCATCGACGCATTGGAAGCCACGTCCACCCGCCCTTCGGCCGGATCAACATAAGTCAACGGACCGAATTTGCCGTCGCCCACGCCGGGGAAATATTCAATCCCATAATACGATGCCGAGGCGACGATATCCAAAGCACCGTCGCCGTTAAAATCCATTGTCGCGCCATATCCAATCCCATAATCGCCGGAGGACCCTTCACTATAAGGGTTGGTATCATAACCGTATTCGTAACTCCAAGGATCCGCGCAACTAAGACCGATTAAATTAAAATTACCGTTACCATCTCCTAAAAATAAATAAGATTGACCAGCATCATTATCGTGAGTCTGGCCGGCCAGCACATCCGTATTGCCATCCCCGTTAAAATCACCCGCGATTACAGCCACGATTTCATGATATCCTCCAAAAGCCGGGCAACCGGGTATGCCGGCGCATGAATAAGTGGGGAAATTACCCGCGCCGTCACCGAACATAACGCAAAAAAACCCGCCATAATAACCCAACACCAGATCCAGATATTCATCATTATTAAAATAGCCCGATTTTAATTGGGTTGGGACATAACTGGGATTAGGGGGCGAGAAAAATCCCTTCTCTAAGAACTGGATTTCACCGTTTATCACACCCAGATTCTCCAGAATGACGATCTGCGGACCGAAAGCGGAGGTCTTAATGGCTATATCCGGAAGATGATTCGGGTCATTGATAAAATCTCCGAAATCCCCGGCCGCACCCGTGGCTCCCCAATAATAATCGTTGCTCATAGAAAAACCGGAGGCGATAATCTTCGTAGTAAAATTCAGATTTCCATCGTTTTGAAGAAGATAAACCTCACTTGTCCCCGTAAGCGCGATATCGAAATTTCCATCCTGGTTATAATCCGCCACCATAGGATAAGGAATCGGGATTCCAAGATTAGCTACCCATAGTTTGCTGCCGAAGTTTCCGTCGAGCAAATACGGTATCAACCATATGTCACCGTTCAAATCGGATAAAACAATGTTATTCGATTGAAGGTTTGTCTCACTGCTTTCATAGAAATAACGCGTAACGTAAGTGTAATGGTCGATTTGTCCGGAAGAATTATAAGTAAAACCCTTTTCGATCATTTTGTGGAGATAATTTGTCGGCGTCTGATTAAAATCGGTCGGATTGTCGGTTGGATAAGGATCAACAGCCGAGGAGGGGTCGTCATAATCGTAAATGGTGATCTTCTTCGTTCCGGAAAGACCGAGAACGCTATCCTTAATTATGTAAAGCGGGGTATTCAAAACCGGGTGATAGGCAGAAAAGGTTTCATGACCCAGGGCGTCAATAATTTTTCCAGGATTCCCACGGTCATCATAATCCTGGTAATGTGTCTCGTTGCCGTTTTTATCGGTAAATTTTGTCCGATTGAGATTGTTTTCTGAAGAATCCCATTCGGAGGCACTGCTCCCGCCGCAGCCGCAATCCCCTTCTATCCAAGTCGAAACTCCATACTCGTTATAGTGAACTTTATAAGGCTCTTTTCCTCCTACATCCTGAACATAAGCTTGAATTTGTGTATATTGCGACTCCGGATAATAATTAAATCGTAATATTTCCCACCCTCTGCGTAAGCTCTCAACTCTATCCAAACTATCATAACCTATACTTTGGTAACTCAAAATACTCCCTGAAGAATCTTCTTCGGAAATTCCGGTCAGATTGTGAATATCACCGTAGTAATCATCATAGAAATAATTAATAAAAGAATTGTCGGGATATGCCACATGTATTAGATTATTCGCTTCATCATACTGGTAAGTGACCAAAACTTCATCGTCAGGTCCAACAATCTCGGATATTTTTCCGTTTAAATAGCTCAATTGCACTGCAATATTACCTGACCTTATTTTTGAAATTTGACTTTCCGAGTTATAATCAAATTCCAGGATTCCTCCCGCCGGGTTCGTAATTTTATTTAATTTTCCCAAGTCATTGAAAAAATATATCTGCCCATCCGGATTTATCAGACTCCATTCTGTTTGAATTCGGTTTAGTTTATAATTTAAACCTCTCGGAGGAAAATACCCGCCTTGACCATCGGGGGTGAAATAAAGTCCCTTGCCTCCGCCAAGCAATACTTTAATACTTTCGTCAGGGAGATTAATTAAAAAAATGTTGTAGCTATATGTCCAGCCGAATCCGATTGGACCATCATAAATCTTTTGGGAATTATAAAACCTGGAGAAATTTATATCCATCAAGTCACTCTTAATAAAGAAATCCTGCAATGGATGTGTATAATAATTTCCTGTAACAATATTTACAGGATCTTCTCCTTGGCCTATTCCACAGTCTTTTATGTTTTGGTCCTGTTGATCATCCGTATCATTGCAGCCTTCATCAATAAAATTGTTACAATTGTCATCAACTCCATTACATGCTTCGGTAATATTTATGTCGTCAACAATGCCATTACAATTATCATCCACATTATTGCATAATTCGGGCAGGGGCGTCTGCTCGCCTTCGCATGGATCATACTCTCGACAAACATTCTTCGTTCCACCATGGCATATTCCAGTATTTTCAGTGCCAGAAGGACCATCATAACAATTAACAAGATCTATAATCCCATCGCAGTTATTATCAATACCATCACATTGTTCCGCAGCCCCAGGATGTGCACTTGAATTGTAATCATTACAATCACCTTCACATGGGGACCATCCATCGCAATCATAATCATAGGTATTGCTGCCGCAACCATCCGCGTAAAATACGTAATTATCAGTGTAACAATGATAATTACCAAATACTTCACCGTCAGCCAAGCTTAAACTAAAATTGAATTCATCCCATTTTTCTTCCCCATTGGAATCATGATATTTTGTTTTAATAACGAATTCCAACGTAGCACTGCCTCCCGTTGCCTGCACGGTAGGGATAAAGAAAGGTAGATAATAGTTGCCATATCCCGGTGAATACCATCTGAGAAAAGAACCACCCTCACCCGGCTCCAGCAAATGATCGGATAATTCCGAGTAAGGATCATAAAACCAAATACGATAATATGCTGGCTTAAAATGTATTGAATAAATCCATACGCTTCCTAAACTAGAAGGAGAGTTCGTGATTGAAACATAATGAGATCCATCTTCTGAATACAATGGATTACACGAACAAATCGAACTACTATTTAACATTACATCTTTAACGTTCATATTAAAATCACTTCCAGCCTGGACAAGCTCGGAACCTGCCTCGACTAATTTCGTCTGCACGGGACCGGATGCCAAACTCTCGGCAAACAAATGAGAAGAGAAAAAAACATAAATGAGAAACAAGCACCCTAATCCGCCGAATACTCTTCGGACAGAGCGAGCAATGAATAAAAAACCGCTGGAAGGTAAAATATTTCGATCTGCAGCAAATGAATGCCCCATCAGAAGAGATTTTCTGATGAAAGAAGACCTAAAAGGGCTTTTCCAAAAAGCTTTTTCCGGTTTCATCCCCACCCCCTTGGTAAGAAATTTTTCGGAATTTAGATAATTTTTTTACACCAGAAGGTATTTAATGTCAAGAAATATTTTATGGCATTTGCATGAAATTTTTATAGTGACTTCAACATATCAATATGACTGAAAAATTTAGCAATAAAGGTAAAAATTTGGCTATTTAAATATCGGGAATTCTTGAAGATCTTTTTTCAGGAGAATAACGGAAAAATGATTCTGGATTCCGGGTCAAGCCCGGAATGACATAAAAAAGTGAAGGAAATTATTATGAAGTACGCTAGTGGATGAGGAGCAGGCTCAGCTGGGGAATATAGGTGATCAGCATGAGGGCGATGATCAGGATGCCCACGAAGGGGAGCGCGGCCGAGAAAAGCTTCCCAATAGGCTGTTGGAAGCGGAAGCTCGAAATGTAAAGATTGATCCCGAAGGGCGGGGTCAGGTAACCGATTTCCAGGTTGGCGATAAAAATGATTCCCAGGTGAATCGGGTTGATCCCGAACCCGTGGGCGATCGGAATGATCAGGGGAACGATGACGATAATGGCGGAGAAGATCTCCATGAGGCCCCCGACCATGAGGAGGAACAGGTTGAGGATCAGGAGGAAGGTCAGCTTGCTGTGGACGAACTGCTGGATAAAGGCCAGGGCCTTCATCGGGATCTGCATGTCGATGAGGAAATTGGTCAGGCCCAAGGCCGTTCCGATCAGGAGGAAAATCGCTCCGACGAGGAGCATGCTCCCCACCATGATTTTCGGGAGGGCCCCGACTTTGATGTCCCGTTTGATCAGAACCTCGACGAGAATAACATAAAAGGCCGTAACCGCCGCCGATTCGCTGGCGGTGAACAAGCCGGAATAGATCCCTCCCAGGATGATGATCGGGATCGGGATTTCAAAGGCCACGTCCTTCAGCGCCTTCAGGGATTCCTTGACGTTCGGGCGGACCCGGCCCCGGTAGAATTTAAGCCCCTTGATCACCCCGTAAGCGGACAGGATCAGGACTAGTACGATCCCGGGAATAATCCCGGCGATGAACAACTGATCCACGCTGACCTGTGATACCACCCCGTAAATGATTATGGAGAGGGCGGGCGGGAACAGGAACCCCAGACTTCCCCCGCAGGTCAAAAGGCCCAGGGTGAATTTTTCGTCGTACCCCTCTTCCCTCAGGGCGGGGTATAAAAAGGCTCCCAGGGCGATAATCGTAACCCCCGAGGCCCCGGTCAGGGCCGTGAAGATGGCGCAGGCCACCAGGGCGACGATGGACACCCCTCCGGGCATCCACCCGAAAAAGGCCCGGGTGATGTTCACCAGGCGGATCGGGGCTTTGCTCTCCGCCAGTATGTAGCCCGCGAAAATAAAGAGCGGGAGGGTAATCAGGCCGGGGGCGGAGGCCAGGCGGTACATCTCCCCGAAGATAACGGCCGGGTTCAGCATGGACACGAAAACGAACCCCACCAGGGCCGCGCTCCCGATCACCACGAAGAGGGGCATCCCGAAGACGGCCGCCGCGAGGCAAAGAATGAAGGCTAAGGTCACCATGCCCGCTTATTCCTCTTTCCGGTAATAAATCTCCACCAGCTTGATCGTGAACCTGATCGCGAGCAGGGCAAAGGTAATCGGAAAAACAAGTTCCATTATCCAGAGCGGCGTATGCAGCGGCGCGGACATCTGCCCGTATTCCTTCTCGACCGCCACGAAATGTAAGGAGGTTTTAAAGAGAAAGGCGGAAAACAATATGGCACCGGCGGTCAGAATCATTTCGTTCCATTTTCTCATGTTCTTGGGAAGCGTCCGGGACATGACGTCGATGGCAATGTGCCGGCCCTGCTTGGTCACCATGCTGCCGGCGATGAAACCGGTCCAGAGAACCAGGTGGCGGAGTAACTCGTCGGCCCAGACGAGCCCGATGGAGAAGAAATCCCGCATGATCACCTGGATGAAGGCCAGGATGACCATGACGGCCAGGGCCAAGACGACGAACCCCTCCTCCAGGTAAGAGAGGACCCGGTCGACGGGCCTGATCAGCCGCATGGCCTGGTGGCCTGGTTCCTGCTGGTGGTGTGATTTCCTGGTCGGCATCGAAAAAATTAATTTGGGAAAAACCCTTCTTTTATGTCATTAAAGACCGGAGAAGTCAAGATGCTCCCGGGGATTGGAAAAATAAGTTACGGTCCCCGGCTTTATCCCGTTTTCCGACCCTCATTATTTGCAATAACCGGCCGCATGTACTAATGGTTATTTCTCCTTGTCTCTTTTCTGCCGGTTCAAGTCCCCGGGGAATATCTACACATTTGGTTAATGTATAATTTTTTTGCCCGCAAATGTACCGTTCTGGATTTGCAACATTCATTGTGGCGTCAGAATGTCCCGTGGGCGGCCGCCCAGGTTGCCGGTCTTTTTATCCCCCACTTTTATGACAAGCGGGTTGGCGGAAATATCCAGAATTTCTTTCAGCAACTTGAGGTTTAACCCTTCCGGGCTGTAGTAGTCATAAGGAATGCAACCGAAGGTTCTAATCCGGTAAGTCCCGGAGGAAAGGCCCTTGATGACCAGCTGGTCCGCGGCGGAACCGATATCGCCCGGGAAATTCTCAGGTGGATGGGGATCGTTTTCATTATCGTTGTAAGTCGAAAAAGATTTTCCCTTGACCAAAAACTTGGGGTCGAAATCGGTTTTTTGAATCTGGGTGCCCTGCGGCCCGGTGATCAGGCGCCATTCCTCCTTGTCGGTGTTGAATTTTTTCTCGATTTCGTCCATCCGGCCATCCACGATGAAACCCAGGCGGTTAACCGAGTCGTAAAACCGCATTCCCTTGGCCGCCGGGGTCAGGTCCGTGCCGAAAGACAGGGCCATATCGTGGATCAGGTATCCCGGGTCAAAGGGCACATCCACGATGGTGGTGGTCAGGGTCAAAGTGTCAACCATGATCGAATCCAGATAAAATTTCGGTCCCTTAATCCCCATGGGAAAAACCGGATACATACAGGAATGGGTCAGGATCCGGACCGGACCTGGCTGATAGGCGACCACCCCGCCGCTGACGATGCTTTCGTTAAAGGGAACCTTGATCAGGCCGCCCAGGAAGCGAATCGTCCCCCGGATCTTCTGCCGATCGATGATGTTTTCCCCGTTCCCCCCCGCCTCGGGCAGGACGCGCAGCTGGTTGATGAAGATGGTGGGGATCGTCGTTTTTCCGCGGTGGTTTACCAGCGCGCGGTAATCGTAGGTGGGAAACTTTAAAAAGAAACCTCCCTCCCTTTCGCTCAAATCGGATATGGGCGGGAGCGGGAGGGCCTGGGCTTCATTTTTGAATAATACCGGGTATACCCAGGATTGTCTTCCGGAAACCGGATCTTCCAGCTCCACCGGGACTATCTGTTCCGCGCCCTCGGGCACTTTCCCCGCCGGGGCTTTCTCTCCCGAATCCCTGGCCATAAACACCAGCAGGTCTTGCGGGTCAAAGAGTCCGTCGGCCAGACCGGCGTTGGCTTCCGGCCCCCGGGTCAGGATGAATTGCCCGGCGGGGGTGCGTTCGTCCACCTGGGAAAGAACCGGTTTCCACGCTCCTCCCTGCCAGGAAAAAACGGCCAGGCGGTTAATCTTCTGGCCCAGCAGGGGGGCCAGCATCTCGCCCGGAACCTCGACCGGCTCGTAATAGTGTCCGCCCCACTTTTCTCTCTCGGAGTCGCCGGCGTAGGCCGGGCCGGATAATACCCCAGCGGAAATAGCTAGGAACAAGCTTGCCCGCCAAATGTATTTCTTAGTTTTGCTCATCTTTAAGAACGTTCCGCACCCAGAAGGGGCGGCCCTCCGCGGTCGCCCGAAGAAGGGAGCCCGCGGAGGGGCTCCCCTACGAAAACATTACTTCAGTAGGGATCCATAAAATCCCAGGAAACCCTGGATTCCCGCTTCCGCGGGAATGACAAGAATTTGGAACTTTGAACCTTGAACATTGAACTTGGAACCCATGTCCTCCGTAGCTTTAGCGAAGGAGGATTGAACTTTGTCGGTTCAGCCTCTTTCGTAAACCACTCCGTACCCGGCCGGGGGGAAGGTGAACTCGATCGCGTCGAAGTCGCACACGGTGAAGCAGGAAGCGCACTCCGTGCAGAATTTCTTGTAATCTTTATCCAGCGCCGCCTTCCCGTTGCGGACCTTCCACAAGTTCATCCCGCAGATAATCGCGCAATTCTTGCACCCCACGCACTTCTCCCGGTCGACCTTGATAAAATCGACCGGGGACTCAATCACCTTTACCAGTTTCTTTTTATCGATGGGATATTCCGCCATGGTTATTTACCTCCTGAGGTTTGGTTCATCATGCCCTGAAGCATGGGAGCCATCGTCTTCATCCCGGTAATGAAATTAGTAACCTTGTCCCGCGCGGCTTCCTCGGCAATGGGAAAATAGTAACGGGACAGGAAACCAATCTGGGGCAGCATCTCGAGCAGGATCCCCGGCACCCGGAGCATCCCCTCCGCATGGGGCTCGGCCATGGTGAGCATGCCGTAGAACATGACATCGGCCAGGTTATCAAAAAGCTGGTAGAAGGTATCCGAGGTCCACTGTTCAAAGAAATCCCGGAGGATGGGGCCGGAGGTGAAATCCACCCCCACCGGTGAAACCTTGAGCTCCTCCATATACTGCTTCAGGAAGGCCGAGGAGAAATCCTTTTCCTTATGGGCCCGGACCGCCACCTGAGCGGCCAGGCGCGAGGAATACATGGCCTGCCAGACCCCTTCGGCCATAAACGGCTCCGGAACCCCCGCCGCGTCGCCGGAAAGCATCAGACCGCCGGCGTAAATCCTTTCGTTGAATCTTTTCAGCCAGGGCAGGAAATGGAGTTGAAATTCCGCGGGCTTGGCGCGGGTGGCCTTGATCAGTTTCTGGATAAAGTCGAGCTGGACATTCTCCATCACCGAGCGGGTGGAAAGGTTTTTGCCCGCCTCGATCTCGCTCTGCAGGGTTTTGGCGGGGCGGGAACCGACATGGAAACCATCGCGGAAAGCACATACATAGCCGCCCCGGTCCGGGCCCATGAAAACATGGATGTTGGTATCCCCGCAGTATTCCGCGATCCTTTCCGGATTGGCCTTGAAGTCCAGGGTGGCCAGGACCGTAACCTGATCCTTCTCCCACCGCTTCCGGAGCCCGGCCTTCTGGGCAATGAGGGAATGCGCGCCATCCGCCGCGATCACCACCGGGGCCCGGTATTCCCGGCCCTTCCCATCGATCACCCCGACGATATTTTCTCCCTCCCGGATCACCCCGGTCGCCAGGGTGGCGAGCTTGAGCTCCGCTCCGGCTTTCCGGGCCCGGCCGGACATCCATTGGTCGAACTCCGGCCGGTACATCATCTGCACCATGTATTCGCTGGCCTGCGGGTAGCTGTTTCTCCGGGGCGGGGTGAAACCCCAGATCATCCGGTCCTCGTTGGACGGCTTGGGCTTGACGATGTGCATCACCCCGAACTTGGTGGGCCAGAGCGAAGGCACATCCAGATCTTTGATGTAGTCAAAATCTCGCGCGGCCTTGGGGGAAAGTCCGAAACCGGAAGAATTTTTCTCCCCGCAGAACCGCCCGCGCTCCAGGATGACGGTTTTCAGACCGGCATCCGCAGCCTCCTTGGCGGCGGCGCTGCCCCCCGGGCCGCCGCCCACGACGATCAAATCATAACTCTTCATTTTTTCCCTCCCTCCCTTTTTCTTTCAGAATAATGATAATTCTGATACCCAGGCTATTTATCCTGTAAGGAAAGCCTGCGGTTACCGGTTTGGTCTATATGGTCAATTTGGTTTCTTTCGCCAATCCCGTTTGGTTCGCTGGGATCGTCATTTCTTTTTTCCCTCTAGCCACCTAACCACCTAACTACCCAACCATCTTATTCTTATTCCGGCTCCGTATACGCGGTCGGATCCCCGGTGTTGTTCGGATCAAAAGCCTTCTTGATTTTCTTCTGCCACTTGTCGTAATCGCCGCAGGCCGGGCTGAAGGCCCCGTGCTTGCCCGTCCCCACCTGGGAGAGCTGGAAGATGGGCAGGCCCAGGGCCTGGTTCAGGCAGGCCTTGTTGGAATCCGCAAGATAAGCCATGGCCCCTCCGGTGGATTCATCGTCATGATTATCATACATCAGGAGAACCTCGGTGTAAGCTAGGTGGCCCTGGTCGAAAACCAGGGTGGCGGAATTGTCTCCGCCATCCTCCATGAGCACGCCCTTCTGGATATAGCGGTTCTTGAGCTCCGTGCCGGCCTTGATTTGATTCATGGCCAGGTCGATCGTATCCATCGAGCCGAATGAGGTGTTGAATCCCCCCGCGCTCCGGAAGCAGGAGCGGGTCACCGCGTCGACCTTGATCACCGAGGTGGCGGTCAGTTCCTGCATTTCCTCGGTTTCGGCCAGCGGGGAGGCCTGCCCCCCGGTTTCTTCCAGGATCTGCTCCAGAACCTTTTTCTGAAAGGCGAATTCCCCTTCAGAATTGGCGAAAATAACAAACAAAAAAGCGTATTTCAGCATCTGCTGGGGCATCCCCGACTCCCACAAATTCACGTAATTCTGCCCGCCCGCCATCTGCAGTCCGACAAAGGCCGGGCTGAGCCGGGAAATGAAATACCCGACTTCCGATTCCCCCAGTTTGTAGGCCGCCTCCGCCAGGCTTTCCAGGCTGGGGAAGTTGAAAAGCGAGGCCCGAAAATATTTGAGCGGCTCCTTGAGCACGTAGTTGGGTGGGACGTTTTTCATTTCCAGTTTCGGCGGGCCGTTCCAATGAAAGAGCTTGACCGCGCACTTGGTGATCACCCCCAGCCCGCCCCAGGCGCCCTCCCAGCCGCGGAGGATGCCCCGGAGGGAAGGCCCCGGCCCGTCCCCAGAGAACCAGCCCGCGCCGGAGCCGAGGGAACCGAGTTTGAGCACTTCCCCGGTCGGGAGCACCCATTCGACCCCCAGCAGGTTTCGTCCGGAAAAACCCATGGATAACCCGTCCGGGCCGTACCCCACTACCGAGGTGGCGCTGGCCAGGACCGAGGTGTTGGAACCGGCTCCGATGATGTGGCAGTTGAGGCCCTTTCTCAGGGCTTCCACCTGGAGCTGCATGCAGATCACGTGCGGCTCCACCACCGCGAACATGTTTTTCTCGTCAATCTCGAGGATGCGGTTCATCCGGCGCAGGTCCAAGAGGATCGCACCCTTGACCCCGGGCAGGTTATGGATGCCCCAGCCGGTGCTCATCGCCTTGAAAACAATATGGTGCCGGTTGCAGATCTTGGCGATGGCCACAATTTCTTCCGTGCTTTGCGGTAAAAGCACGGCCTCCGGCATGATTTCGGCCCAGACCCCCTTGGTATTGCCGAAGGGCTGATACATATAGGACCACAAAACCGCCTGATTGCCGGAAATATTTTCCGGACCAACCACGGCTTCTAACTGTTGATAGATATCTTTTTCCAGGGCCATTTTCGCCTCCCCGCCGGTTGTTACCGAGCCTGTTTAACCAATTCCACGATATCCAGAACCTGCATTCTATTTCCCTGCGCGGAAACCGCGTCCTTCAGATTCCGTTCGCACCAGGAGCAGGCCGTCACGATGGCCTCCGCCCCCACCGACTGGGCCTCCGCGATCCGCTCCGAGGCGGTCCAGAGGGCAAAATCATCTATGGTGGTCTTCACCCCTCCCCCGGCCCCGCAGCACCAGGCGTATTCCCGGATTCTTTCCATTTCCACGAACTTGATCCCGGGAACGGCCCGGATGACGTCCCGGGGCGGATCGTAAACCCCCTCCCAGCCCCGGCGGACCGTCTTCTCCGGCTCCCGGATAATCAGCTGTCCCAGGACCTTTTTCTCGATCCCCTTCCAGGGCACGTACTCCTCGGAATTCCGGCCCAGGTTGCAGGGATCGTGGTAGGTGACCCGGAGGGGAATTTTTTTCGAGAGCTGGAGCCGGCCCTCCCGGATCAGCTCGTCCAGGTACTGGCTGATATGGAGGATCTGGAACTTCATTTTCTTTCCCAGCAAGGGGTAGACCGCCTTCATGATCCCGAACCCGCAGGCGCAGGAGGTGACCACCTTCCGGGCGCCCAGGGCGTTCCAATCGTCGATATTGCTCTCGGCGAACTTGATAAACTCCCCCTGGAACCCGAGCTGGAAAGCCATGCTCCCGCAGCAGGATTCCTGCTGGCCCCGGATCCCGACCTCCACACCCGCCTGGCGGAGCAGGGTCACCGTGTCCCGGGCCACCGCCGAAAGCTCCGGATCGAAGGAGTAAAGGCAGCCGGCGTGGTAAATGACATCCGCCTGCCCTCCCCGGGAGAGGTCCTTCACGTCCAGGCCCTGGGCCCAGAGGCCGCGCTCGGCCTTGGGTTTCGAGAGGGGATTGTCTTCCCGGCGCAGGCTTTCAATGATCGGACCATGTTCCTCCCGGAAACAGCCGGCGCCCACCAGGCGGGCCCGGGTGGCGTAAATCGGCCAGAGGACCTCCAGCTCCGAATTGTACTTGCAGGAGGAATCGCAGGCCCCGCAGGCGGTGCAGCGATAAACGATATTTATGAGTTCCTCGTCGGTCTCATCCAGCTTGCCCTCGGCCAGGGCCAGGCCCAGGGCCATTCTTCCCCCTCCGGAGTAGGCATGAAAGTTGTAACGGGAAACGCTGGGGCAATTTTGGGAAAACCTCCAGCTTTTCATCTGGGCCAGGGGCGGCCATTTGCAGATGGAACATCTCGCGCACCTCTTCATGTCCCCCAGGTAATCTTTCAGCTCCAGCAGCATGGTTTTTCTCCTTTATTATTTTCGGTCCATTCTTTTAGAAAAAAAGTTTTCCCGGGTTCATCACCTTATTGGGATCAAAAATCTTTTTCACCTTTTGCAGCGCTGCCACGCTCTCCGCATCCTGGTTGCGAATCATTTCCGCCCAGGTTCCGTAGGGCCGGGAGAAAAAGGCCCCCTGCTTTAACAGGGCCTCGCTGGCCCGGTCAAATGTCGCCCGGGCACGGCTCACCTCGGCCGGGTCATCCGGGGCAAAGGCGAGGCTGAACTCGAGGTGACAGGACCGGCCCTGCTGGATAGGCTGGAGATAGACGCCCAGGTCGGAGGCCGGGAAGCCGGTTTTTTCCAGAACCTCACTCATAACCTTGATGAAGCCGGGGGTGCGATCGAGGGTGGTCAGGAAAAAGATGTCGGCGCAGTTCCCCCGAGGCCGAAGTTTCCAATAGGGCTCCGCGCTGGGGCCGGAAATCGCCCGCAGCAGTTTTCCCCCGTCCACCCCGGGGAGACCGGTGACCGGCTGGACCCCGTGTTTTCGGGCCAGCGCCATTATGTCGTTGGTCTGGTAATCCACCCGCTCCTCGGGGAACCGGTCGTAGCCGGCCACCACGAAAATCAGGATGTAGGGGGGAAACCCGGCCATGAGCTTTTTGATTGCCGCCGGCTTGGTCTCGAGGATCGCGGCCAGATCCATCCGGTTGAGGATCAGGCACTCGTCCCCCAGTTTCAGGCGCTGCATCCCGTAGACCAGGTCGATAAATTCCTCCACCTTCTGGCCGCCCGCCAGATAAACCTTCTGGATGGAAGGCAGGAGCTCCAACCTCACCGTGGCCCAGGTCAGGATTCCCAGGGTACCCTGCGCCCCCTGCACCACCCGGAAAAGGTCGCTCTGGCCGGGCCCGAGGGGACTCTTCTGGGCCTGGCCCGAGGCCCACTGCTCCTCCAGCGTGCCCGGTCCGGCGGCGGCGCCGGTCCGGAAGAGGTCCCCCGTCCCGAAAATCACCTCCGTGCAGCAGAGCGGGTCGGACATGTCCCAGTGGTACTTGGGCACCAGGATGGGTTCGCGCTCCAGGCAGCTGCCGATCACCGATTTGGTCGCGCGGGGGACCAGCGGCATCATCAGTTTCATTCCCTGTTTTTCTACTTCGGGCTTTAGCTCCTGGAAGGTCACCCCGGGTTCGATCATGGCCACCCGGTTCCGTCGGTCGAGGCGCAGGATTTTCTTCATCCCCGAAAGATCGACCACTACCCCTCCGTGCCCGGGAACCGTATCGCCCCGGAAATGTGGGGGGCCGGAGCTGACCGGGACCAGGGGCGTCGCTGTCCGGTTGGCCCATTTTATCAGGGCTTTAACTTCTTCGGCCCGGTCCGGGCGCACCACGAAATCCGGCGACTTCGCCGGCGAGAAGCTCAGGTCGCCCGCGTACTGCTTC
This sequence comes from Pseudomonadota bacterium, assembly GCA_026388655.1. Lineage (GTDB taxonomy): Bacteria > Desulfobacterota > JAPLJL01 > JAPLJL01 > JAPLJL01 > JAPLJL01. The sequence goes on from JAPLJI010000176.1 coordinate 23,753, forward strand.
AAGACCGTGGGATCATTTATTACCCGGCCGGCCCCGAAGATTTTCTTCAGCTGGTCCTGGCCCACCGGCTGGCGGACCTTCTTTTGTTTTACCGCCGGCTGGCGGGTTTTCTCCGGTTTAGCCGCCGGCTGGCGTTTCTTCTTCGGTTTTGCCTCCGCTTTGCCCATGTTCAACCCTTCCTTCCTGATGACCGGAATTCGCTCTTTCTCCCGAGAATCCGGGAGGTCACTTCCTTGGTATGGATTTTCAAACGTTCGAAATAGTCCGGGGATTCGGGATCCAGATCGAGAAACTTCCCGATGAAAACCGGGTTGGAAAACAAACCCCAGTAAATAAAACTCAGGGAGATGAAAGCCAGCGGCAGGTCAATGCCCCGGCGCCTTTTCGCGTCCACCCTTCCTTCCACCTCTTTAATCCATTTCCGCAAAAAGGGAACCAGCTGCTCCCATTCCACCCGGCGCAAACTCGGATCCCGCTCCAGCCATTGGCGGAAAAAAAGCAGGGGAAAATTGGGATTCTGATGGAGAACCTCGAGAAGTTCATCCATGAGTTTTTCCAGGGATTCCTGCATGGCTCCATCATCGTTTAAATCCCCGGTCATCATGTTCTCAATGTGACGGTTAATCATTTTTGTGACGGGAACGATGGATCTCTGCAGCACCTGGCTGTAGAGATTTAACTTGTTCCCGCCGTGATAATGCAGGGTCTGGATGGATATGCCCGCGGCCGAGGCGATCTGCCGGGTGGTGGTTCCATCGTAGCCGTGCTGGGCGAAAAGGGCCTCGGCGGCGTCGAGCACCTTATCCGAGGTATCTTTTTTCTTCTTTTTCATTAGGAGTAATTCGGCACAATATTCAATCAATCGATTGATTTATAAATTATCGGAAATTTGATGTCAAGCGAAATTTTTATTATCTGGATTAAATCTGCCGGGGTGGATCTGCCGGGAAAGGAAGAAGCTTCAATTCTTTTTTATCGATACAAAAAAGGTATAGAGCCGGCCAATTTTAATTTCTTCAATTAATTTCATCCGGGATTCTTCGATCCCCCGCTGGATGGCCTCCCTCGTCGCCCGGGGCGCGAAGCGCGGGATAATCCCCGTCTCTGAAAGAACGATAGTTTTACCTCCCGGCCGCAGGACCCGCGCCGCCTCCCGGAAAAAATCCTTCGGATCGACGCAATGGATCGCGCCTAGGGAGACGCAAAGATCAAACGCGCCAGGCTTGAATGGCACCCGGGTCATATCCCCCACTACATAAATGACCCGGCCTCCATAATGGGAAGCCTTTTTCAGCATCGGCTTCTCCAGTTCCAGCCCCGCCATCATCCCCGCCCGGCGGGACAGCCGGCGGGACAAGTACCCGGTGCCGGATCCCAGTTCCAAAACCCGGTCTCCCGGATTCACTGTTTTTTCAAAGTAATCCTCGCCGAAATAGAAAAACGGCCGCCCCAGCTGGTAAACCGAAGACATCTTCCGGTAAAGATCCCGGGCGAAACCGTGGCGAACCGAAAGCCCTTCCAGGGCATGGATCGGGACCATCAATATTTCGGTGGTGAGTAAACGAAGGTTCATTTTTTATTTAGATGGATTGGTTCTTTCAAACCGGCCTAATTATCAGTTTGCCTTGGAAAAATGAAGGCGCCTTTTTCGGGGAGGATGGCTAACGTTTCCGAATATGCGATTCCCGGAGTTGCTGCTCGGTAACGTCGGAGGGGGCGTCCGTCATCAGGCAGACCGCCTTCTGGGTCTTGGGAAAAGCGATTACCTCGCGCAGGGAATCGGCCCCGGAGAGGATCATCACCAGGCGGTCAAAGCCCAGGGCCAGGCCGCCGTGGGGAGGGGCCCCATACTGCAGGGCCTCAAGTAAAAACCCGAATTTTTCCTTTGCTTCCTCCGGGCCGATGCCCAGCAGCTTGAACACCCGGCTCTGGATCTCTTCCCGGTGAATTCGAATCGACCCGCCGCCGATCTCCATCCCGTTCAGAACGATATCGTAAGCCTTGGCCTTAACCCCGCCGGGGTCGGACTCGAGCTTTTCCAGGTCTTCGTCCCGGGGAGAGGTGAAGGGGTGGTGCATCGCCATGAACCGTTTTTCCTCCTCGCTCCACTCGAGCAGGGGGAAATCGTTAACCCAGAGAAACTTAAAGTCGCCGGCCGGAACCAGCCCCAGCTTTTCGGCCAGGTGGATCCGGAGTCGACCCAGGGCTTCCAGGGCGACCTTCGGGTTTATGTCCGCAACCAGGACCAGGAGATCCCCTTCCCCCACCCCCATTTTCTGGAAGACCGTGCCGACTTCGGATGGCTCCAGATACTTGAGAATCGGGGAAACCGGCTTTCCCCCCTCGGATTTTATCCAGCCCATCCCCTTGGCACCGAACTGCCCGATCCAGGCGGTCAGGTCATCGAGGTCCTTGCGGGAAAACCGGCTCCCGCCCGGGACATTCAGGGCTTTGATTCGACCGCCCCCGTTGACTACCTCGGTGAACCGGTTGAAGCTGCTCCGGGGAAAATCCCGGGTCAGATCTGAGATTTCCAGGCCGTAGCGGAGGTCTGGCTTGTCGCTCCCGAAACGCTCCATCGCCTCGCGGTAAGAAAGGCGGGGGAAGGGCAGGTTCACCTTCACCCCCAGGGCCCGCTCAAAAACCCGGGCGACCAGGCCTTCGACGACCTGGTACAGGTCCTCCTGTTCCACAAAGGAAAGCTCCAAATCGATCTGGGTGAATTCGGGCTGGCGGTCGGCCCGGAGATCCTCGTCCCGGAAGCAACGGACAATCTGGAAATAACGGTCAAAACCAGCCACCATCAAAATCTGCTTGAAGAGCTGGGGTGATTGGGGCAGGGCATAGAACTTGCCCGGGTTCAGGCGGGAAGGCACCAGAAAGTCCCGGGCCCCTTCCGGGGTACTCTTGGTCAAAAACGGCGTCTCGATTTCCACAAACCCCTGCTGGTCCAGATACTCCCGGACCACCATGGCCGCGCGGTGCCGGAGGATGAGATTGGCCTGGAGCTTGTCCCGGCGCAGGTCCAGATAACGGTAACGCAGACGGACCTGCTCATCCACCTCCGCTTTCCCGTCCAGTAAAAACGGCGGGGTTTTGGCGGGGTTGAGAACCTCGATCCCCTCCGCGGAAACCTCCACCTCCCCGGTCTTGATCTCCGGGTTTTCCGTCCCGGCCGGGCGCATCCGGACCAGGCCCCAGGCCGCCAGCACATACCCGGCCCGTAACTCCTTGGCCTGCTCGTAAGCCGCCTGGTTCTGCTCGGGGCTGAGCACGACCTGGATGAGTCCCTCCCGATCACGCAGATCCACGAAAATCAGGCCCCCGTGATCGCGCTGTCTCTGCACCCATCCCTGGAGGTATACCTTCCTCCCGAGGTCCCGGGCGGTGACCTGTCCGCAAAAATCAGTTCGTTTCATGAGCGCTATTTTCGAAAGAATTGGAGGGGTGGCATTATAAACCGATTTCCTTCGTTTGCCGTTTATCGTTTCCCGCAAGGCTGACTTGTCCTGCCTGCCCCGAGTCTTATCGAGGGAAGCGCAGCCGAAGGAAGCCTTGCCCTCTCCGAGCCGTAGGCTCTTCCGAGCCGGAGGCTACATTCGGGTTCATTTGATTTCTTTATTTTCTCTGGTTTCTTTAATTTAACTCGAAACTATAAACTCGAAACTCGAAACTTTTTATATTCCGCATTCGTTTTTATTGCTACTTTTCCTGCTCTTTTTCCTTCTTGTGCACCTCGATGATCCGGTTGGCGATCTGGGCGGGAACCTCCTCGTAATGGGAAAACTCATGGGTGAAAGTCCCCCGGCCCTGGGTGATCGAGCGAAGGTCGGCCGCGTACTTGACCACCTCGGCCATCGGAACCACCGCCTTGATCACCTGGGAAGAAGCCTCCACTTCCATTCCGGCGATCCTTCCCCTCCGGCTGTTCAGGTCGCCGATGACATCCCCCATGTACTCGTCGGTAACGTAAACCTTGATTTTCAAAATCGGTTCCAGGAGCACCGGATCGCCTTCGGAAAAGGCCTTCTTGAAACCCATCGAGGCCGCGATCCGAAAGGCCATGTCGGAGGAATCCACCACGTGGAAAGAACCGTCGTAGAGCGAGGCCCGGAGGTCCACCACCGGGAAACCCGCGATCTGCCCTTCCTCGCAGGCCTCGACGATCCCTTTCTCGACGGCCGGGATGAAATTCCGGGGGATCGCGCCGCCGGTGATCTTGTCCGCGAACTCAAAACCCTTCCCCCGCGAGAGCGGCTCGAGCTCGATCCAGGTGTCCCCGAACTGGCCCCGGCCTCCGGACTGGCGCTTGTATTTGCCCTGGGCGCTGGATTTCTTGCGGATGGTTTCCCGGTAGGGAATCAGGGGGGTCAGGAGGTCCACCGACACCTCGTATTTCCGCTGCAATTTCTCCGCGGCCACGTCGATATGGGTCTGGCCCATTCCGGAAATGATAAGCTCCTTGGTCTGCGGCTCCCGTTTGAACTCCAGGGAAGGATCCTCTTCAATCAGCTTGGCCAGGGCGGGGGAGATGTGCTCTTCGTCCTGACGCGTTTTCGGTTTCAGGGAATAGCTGATCAGACGCTGGGAAGGCAGGTAGCCCTGCAGGCGAATCGGGCTGGATTCATCGGTCAGGGTGTCCCCGGTTTGAGCTTCCTTCAGCTTGGACAGAATCAGGATCGTTCCGGCCTCGCCGGTGCCCACCGAGTGCAGGTCCTTTCCCTGCGGACGGGAAATTACGCTGATTTTTTCCTTGAGGCCCCTCCCGTTGTTGAAAACCGTGGTCTCCGACTGCAGGGTCCCGGAGATAACCTTCAGGAAGCTCAGCTTCCCGGTGAAATGCTCCACCTGGGTTTTGAAAATGAATCCGGCAAAGGGGGCCTCGGGGGCGCGGACGACCTCCTTGCCGGTAGCCGGCTCGATCCCCTTCCACTGCCGGCCTTCCCGGGGAGCGGGAAAGACCTTGAAAATCATATCCAGGAGAACGGTGACCCCGATATTTTTCGTGGCCGCGCCGAAAATTATCGGAGCGGTTTTCCGGTTCCGAACCCCCGCCTGGAGGGCCTGCTCCACCTCGGCCTCGCTGACTTCGCCCTTTTCCAGGTATTTCTCCAGAATCTGGTCATCCTCCTCCACAATCGTTTCCAGGATTTGGGCTTGAATCTCCTGGACCTTCTTCTGCAGATCCGCGGGGATATCTTCCTCGCTGACCTTGCCTTTACCGTCGGCGGAGAAGATCAGGGCCTTCTTCCGCAGGAGATCCACCGCCCCGCGGAATCCGGCTTCCTTCCCGACCGGGTACTGAACCAGAACCGGCTTGGCCCCCTTGAAGCTTTCCAGCTCGGCCAGTAGTTCGTCCAGGTCCGCTTTCTCCCGATCCATCCCGTTGACGAAAATCACGCGGGGAACCCCCAGTTCCTCCATGATCTGCCAGGCCTTGAGCGCTTCGAAACGCAAGGGGGGAACCGGGTTCAGGACCAGGACCGCCCCATCCGCCACCAGGAGCGAATTGTGCAAATCAAAAGCAAAATCCACCTCTCCCGGGGTATCGATCAGGGTCAGGTCCCCCTTTTTCCACTTGGTCCCGAATACCGCCGAGCTTAGGGTTAATCCCCGCTTGGCTTCTTCCGGATCGGTGCCTAGGATGGGCGGGCCTCCCTCCACCGGCCGGAAACGACTGATGGCTTTTCCGTTGTATAAAGCGGCCTCCACCAGGGTGGTTTTCCCGCTCCCGTCCGCGCCCACTATCGCCACATTCCGAATTTCATCCATAAGTGACTTACCCCCTTATCTTGCCGAACTGGTTATTCCGAACTTTGACTCAAACGCGGATAAATAATCTCTTTTCTCCGATTCCTTGGCAAGCCCATCCGAAACCACGTGAACCGCTGGCCGGGAAATTTCTAATTTCTAATGACGAATTTCTAATCAATGCCCAGCATAGAAATTGCTAATGACCAATTTCCAATTCCTAATCAATGATCAATGTCGAATTTCTAATTTCTAATTTTTTGAGTTGGTCATTGGTAATTGGAATTTGGGATTTCATTAGACATTAGAAATTAGGAATTAGTCATTTCCAATTGATTGGGTATTGCAGGCTATTTATCGTCCTGCTCTCCTTGATCTTCTCAACCAATAAAAACCGATCATCCCGAGCGGCAGGGACCCGAACCCCTCCAGGGAGTTGCAGCCGCAACCCTGGCTTTTTTCCTCCCCTGTGGGCGGAGCGTAGGTAACGGTGACGTCCCATTCCTGGGCATCCGTACCCCGGCAATTTTCCGCCTCGACCTTCAGATGATTGACCCCGATCTGGGTGTCATTCGGAACCCAGGTTAAAAGCCCGGTCCCGGACTCCACTGAAACCCCGGTCGGGTAATCCCGCAGGCGATATTCCAGGGGCGGATTCCCCTGGGCCGCCAGCTGGTACCGATAAGGTTCTGCCATCGGGGCTTCCACCCCGGGGATCGAGGTAATCATTGGAGCGATGATCGGATTGGTGCCGGGATCCACCGTCAGGGAAAAAAGCAGGCGTCCCGGGTTGGAAGGGTCAACCTTGATATTGTCGAGGGAGATGCCACTGCCGCCGCCGCAATAGGTCTGGCTCGCCGGGGCGGTATTTTCGTTAAAGGAAGCCCCCCCGTTCCAGTAATCCAGAGAATCACAGTAATATCCGGTACTGCTGGGACAGGGGTGGGAGGCACTCGCGATCGGGTAGCTGCCGGGTATTTCCAGATTATAGGCGGCATCCGCCTGCTCGAGTGCCACCAGAAAATGCTGGGTACAGCAGTCGGTGCTGGTGGCCGGGTAACAGGGTTCGTCGTTGGGAGTCCCATAGGCCTCTCCGGCCCACTTGTTCTCATCCACATGCCAGATCAAAAGGCCGCGGGCCGGGAGCAGCTCGTCATTCCCCTCGGCGGTATTGAAGGTGGCCAGGAAATATTCGTTTCCCGGGGCGCGGTTGGGATAAAGAAGATACCCTTCCCCCGAGGTCTCCACGGGCGAAAGCTCCGCCGGGCAGAGATTGGCGTCAGCCGGTTTTTCCTTCAGCCAGCCGAGCTTATGCCGCGGCCAGGCGGAGAGATAAACCGGGGGGTTGAGGTAAAGACCGTAGGCCATCAGGTCATAAAATCCGAGCCCCCGTGATTGTTCCAAATTGGGATCGTAAAGGTCGGGAACACCCCAGACGTGGCAATATTCGTGGGCGAAAACCCCAATCCCGCTTTTCCCGAGGACCTGGTCTTTTTCCGGCCCCATCGCGTACTTGATTCCGACCCCATCCACGATGAAGTTGTCCAGCTCGACGCTGTGCGACCAGATATCCCCGCAACCTGACTTCTGTTGACACTGCTCCTCCCCGTAACCGGGATGAATGACAATGATGGACTCGGCGACACCGTCACCGTTGTTGTCAAATTTAGAAAGGTCAAGACTGGAAAGGTTAGGACCACCTTTATTGTGTGCGCATATGACCGCTTCTTTAGCGAACTCTGGCCCCTGGTGGGCCTGGGGAATCCCCCCCTTCCCGTAATCGGAATGCGTCCCGGTGGCCGTATCCGGGCATAAAAACAATTCGCTGCTGCCATTCTGCTCCCCGGGACGATTGAACCGAAACTGGCCGGCGGCCATGTCCTCAAAAAAGAGAACAAAAGATCTCCCGGCGTAAGCCCCGCTGCCGCCGTTTCCGAAATAGAGATCCGAGAAATAAGCCTGGGCGTCGGCGGAAAAGGCGACATCCGAAAAACTCATCATTATCACCAGCAGATTGTAACTGCCCTGGGGTTGGATTATAGCCTCGGGGAAGAAACCCTTTAACCCGACCGCGGCGGCGTGGGATTTTAAATAATTCAGCTCAAAACCGATTCCCGCCTCCGGAAAACGGGGGTCGGGAGGCGGCAGGGCCCGGGCCGGGGCGGGAAAACTAAAGACCAGGAAACTCAAGATCAATCCCTTGATAATACTATTTTTCAAATATTACCTTTTTCCTTTTTCACCGAAAGTTTGCCCTACTCCCCAGCCTTTATCAACCACCGCTTAACTTATTGAGAATACCCGGTCTCTTATTATGGGGCAACCCTCACAGCGGGGTACCTTGCGACAATGGGTTTTCCCCAGCCGGACCAGAAGGGCGTGAAACTCATTGAAAAAACGCTCATCCGGTTCCAGGCTGGCCATCACCATTTCCTGGACCTCCCCATAGCTGGCCTTTTCCGCGATCAAACCCTGGCAGCGGAAAATCCGGCCGGTATATGCGTCGACAACAAAAATGGGATAATGACCGGCGTATAAAACAATTGAATCCGCGGTTTCCGGTCCGATTCCCCGCACCCCTAAAAGCCCCTCCCGGAGATTTTCCCGGCCGGAAGCCAGCATTTTTTCGAGATCCCCGCCGTAATCCGCCCGCAAAAACCGGAGAAATTCCATCAGGGTCCGGGATTTCTGCCGGAAATACCCGGCCGGCCGGATATATTCGGAAAGCTCCCCGGCCTCCAGCTCTCCCATCTTTTTCGGGTCCAGAAGCTTCACCCGTTTGAGATTATCCAGCGCCCGGGTGACATTGGCCCAGTTAGTATTCTGGGTGAGGATCGCCCCCACGATCATCTCAAAAGCCCCCTCCGCCGGCCACCAGCCCTGGGGTCCATAGGCTCCGGCCAGACGGCGATAAATTCTCAATAATTTTTCCCGGGGCCGCCCGGACCGGCCGGTTTTTAGCTTCATTAATTAATAAATCTGAATTTCAGGCGGGTCGGAGCGAAACAAAATAAATCAGACCGTTACAACATACTTAAAATGTCACCCTGAGCGCTAGCGAAGGGTCTGGTTTTCCTGGCTTCTCCTTCGGAAGAGAGATTCTTCTCCCCCGCCACAGGCGGGGGCTCAGAATGACAAAGTGGGTATTTTTCAACGGTCTCTAATATTAAAATTGTCCAGATTTTTCAATTAAAATCCGGGCTTAAAATATTTGACTTCGGACTTTTTTTACCCCGGCTTCACTTCCACCCGGAATTCGGAGGTGATGGGGTCATAAACCAGGTAGTAACTTCTCTGGTTATCGATGCTTTTGAACTCCATTTTCCGGTCGAAATTGGTCTTGGCGCTGGTGATCAGGAACTTCAGGTATTCAACCTTCTTTTCCTTGATTTCCCGGAGATCCTCGAGTCCCCGGGGGTCGCCGGTAAGCTTCAAGCCCGCTCCTAATCCATCTGAGCGACAAACCCGCGAAGATGGATCTGCGTTTCCAGTTCCTTCTGGTACCTGGTGGCGATCTCCTTGGTGGTAAAACGGCCCACCCGGACACGGTGCCAGGTTCCTTTCCCGGGGATTTCCGCGGAGGTGAGGAAAGCCGGATACTTTCTTTCCCGGAGCCACCGGACCAGGTTCTGAGCCTGATCCCGCTCCAGAAAAGAGGAAATCTGGATGGTGTATTTGCCTTCATTCGCCGGCTCGGCGGCTTTCGGTTTCCGTGCCGTCGCCACCTTGGTGGAAGCCGGTTTGGCCTTCTTCTGGGTCTTGGCGGCGGGGGCCGGGGCCGCTTTCTCGGCTTCGGCCGGGACCGCGGGGGCGATCTCCTCGGGCTGGCTTTCCGGTTGGCCCTGGGGCTGGGCCGGGGCCTGGATCCCGACTCCTTTTCCCTTTACCAGGGAATCATAATAAGTGTATTGCATCTTTTCCTGCCCGGTTGGAGGTTTTCCCATCCCTTCCGGAGCGTTCACGGCAGGTTCCTCCCCGGCGGGGGCGGGGTGCAGGGCCGCTTCGGTTTCCGCGCCCGGATAGGCCCCGGAATCCCCGGCTTCGGCCTTTTCCCCTTCGGGTGAAGCCGTCTCGGAAACCGCCGCCGGCGGGGCCTGGGATCTCTCGATTCTCCGGCCCACAAAGACCCCCAGGATGAAGACCAGGATTGCGAATAACAGTAAGCCGGCGATGATCAGGTATAGCTCCCTCGCCTCCAAGCTGACTTCATACTGATTGCCCATTTTCTTTGCCCCATCCATATCTTTCCTCCTTATTTTTTTTCCTAGCTAACCCATTCTACATCTTTTCCGGCGCTTGGATACCCAAAATATCCAAGCCTTTCTTGATCACCACCTGGATGGAATCGCAAAGGGCCAGGCGGGCATAAGTTAATTTTAACTCCCCCGGTTCGAAATTCCTTTCCCTTTCATCTTGATTGCTGATTTTCTCTGGTTCCAGATCCTTTTCTCCCCGATCATTCTGACTTTGACCTTCGACCTTTGACCTTTGACCTTCCCCTGACCTTTGAACTTCCCTCGTTTTTTTTGAGGGGAGCACCCGGTGATCATGGTAATAACGGTGAAAATTCCCGGCCAGTTCCAGGAGGTAAGCGGTCAGGTGATGAGGCTCCAGCGCCCGGGCGCTTTCCCGGACCAGGTTGGGAAACCAGGCCATCTGCCGGAGCAAGACCTGTTCTTCCGGAAGGGTGAGCAGGCCCAGGTCCCATTCCGGGAACGGAAAGGATATCCCCATCCGGCGGGCTTCTTCGCGGATACTGGCAACCCGCGCGTGGGCGTACTGCACGTAATAAACCGGATTCTCCGGCGCCTGCTTTTTCGCGAGCTCGAGGTCGAAATCCAGATGGCTGTCCGCCTTCCGGAAGAGGAAGAAAAAACGGGCGGCGTCGCGGCCCACCTCCGCCACGAGTTCGGCGAGCGTGATGAATTCCCCCGAGCGCGTGGACATGGAGACCGGTTTCCCCGCCCGCAGAAGATTGACGAACTGGATCAGGATCACCTTTAAATTTTCGGCCGGATAACCCAGGGCCTGGATCGCGGCCCGGACCCGGGGAATATACCCGTGGTGATCCGACCCCCAGATATTGACGATCTGGTCAAAACCCCGCGCGAATTTTTCCCGGTGGTAGGCGATATCGGAGGCGAAGTAGGTTTTTTCGCCCGTGCTCCGGATCAGGACCCGGTCTTTCTCTTCCCCGAAGGCATCCTTGGATTTGAACCAGGTGGCCCCCTCGCGTTTTTCCAGATAATCTTTTTTCTCCAGTTCGGCCAGAACCTGGTCCACTTTCCCGGAGCGATAGATCTCCTCTTCGCTGACCCACCGGTCAAAAACAACCCCGAACCGTTCCAGGTCATCCTTGATCCCCTGGAGAACGCTCTGGCCGGCGTAAACCCCGATGGCTCGAATCCATTCCTCCCGGGCCCGCTCCGGGGGGGGCCAGAAATCGGCCGGCTGCTTGGTCAGATTCCGGGCCAGGTCCAGAATATAACTTCCCTGATAGCCATCAGCGGGAAACTCGACCGCGGGCATACCGTTTATTATTTCATCCAATCCTGAGCCCGGATAGAACCTTTCCTGGAAACGCGCGAGCACCGACTGCCCCAGCAGGTTGATCTGTCTCCCGACATTATTGATGTAATATTCCTTCCAGACCTGGAAGCCGCTGACCGAGAGGAGGTTGGCCAGGCTGTCTCCGACCGCCGCTCCCCGGCCGTGCCCGACGTGGAGGGGCCCGGTGGGGTTGGCGCTGACAAACTCGATCATCACCCGCTGCCCCGCTCCCAGGCTGGAATCGCCGTAAGCCCCGCGCTCTTTCTGAATCCGCCCGAGAACCGAACCCCAGACCCGCTTTTTCAGAAGAAAATTCAGGAAACCGCCCCCGGCGGCCTCGACCCGGTCCAGTTCGCCTTCCGGATCCAGCTCGATCCAGGCAGCGATTTTTTCCGCCAGCTTCCGGGGGGGCATCCGGAGCTTTCCGGCCAGGCGGAAAGCCACGTTGCAGGCCAGATCCCCGAATTCCGATCTCCGGGGAAGCTCAATGGTCACCTCGTATTCCGGGAGCTCGGCCGGGATCGACCCTTCCGCCTGGCCCCGGGCCAGGGCGTCCCGGATTAACCCGGCAATTTTTTCCCTGAGAATTTCCAGATCGAATTGCGATCCCATTGGTTTGATTCTAACAACGGTGGTTTCCCTGTCAATTTAACCATTTTTCTCCCTCGAACCCTTGAACCCCTGAAGGAAAAATGGTTAATTTCTACAAATGACCGAAGTAGACTCACGATTATTCAGCCGGGAGGAGGTTCGTTCCATCATCGGAACCAGTTCGGTCCTCGGGCTGCGCATGCTGGGAATGGCCATGGTTCTCCCGGTTTTCACCCTTTTCTCCGGCCAGCTGGCCGGAGCGAATCATTTCCTTTCCGGGCTGGCCCTGGGCGCTTACGGCCTGACCCAGGCCATAACCCAGGTACCCCTGGGCCGTTGGAGCGACCGCCTGGGGCGCAAGCCGGTGGTGCTCATCTGCCTTTCCATTTTCTGCGGCGCCAGCGTCCTGGCCGCCCTGGCCGATAACATTTATCTCCTGATTTTCGCCCGGCTCCTGCAGGGGGCCGGGGCCATCTCCTCGGTGGCCTACGCCTGGATCGCCGACGCGATCGAGGAAAATCGCCGGAACCGAGCCATGGCTTACATCGGGATGGGCATCGGGATCGCCCTGGCTTTCGGCCTGATCGTGGGTCCGATCATCGGAGGAACCATCGGCCTGCGCTCGCTTTTCTGGATCTGCGCCCTGACCTCTTTTCTCTCCATTCTCTACATGATCCTTTTCATGGAAGACCCGCCGAGAAAAGAACCTCACCGGGAGATCGATTTTGACTCCGCCCAGTTCCGCTCGGTTCTCGGAAACCGGGATCTCTGGGCCCTCTACCTCTGCGGCTTTTTAAGCTATACCACCCTGACCGCGGTCTTTTTCATGCTTCCCCTCCTCCTGCAAAATTACCTCGAACCGGTAAACTTCTGGATGCTCCTGCTCCCGCTCTCCGCCCTGGGAATGGTGACCATGATTTCCAGCTCGCGCCTGGCCGACCAGGGAAAAACCCGGACGGTACTGATGGTGGGATTCTTTCTGGTTATTTTCACCGGGACCTCGCTGATTTTCAGTGGTTCCTACCTGATCGTCTACCTGGCCATTTTCGCCTATTACCTCGGCTACTCCATTCTCGAACCCATCCTGGCCACCGCGGTAACCAAATTCGCCCGCCCGGACATCCGCGGAACCACGGTGGGGGTCTTTAACATGTTCCAGGCCATCGGAAATTTTTTCGGCGGAATCCTGGCCGGGGGGCTTTACTTCCTCCACCGGGAACTGCTCTTCGGTGCCATCGCCTTTATTGGGTTTTTGGGACTCCTCGCGATCCTCTCCCTCCGGCTCAAGCACAAGCCTGGTTTTTAAACTTGATCAGGTATAGATTATTAATAAATCCCAATAACCAAGCACCAATTACCAAACAATGACCAGCCAATTGAAAATTACTAATTCCTAATTTCTAATATCTAATGAAATCCCAAATCCAAATTATCAATAATCAATTCAGAAATTTAGAAATTAGGACTTCGACATTGGTCATTGATTAGAAATTAGAAATTAGTCATTAGAAATTTAGGAGTTTGGGTTCGCCAGGAAATAATCAGATTATGCTTCGGAATCCCGCCGTCGCCGATCGTTTCTATCCCGGGAAACCGGAAGCCCTGACCCGGGAACTGAAAACCCTGGTCGAGCCCGCGGATAAAAAGGGGGAAAAAGAACCCGCCCTGGGCATAGTGGCCCCGCATGCCGGGTATGTTTATTCGGGCCGCGTGGCCGGCCAGGTATATTCCCGGATCG
>JAPLJI010000040.1 GCA_026388655.1 Pseudomonadota bacterium
AATTGGGTGAGGGGCTGGATTTCGGCGGGGGAGAGGGGGAGGGCGGTGGTGAGCCGGGCGTGTTCGATGCCCTGGTGGGAGTCGACGAGTTGCTGGTAGAGGAGGAGGATTTTGGGGGTGAGTTTGAGGTGGCCCTTGGAGACGAGGAGGAGGGCTAAGTTGCAGGCGAAGGGGGGGAGAGGGCCGGTTTTTTCCTCCAGGAGTTTTTTCTTGACCGGGAGGGGGTGGCGGGGGTTTTCCAGGAGATCGAGGAGCTTTTCGTCCTGGAGGAGCTCGGCGATTTTTTGCAGGCTGGCCAGCCAGCCGGGGAAGTCCCCGGTTTTCCGGGCCAGTTCGAAGGCGGCCTGGGCGTAGCGTTTTCCGGAGGTTAGCTTTGCCATCGCGGGTCGGTTAATTGACCTTTTTGCCCAGAGCGCTTTCCCGGATGGTTTCCTCGATGATCCGGAGGTGCTTTTGCTTGTCCAGGGTTTCGTGGATGACCTTTTCGGCGGCCAGGATGGCGATTCCGGCAAATTCCCGGCGGAGGTGGTCAATCATCTTGTCCTGATCCCGCTTTAAGTCCGCCTGGGCTTTCTCGATGATGGCCTGGGCCTCGCGGCGGGCTCCGGCCTTGGCTTCTTCCTTGAGCCGCTCCCCGATCGACCGGGCCTCGGTCAGCAGGGCCTCCCCCTGCTTCTGGGCTTCCTGGATCCGCTTCTGGACCTCGGCCTGGGCGTGCTCGTATTCCTTCTTGGTGGCTTCCGCCAGCTCCATGCTTTCCTTGATCCGATTGGCTCTCTCGTCCAGGATCTTCCGGATGGGCTTGAAGCCGAAAATCGTCAGCACCGCCAGGAGGATCAGGAAGTTAACCAGTTGGCCGATAAAAGTAGGGAGATCTAAACCTAGACCTTGACCTTCCACTGTCTTGTCCTTCCGCGAAAGAAGATTAAGCCACGAAAATCAACAGGATCGCCACGATCAAAGCGTAAATAGCAACCGCCTCGTCCGATGCCGAGCCCGGGACCAATGGCCCCAAAGGCGATGGCCAATCCCGCAGCCATTAATCGGGCTAATACCTTGGCGGTTTCCGCTTCCATGAGTTTTATCCCCCTTTCTTCGAGTTAATGAGCCTCTTCCTCATGGCTCATGATTGCCAGAACCAGAAAACATAAGGTTAAGCCACTGAAAATCAAAGCCTGAATGAAACCAAAAAAGGCTTCCATCGCATAAAAAACTGAGGGAAGCACCCAGGGAACCAGGAAAATAGCGACCATGACCAAAATCATTCCGGCGGTCATGTTGCCGAAGAGACGGAAGGTGAAACTGATCAGGCGGATGAACTCGCTCAGGATTTCCAATATCCCGGTAAAGAAAGAGACCAGGCCCATGATCATGTTGTTGAGGCCGGTTTTGACCTGGCCGGCAAACATTTCTTTAAAGCCTTGGATAAGGGCGCCGACATTAATGAATTTCTTCAGATAATTGAGGCCGTGAGCTTTAAAACCCCAGTATTCCACGAAGCAAAAAGAAATCACTGCCAGCATCATGGGAACGTTAATGTCGGTATTGGGGTTGCGCAGGAGGGGTTCGCCGTTGAATTTGATGGTTTCAAAACCGGGGATGAGACTCAGCCAGCCGTTGAAAAGGACGAACAGAAAGATGGTGGCGCAGACCGGGAAAAATTTCCGCCCGTATTCCGTCCCCGCGGTATCTTCAATGAAATTGGCCAGCGATTCGTAAAAGAATTCGACAAAATTCTGCAGGCCGCTGGGCACCAATTTTATTTTTCGGGCGGCGGAAATGAATAACAACATTAATATTAAAATGGTGATGAAGGAGGTAAGCATGGTGTTGCTGAGATGGACGCCGTGGAAGGGCATTTCGGCCGGCAGCACGACGTGGGGTTTGCCGACCGCAAAGACGCTGAGCGCCTTGGTTTTAAAAATCATGGCCCCGACGTTGCTGCCGACGAAACTGATTAAGGTTAAAAGCAACAGAATTATCCCTACGGCGATGGCGATTTTTTTGAGATTGGATCCCGAGGTTTTTTCTTCTTGATTATCCATTGATGTCCCCTGGGTTAGGTTTTTCCAGACTTTGATTTTTTGGTTTTTCGTTTTCCTTAAGATACGGTTGCACCATCCGGTAGACTCCCACAAACATAAGGACTGTCCCCAGGCCCAGTCCGGAAAGGGTAAGATAAGGCAAATGGTGGGCTAATTTTCGATCGAAATAAAACCCAATTACGGTTGGAACCAAAAGGGCGAAAGCCACGAAGAACCCGACGGACAATAATTGGAAAACCACTGGCCATTCTTTTTTTAAGATCATAACGGGCGATATATCCTCTATGGCTTCGGGGTCACTCCCAACCAAAAACCCGCTTCATTTATATTCGCCTGCTAATCTATTGTCAATATTTCTCATTAATCGAATTCGGTTTTTCACTGGACAAATCTTTGCACGATTTTGGTGAATTGTTCCGGTTCCGGGGGCTTCTCCACGTAGGCGCTGGGTTCGGGAATGGGCTGATCCGTGAACTCCGAAAGAGCTTCTTGAGAGTCGAGAAAGGTTTGCTTGGAGATTCCCGAGAGGATGATGATCGGGATGCTTTTAAATTTTTCGCTGACCTTGAGATCCCGGTAAAGCTTGACTCCGCTCAGGAGGGGCATGACGACATCCAGAATAATCAGGTCCGGCCTATTCTGCTTGATTTTGTTCATGGCCTCTTCCCCATTTTTCGCCCCCGAGGTATGGCAGCCGATTTTTTCCAAAATGGTGGATACATAGAGGATAATGTCGGGATCGTCATCGACGATCAGAACCGCTTTTCCCATTATTGGCCTCCTTTGTTCATGGCTTTTTCCGCCTTCGGTAATTCAATGATAAAGGTTGATCCTTTCCCTTTCTCGGATTTGACCGCGATGGTTCCCCGGTGTTCCTGGATGATCTTGTGGGTGGTGAGCAGGCCCAGGCCCGTGCCCTTGCCTTTCTTGGTGCTGAAAAAGGAAGTAAAAAGCTGTTTCTTGACTTCCTCATCCATTCCCGCGCCATTATCGGATACCTCGATGATCAATGATTTGTTGCTCTGGGCGGTGGTAATTTTTACCTCCAGGTCGTCTCTTTCCCGGCCGGAGATGCAGGCGTCCAAGGCGTTGGAAACCAGGTTCAAAAGGGCATTATGGATGCCCTGAGGGTCCAGGGAAATGGGGGGAAGGTTAGGGTCCAGGTTCCGGGTCAATTTAATATTGTATTCCCTGGCCCGGGGTTCGATGAGGTTCTGGACCTCTTGAACGATTTCGTTCACGGAGGCCATCCGGTATTCCGGGTCGCGGGCCCGGGAATAGTTTAAAAGATCTTTGACCAGGGTGGTGATCCGGTTGGTGTTCTTTTGTAGCATCTCCCAGCCGGCCTTAAAACGATCCATGTCGTTTTTCTCCAGGGCGGTATTGGCCACGTAAATCCCGCCCTGCAGGCCGCTGAGGATGTTTTTGATGTAGTGGGCGATGCTCGCCATGGTTTGTCCGATGGCCGCTTGCCTTTCGGACCGGATCAATTCTTGTTCCAGTTTTTTTACCTGGCGGAGGTCGTGGAAGAAGCCGACGCTCCCGATGGTTCCCCCGTTGCTCCGGATGATATTCCCGGAAAAGCGGACCGGGATTTCTTCGCCCTGCCGGTTCGAGATCGTGATTTCTTTCCAGCCCAGGGGTTTATCCGGAGCGATCTGGCCCGCCAGGTCGCGTTGAATTTTCTCGGCGATGGGGGCTGGATAGAGCGCGTTGATATTTTTTTTCTGCAAAACCTCGGCGGGAGGGAATCCGAAAATATCCTCCGCCGCCTCGTTGTAGATAACGATTTTTCCTTCCCCGTCCGAGCCCACGATGCCGTCGATGGAGCTTTGGATCAGCCGCCGCTCGAATTCCTGCCTTCTCACGATCTCGACGATGGCCGCTTGCACCTTGATTTCCAGGGTCTCGGTGTATTCTTTCAACTTCTTTTTGATCGCGATTTTTTCGTTCGCCCGCTGCAGGGCGATCAGGATGGCCTCCTTCATGAAGGGTTTAGTGATGAAGTCGGAGGCATTAAGTTTCAGGGCCTGGATGGCGGTATCTAAATTACCATGTCCGGTTATGATAATGACTTCCGAGTCGGGACGGGTTTCCTTGATTAGCTTTAAAACTTCGAATCCGTCGATCCCCGGCAGTTTCAAATCCAGGAGCACAATCGAGTAAAAGTTTTTTCTCACCAATTCGGAGGCCTGGATGCCGTCCCCGGAGGTTTCGACCTCGTAGCCTTCCTTGGTCAGGAGCTTTTTCAGCCCCAGGAGCATGTCGGAGTCGTCTTCGACTACCAGGATTTTTCTCGGTTTTTCTGGGTCCATGATTGGATCGGGTTGTTTCACTTAAGGTGAATCACGGAGGGAACATTGTTTTATTAATTTATCCTGGACAACCGGAAATCCCCGGACTACCTTCGCAAGCGATTTATTAACGGGAATTAATTTCAGAATTTTCATTCCCCCAAGCTCGGTAAGAAAGGATAAGCAAATAAAGGCCGGATGACCACCGGCACTCCTTAAAGCGTTAGATCGCTTTTCTGGGAGGCTTTTTCTTTTGGGCCATTCTCACCCAGCTTAAGGAACGCAGCAAGGCGGCCTCGGCGACAGCGTGGTCCTTGGAAGCGGCGGCCTTGAGAGTTTCCTCGATGATCCACTCCGCCCGTTTCTTGGCCACGTCGGCCATGGTCAGGTCGTAGCCTTCGGTGCGGTCGCAGGCGTCCGCCAGGATAATGACCTTGTCGGGGAGCACCTCCAGGATTCCCCCGGTGGCGGCCAGGTAATGCTCTTCGTTGTCTTTCCGGACGAGGATGTATCCGGGGATCAGGATGGTGAGGAGCGGGGCGTGGTGGGGGAGGATCCCCATCTGCCCTTCCACTCCCCAGAGCACGATCTCGTCGACGTTGTCGAGGTAAACCTTGCTTTCCGCGGTGACAACCTCGAACCGGATTTTATCGGCCATTATTCACTCCGCATCTTCTTGGCTTTCTCGACCGCTTCTTCAATGGTTCCCACCAGAAAGAAAGCCGCTTCCGGAATCCCATCATGCTTTCCTTCCAGGATTTCCTTGAACCCCCGGATCGTTTCCTTAATGGGCACGTATCGGCCCGGGGTCCCGGTGAACTGTTCCGCCACATGGAAGGGCTGGGAGCAGAATCTCTGGACCTTGCGGGCCCGGTTGACCGTGAGCTTGTCCTCCTCGGAAAGCTCTTCCATGCCCAGGATGGCGATGATGTCCTGGAGTTCCTTGTAGCGCTGCAGGGTGGCCTGGACCCACCGGGCCACCCGGTAGTGTTCTTCGCCGACAATGGCGGGATCGAGGATCCGGGAGGTGGAGGTCAGGGGATCCACCGCCGGGTAAATCCCCAGCTCGGCGATCGAGCGTTCCAGGGCTACCACGGCGTCCAGGTGGCCGTAGGTGGCGACGATCCCGGGATCGCTGTAATCGTCGGCCGGGACGTAAATGGCCTGGAAGGAGGTGATGGATCCCTTTTTGGTGGTGGTGATTCTTTCTTCCAGCTCGCCCACGTCGGTTCCCAGGGTGGGCTGGTAACCCACGGCCGAGGGCATCCGACCCAGAAGGGCGGAAAGTTCCATGTTGGCCAAAACGTAGCGGTAGATGTTGTCGACGAAAAGAAGCACGTCCTGGCCTTCCACATCGCGGAAAAACTCCGCCATCGTCACCCCGGTCAGGGCGACCCGGGAGCGGGCCCCGGGGCTTTCATTCATCTGCCCAAAGACCATGACGGTTCGATCCAGAACCCCGGACCTTTTCATTTCCTGCCAGAGGTCGTTGCCCTCGCGCGACCGCTCGCCGACCCCGGCGAAGACCGAAAACCCACCGTGCTCGGAGGCGATGTTGCGGATCAGTTCCATGATGATGACGGTTTTGCCGACACCGGCGCCGCCGTAGGCCCCGATCTTACCGCCCCGGGTGAAGGGGGTGATCAGGTCCATGACCTTGAGCCCGGTTTCCAGGATCTGGGGCGTGGTTTCCTGGTCGATTAAAGCCGGGGGCATTCTGTGAATAGGATATTTTTGCTCGGTTTTAACTTCCCCGATATTGTCCAACGGTTCCCCCAGGCAGTTGAACAGCCGTCCCAGACAAGCCCGACCGACCGGCACCGAGATCGGGGCTCCGGTATCGATGGCTTCGATTCCGCGGGCCAGTCCGTCGGTGGGGGTCATGGCCACCCCGCGGACCCAGTTGTTCCCGATGTGGGCTTGAACCTCGACGACGTATTTTTTCCCGTCCGGCGCGGGGATCTCGATGCAGTTCATGATTTGGGGAAGCTCTCCGGGGGGAAACGCAATGTCCACCACGGTACCAATAACTTGAACAACTTTTCCGTTTGCCATGGGATCGCTCCTTATTTATTAAATGCCTCAGCGCCTCCGCTGATATCGCAGATTTCCTTGGTGATGGTTTCCTGCCGAACTTTATTTAAAGTCAGGGTCAAACCCTCGATCACGCTGCGGGCATTGTCGCTGGCATTGCGCATGGCCACCATCCGGGAGGCCTGCTCGCTGGCGATCAGTTCGAGAATGGCGTGATAAACCCGCATCTCAATGAACCGGGGGAGGAGCTCGTCCAGGACGGTTTTGGCGTTAGGCTCATAAATGTACTCCGTCGCCAGGGAAGTGGTTTTGGCCGGCTCGATGGGGAGGATGGGGTCCAGGGTCGGTTTCTGGTTCATGATGCTGACAAAGGTCGGATAAGCGAGAAATACCTGATCGGTTTCATTATGGCTGTATTCATCGATGATCAGGCGGGAGATGGGCAAGGTGTCGCGGAGGGTGGGCGCGTCGCTGATCCCGTGAAATTCGGCCCGGATATTGAGCTTGGTGTAACGGGCAAAGGCCCGGCCGCGGCGGCCGACGGTAATCACGGAGACGGGCCGGGCCTTATTCTCGAGGATAAACTTGGCGACCATCCGGTTCAGGTTGGCGTTCAGGCCCCCGCACAGGCCCCGGTCGCTGGCGATGTGGACCAGGGTGATTTTGCCGACCTCCCGCTTCTGCAGGAGCGGGGGTGTGCTTAAGTCCATCTGGGTCCGGGCGGCCAGATCGCCGATCACCTGGGTGATCGCTTCCGTGTAAGGTCGCCCGGCCAGGGCCTGGTTCTGGGTCCTTTTCAGCTTGACCGTGGCGATCATCTCCATGGCCCGGCAAATCTTGGCGATGCTTTGAACGCTTTTTATCCGGCGGCGTAATATTCGGGCGCTGATCATAAGTTTAAACGGTTTTTTTCAGTAACTCGTTTATGGCGGTTTTCAACCGCGCCTCATTATCCGGGGTCAGGTCGTTTTCGGTGTTGATCTTCTTGACTATGTCCGGATAGTTGGATTCCAGAAAACGGTGGAAATTTTGTTCCCAGGACATGACCTTTTCGACGGGGAGATCATCAATATAACCATTGAGCACGGCGTAAAGAATGGTAACCTCTTTCCCGAGGGAATAGGGGGTATATTGATTTTGCTTGAGGATTTCCACGATTCTCTTTCCGCGCTCCAGCTGCTTGCGGGTGGACTTATCCAGTTCCTCCGCCCCGAACTTGGCGAAGGCCTCCAATTCACGGAACTGGGCCAATTCCAGCCGGAGCTTGCCGGCGACTTTTCTCATCGCTTTTCTCTGGGCCGAACCTCCCACCCGGGAAACGGAAAGCCCCACGTTGACGGCGGGCCGGATCCCGGCGTTGAACAGGTCGGGTTCCAGGTAGATTTGGCCGTCGGTAATGGAAATGACGTTGGTGGGAATGTAAGCGGAAAGGTCTCCCAGCTGGGTCTCGATAATCGGCAGGGCGGTCAGGGACCCCCCTCCAAATTCCGGCGCCATTTTCGCGGCTCGCTCCAAAAGCCGGCTATGCAGGTAAAAGACATCCCCGGGGTAAGCTTCCCGTCCCGGGGGCCGGCGAAGCAAGAGGGAAAGTTGACGATAGGACCAGGCATGCTTATAAAGGTCATCGTAAATGATCAGGGCATCTTTACCTTGTTCCATGAATTCTTCCCCAATGGCGCATCCGGAGTAGGGGGCGATATATTGTAAAGGAGCCGGTTCGGAGGAATCGGCTTCCACGACGATGCTGTAATCCATCGCCCCGTATTTTTCCAGGATGCCGATTACCTGGGCCACCTTGGAGCGTTTCTGGCCGATGGCGACATAAATACAAATCATGTTTTGCCCCTTCTGGGCAATGATGGAGTCGATTCCAATGATGGATTTCCCGGTAAAGCGGTCGCCGATGATCAATTCCCGCTGTCCCCTTCCGATCGGGATCGCGCTGTCGATCGCTTTGATCCCGGTCAGAACCGGGGTGTCCACCGGGCCGCGTTTGGTTACGTCGGGCGCGACCCTTTCAATCGGGCGGGTCTTGGTGGTTTTAATCGGGCCCTTGCCGTCCAGGGGGCGGCCCAGGGGGTCGACGACCCGGCCCAGGAGAGCGTCCCCCACCGGAACCTCAATGACCCGGCCGGTGGCCTTGACCTCGTCGCCTTCCTTGATCTCGTTGCTTTCGCCCAGGATCGCGGCTCCCACGTTATCTTCTTCCAGGTTCAGGGCCAGGCCCATGATTTCGTGGGGAAACTCCAGGAGCTCACTGGCACCGACGTGTCCGAGCCCGTGGATCCGGGCGATGCCATCGCCGACCTCAATCACCGTGCCGACATTGGCCACGGTCACGGAAGTCTCAAATTTCTCGATCCGGTCCTTGATGACTGATACGATGTTTTGCTCACGCGTTGTCATATTGCTCTCCTAGTGTTTTCGAGATTATACAAAAATTTTCTATTCAATCAAATTTTTTCTCAGGGAATCGAGTTGCTGCCGGAGGCTGGCGTCGATGAGGGTGTCGGAGATTTTGGCTTGGAACCCGCCGAGGATGCCGGGGTCGGTTTGGGGGTGGAATTGGAGCTGGTGTTTGAAGGTATTCTGAAGTAATTGGGTGAGGGGCTGGATTTCGGCGGGGGAGAGGGGGAGGGCGGTGGTGAGCCGGGCGTGTTCGATGCCCTGGTGGGAGTCGACGAGTTGCTGGTAGAGGAGGAGGATTTTGGGGGTGAGTTTGAGGTGGCCCTTGGAG
>JAPLJI010000062.1 GCA_026388655.1 Pseudomonadota bacterium
CCGCAGGAAACGGCCAGGCCCAATGCCAGGGCAAACATGATCGCCATTACCTTGGAGATTCTGCTTTCCACCTTTTCCTCCTTATGTTTATCGCTGAAATCCCACCGTGGGAATCAGTATGTTAGCTCAAACTATTATATATTTTTACTTCCTTTATATTAATGTCAATCGCTGGCGGGGTCTGTAATACGGCTCACTATCTGAAAATTCCGGATTTTCTTCTCTTCTCGGTATCCTCTTTTAACTTTTTACATTTATTACCTTATGCCTAACCATTTGCTATACGCTATCTGCCATCTGCCATTTGCCAGGCGGGACGCCCGGCCTCCGAATTCTGCGAACCCAGAGGCCTGTCCGACGTAGCCTTGGCGTAGTCGGAAGCCCTTTTCAAGGCGGGGCATCCTGCCCCGCTTTGCCGGGCGAAGTCTGGGCTACCTTCTTTTTCCAACAACCTAACCACCCAGCCACCTTCTTTTTCTTTATGTAACTCCTCCCGGGTACCCTCCGGTAGTCGGTTCCGGGAACTCCTCGCATCCCACCGAGGCCTGCAGATCGGTGCTGGCCACCCGGCTGGCGCCCGCATCCGCGCCATCGCGGGTCTCCACCCGGAACAACCACTCGCCCCGGGTCAGGACCGGGGAAGTGAAATAACCGTAATACTGGGGAGATTTGGTCGGGTCCGCCACGTCCAGGCTCCCCTGGAATACCTGCCAGGGGCTCGGTTCCCCGCTTTCGGGATCCTCCGAGTTTATTGAGGGCGACTCCCCGCAGGCGGTTTTCACCTGCCGGTGTCTCCAGACCAAGCCGCTCGGGTCGGGGGGTGAGGTGAACTCAAAGATCCGGGTTTCCCCCTCGGTGAAAGTATCCCCGGCTTTCGGCTCCAGGATGGTCGGGGCCGTGGGGGCAAGCACCCCGAGTTCCACCCCGTAATGGAAGGTGTTGCTCCAGTCCGTCCAGCCGTAGCTCGGGGCCAGGGTTCTCCCCGTGTTCAACTGGGCCCTCACCCTCCAGTAATGCACTCCTTCCGGGAGCGTGACCGAAGTATCCGAAGTGTTTGTCCCCCCAATGGAGGGTGTGGACACCCCCACCGAAACCAGGTTGAAGGTCGTCACCGTGCTGGTGTTGCTGATCTCCAGCAGGCGGAAATCCGGGAACTGGCTGACCTCCAGCTTGTACTGGGCCGCGTCGTTGATTTCGTCCCAGTTGAAATTCGGCTGGGTATTGGCCGCCCAGATTCCGTCCGCCGGGGCCAGGAGGGGGGCGCCGTCCGTGTAGATCACCTGGATTTTTACTTCCAGATCTTCCCGGGCATTCCCGGAATCCGCGGGCGGGTCGAAATCCCGGTCATTCCAGCCCAGGTACAGGGTTTCTTCCACGTTCAGGGAATTCCCGGCCACGCGGTATTCCATCCCGACCGGGAAGGGCCGCCCGGCCTGGCCCACCCTTCCGATCAGGCTCCCGTGACCGGACATGGGAATCGGATCCTCTTCCTGGGTTAGGATCTCCCCCCGGGCTTTTTCCCTCGCGGTGATATGAAAAATGCTGCCCGGGGCAAACTTCAGGCCGGTATTAACCCAGGCCGTATCCCGGGAAAGGGTAAGGGTGTAGGTCTGCCCGGGAGTGCCGGTATCCGCATCCGTTCCCGAATTATTTTTGTCGCCGCCGCAGGCTGGGCCGAAAAAGGCCAGGCTCAAGACGAGCACCCCCAGCCAGGATTTTTTAATATATGTATTATTTTTTTCCATTTGAATATTTTTTTTCCTCACCTCAATCCTCTCCCCCAGCTTGCCCTGTCAAGGGCGGGGAGGGGAGAGTGGAGGGTAAGGGGTTTTTTATTTTCTTGCCCCTGGCTACTGGTCATCTGTTTCCTGCTCTTTGCTCTTTGCGCTCTGCGTTTTGCGTTCTTTCCTTTCACCCTTGACCCTTGACCTATTCTCTTTCCCCTACCTGTCATTTGCCGGGCGGGACGCCCGGCCTCCTGCAATTTGCTCCCTGCGCCCTGCTCTTTGCGCTCTGCGCTTTGCTACTTTGCGATCTTGTACAGCACCACCAACTCGTCAATTATCGGCGTCCGGGTCGGGTCGGGGGTGGAAAGCTCAACCCGGAACCGGAGATCGGAACCCCGGGTGGTGAAGGATTGCAACCGGTACGGCTCGAACTCGTCCCAGGATTTCCCGCCGTTGTTGCTGAGATAGAACCTGGCCTCCCCGAAGGAAAGCGTCCCGTAGGCCGGCCGGACCTCGCCTTTAACAATG
This sequence comes from Pseudomonadota bacterium, assembly GCA_026388655.1. Taxonomy (GTDB): domain Bacteria; phylum Desulfobacterota; class JAPLJL01; order JAPLJL01; family JAPLJL01; genus JAPLJL01. The sequence continues at coordinate 2,256 of JAPLJI010000062.1, forward strand.
TCGTTGGCCTGTTCATTGAGCGTCAGGGACTGGGCCGATTCCGGGTTCAGGTAATCGGAGGTTTCCTGGATCAGCTGGATTACCTCCAGTCCCCGGGAACCGGCGGCCACCAGGCCGTAATTGCCCCGCAAGGCCAGGGCCCGGGTCTCGGACCGCGCGATCGTGCGCAGGAAAACCGGCTGGGCGGGAGAACTGTTATTCACCACCTCGATCCCGCGGTCGGTGGTCAGGAAGAGGTAATCACCCCACACTTCCACCGCCCGGACCTGGGCCTGCCCCAGGAGATCCAGGCTGCCCAGGGCGAGAGGGTTGTCCGGGTCGGAAATCCCGAAAATGAGCAGGCCCGCGCTTCCGGAGGCCACGTAAAGATAATTTCCCCGGGTCGCGGTCGTCTGGGGCGTCCCCGCCACCGGGATGTTTTTGACCGCCTGGGGATGAGCCGGGTCCGTGATATTCATGACCACCAGTCCGGCGCTCGCGTCGGCCACGAACAGCCGGCCCCCGGCCAGAGAAAGTCCCCGGGCGTCGGTCAGGCTCACGGTCGCCAGCGGGCCGGAGGGGGGATAGCGGGGGTTGGTGATCCGGAAGATTTTCACCCCGCCCGTCCCATCGGCCAGGAAGACCAGGTTCCCGCCCACCGCCAGGTTTTGCGCCGACTCGGTCTTAATGCTCGCGATCGCGGGGGTGAGGGAATCCGGATAGGCCAGGTCGAAGATCTTGATCCCGTCGGGACCGTCGGCCACGATCAGGGCGTTCCCCAGCACCGCGCCGGCCCGGGCCTCGGTCGTGCTCGCCGCGGAAGCCAGGAGGGGCTGGGTGGGATCGGTTAGGTCCACCGCCGCTAGGCCGTCGGAACCATTGGCCACGTAGGCGAAATTCCGGTAAAGCGTGACCCCCCGCGCCTGGGTCAGGACCTGGGTGTTGATCGTCTGGGGACTGCCGACGAGGTCCGCCGCCCCGATGACCCGCAACCCTCCGCCCCCGTTGGAGGCGAAAAGCCGGGAGCCGTCGGAGAGAATCCGGTTCAGGTTTCCGAAGCCGGTATAGCTGATGACCAGGCGAGGGGATTCCGGGTTCGTTACGTTGACGAGGGCGAGCCCGTCCGAACCGCAGGCGAGGTAGGCCAGAACCCCGCGGATCCCGATGGAGGATATCCCCTGGGTGCACACCTTCAGGGAAGACCAGAGCTTGGGACTGGCCGGGCGCGAGACATTGATGAGTTTAAGTTCCCCCGCCGTGGTGCCGAGAAGCAGGAGATTGCCGTCCCGGGCCAGAGACAGGGCGTCGGAAACGGAGTCGGAGGAGGAGAGTGAAGCCGATTTCGGCAAGGGGTTGGCCTCCGGATTGGAAATATCCAGAACCACCAGGCCGGACGGGGAAAAAGCGACGAAGAGGAAATTCCCGAAAACGTTCACGTCCTCGGCCAGATCGCCCCCCACCCCGGTGGTATACGCGCTCAGGGCCTGGGGAAGAACGGGGTTGGTGATCCGGATGGTCCGCACCCCCGCCTGCCCGTCGGCCAGGAAAAGATAATTCCCGGAAATCGCCAGGGACCGGCCGGTACCGGTGCCGGTCAGGGATAACGTTCCGGTGACCACCGGGACCCGGGGCTCGCCCGCGTCCAGAACCGAGAGCCCTCCCGCCCCGGCGGAAAAGAGATATTTTCCCCAGCCGGCCAGGGAGACCGGGGCGGAAGCTAGGCCTGACCTCGGGATGGTGGTGACCAGGACCGGGTCCTCCGGGTAAGAGACGTCCAGGACTTTTAACCCGCCCGAACCGTCCGCGAGGAAAACCAGTTCATCCACCGGCAGGATCCCCGCGGATTCCGCGCTGGACGCGAATCGGCCCAGTTCCGGGGGAACGCCCCGCGGGAGCGTGAGGGCGCCCTGGGCCACGCTCCAATCGGCTCCGGTCTTATCCTCGTCCTTCATCGTCACCGTTAAGAAGTCTTCCCGGTAGCGATAGAAAACCTGGTAAACCTCGGTCCGGGTGGTTTCCCGGTTCTGCCTTGCGTCCCGCGCGAAGAACTTGAGGACGGTATCGGCGTTGATCACCACGTTGGTGATCGGGCTGGGGCCGGAAAAGGTATTGACCGCGTCCGGTTCGGGATCCTCCCCGTTCACCGAGTAGTAGATCCTGGCCCCGTCCTCGCTCCGGAGGGTGACTATCTGGGGCGCGTAAAAAACGTTTCCAGCCGGGGTGGCCCGGGTCGCGGGGGGAATGGAATCCACCAGGTAAACCTCCACCTCCTCCTCTTCCCGGTAGCCGTTCGCGTCGATCGCGAAAAAGCGGAGGACGGTGGTCCCCTGCGCGGTGACGGGAATGCCGGAACCGGCGATATACATGTCCCCGGGGTCATTCGGGTCGGGGCTGGTGTTGTCCGTGGTGTAGTAAATGTCGGCCGGCACCCCCCCGGCGGTCTGGGCGGAGAGCGTCACCTGCTGGGGCTGGCTGTAATTTCCGCCCCGGGGATCGGCCTGGGTGAAGGGGGTGGACCCGATCATGTAGATGGCTTCCTGCAGGGGCGAGGGGTTGTCCACCTCGTCCACGGCGAAATACCGGATCCGGGTATGCTTGGTCACTCCGATCCCGGCCTGGGTATTGGCCAGATAGGTGCTCCCGCCCTGGTCCGTCCATTCCAGCAGATCGAGGCTGGGATCGGAACCGTCCAGGGTGTAGTAGATCACGGCCGGCTCGCTGGCGAGCAGGGTAACGGACATCGAGGCCAGGTAGCGTCCCGGGCCGGGTGAAATCGAGATGGTGGGGACCTGGGTGTCGATTTTGTAACGCTCGATTTTGATTTCCTCGGTGTTATTATTGGCGTCCACCGAGAAGAATTTCAGGGTGGTAAAACCCTCGCGGGTAATGGTAATCGGCGTGCCCGGGAGGTAGCGGCTGCTGTCCGGGGTCGGATCGGTCCCGTCCAGGCTGTAATAAGTTGTGACGTCCGCCTCATCCGGGAGAAGCGCCACCGTGGTCGGCCCGGGATAACCCTGCCCGAAAGGCCGCGCGGTCGTGACCGGGGGCTTATCGATAACGTACTCCTCGGTTTTGACCGCTTCCTGGTTCCGTTCCGCGTCAATCGCGAAAAATTTCAAGGTGGTGTCCTGGGTGATCGCGATCCCGGCGACCGGGCTCTCCCCCTCCCGGGTATTGGCCAGGCCCGGTCCGGGGGTCCGGCCGTCCAGGGAATAGTAAATCTTGGCCGCCCGGTTCGAGGTCAGGGTAATCGTCGGAGGGGTGGCGGAGTTATAGGTCCCCCCCGCCGGGTCGGCCGTCGTGGTCATGACCAGCGCGGTTGGTTCATTATTGTTCTGGTTATTGCCGCAGCCCGCGGGGAGAAAGCCTAGGAATAGAAGCAAAATCCCCAGCCCGGACCCGGTCCGGAGAATTCTCCCCACCCAGTTTTTTTCTCCCTGGCTCAGCATCATTGCTTAATAATTCCCACCTGCAATACATCCATCTCGATCGCGGTTTCGATCGCCTTGGAGAAAAAGCGGAACAGCTTGGCGTTCTTGGTCAGCGCGACCCCGTCTTTGTTGGAAATCGCGTCCGGGAAGATCAGCACCCCGCTGAAGGTGGGATCGGGGAAAAAGAGATAAAAAATATCAATGCAGGAATCCCTCATATAAGCCAGGGTGGACGAGGTGTCCGTATCCCCTCCCACCTGCAAGGCGTCCTGGGAGGTGGTATTCAGGGGATCCAGGGTCAGCTCGATCGGCTCGCCCCCGACCTGGGAACCGGTCGGATAGGGGTGCTCCCGGTCAAAGCAATCCCAGGCCCCGTTCCCGGCCCCCAGATGGTCCGGGCCCACCCCGACATCGTCAAACTTTTCCGAGGTTTCCCCGGCGTCGTGGCGCCGGTTTCCGTTGTCATCGATCCAGTCGAAAACGAAATTTCCTTCCGGGCCGAAATCCGCCGGCATCCCGAAGGAGCTGGATTCGTCGATCTTCCCGTCCCGGTCGTTGTCGATCCTGTCATCCCGGTTGGTGAGGGGATTGAAATCATCGTTATTCGGGTCGGGATTTTTATCCGCGTCATAGTTTGATTCCTGCGCGTCCGGGGTCCAGTCGTAACCCCAGTCGGAAAACGGTTCGCATTCACTGTCATCGATGAAATCCAGGGCATCCTTATCATACCAGGGAACCATCCGCCGGAGGGGGGTGGGGCTTTCGAAAAACTGCGAAAGCCGGATCTCCGGGTAGGCAATCCCGAACCCGATGAGGAAGGCCTTGATCTGCGTCTCGCTCATCTCGCCGCCGGGGATCAGGGAGCTGAAAAGCAGGGGGTCGGGCCCCTCGATATTTTTCGAGATCACGTCGATGGTGTTCATGATCAGGCTCGGGTTCGAGCTGGCGGAGAGCTGCCCCATCTCTAGGACCATCTCGGTTCCGAAGGGCTCCCCGGCATCGTACCGGTTGTTTCCCTCGGTGCCGTCCGCGTCCGGCCCCAGCTTGGTATAGGAATCGTTCCATCCGCCGTTGAGATTGAGATCCTGGTAGGGCTCGCCGTCGTCGTATTTCCCGTTGCCCTCTGTCCCGTCCGAATCGGGTGCCGTGTAACGGCCGTCCCCGGGGCAGATCCCGTCCCCGCCGCAATCCTCGAATGGCTCGTAGGGGTCCCCTTGCGGGAACTTGGAGAGTTTCGGCGGGCAGACCGAGTCTTTCCCGCAATCCCAGTAGCGGAAGAGGTGCCAGGACTGGCTGGATTTCTCGTCCACCACGTGGGCGTAGCCGTCCTTGATGCTCCTCATGCCCGCCACGATCGCCGCCTGCGCCTGCAAAAGCCGGGTCTTCCCTTCCTCCCCGCCCGGGCCGGACAGGGTCAGGTAGTCGGGATTGTCGATCAGGTTCTGGATCAGCTCCTGGGTGGCTCCGGCCATGAGATCCCGGCCGCCAAAGATCGTGTTGGTCCCCACGGTAAAGGTATCAAGCTGGCCGCTGACCAGCCCGTTGAAGGAAAGCGAAACCGAGATCCCGCCCTCGATCATTTCCACCGCGCCGAGAAAAAAATTAACCTCGGAGAGATCGTGGTTGCCGAACAGGTTCAGGGTGATGGACTCGTTGTCGACGGTGTTGGGATCGTCATCCTGGAGATGAACCAGGAAATTGTTCTCCACGAAAAAGTTGAAGCTCGCGGGCGCGAATTCCTTTACGTAGGCCAGGTGGTCCCGGAGAGGGATAATGGTATCGTCCAGGAGACCCTTGACGATGTCCGCGTTCAGGCTCAGGCCCGTCCCCCCGCTCCCCTGGAGCTCGACCTGGACGCTCCGGAGGGCCAGGGCCATCTCCACCAGGACCTGGGCGTAGTTGCCTTCCAGCGAACAGACATTGGCCTCCAGGGAGCGCCGGAGGCAATCCTGGATGTCCAGGAGCTTGACCTCGTCGGTGGTGGCGCCGGGATAGCCGATCCGGAGATCCCCGTGGTGAATGCCGGCCAGGGCTTCGTTGAAGCAGGCCTCGCGTTCTCCCGCCCCGGGGTTGAGCGTCACCTCCCAGTCCTGGACGATCGAGTTGCCCAGGTCGTCCGTCACGGTCAGGTTGACGGTGTAGCTGGCGGACCCGCAGCCGAAAAAGGTGTAGTCCGGGCCGCTCCCGGCCGCCGCCCCGTCCCGGGACCATTGATAATGAAACCCGCTCGCGACCTCCCCGCTGCTTTCCACCGTGCAGGTAAAAACCTGGGACTGGCCTTCCGTCAGGGTCACCTGTTTTCCCTGCGGCTGGCACTGGGTGAACTTCAGGGGCTTCTTGGACCCCTCGCAGCCCGGAAAGAGCAAACCGAAGGCCAGGGATAAAATTATTATTCGGCCGGTATTTTTCCGCATCTTTTATCCGTTCCCGCCCACCTTTCGTACTAGGGGTAATTCTCCCCGCTGGGTGTGAGACTGTCAATCCTTCGAGCTCTGCGAGCCCGACGAAGCCCTGTGGGAGGCGGGGCATCCTGCCCCGCTTTGCCGGGCGAAGTCTGGGCCTGCTTCCTACGCCTTGCTCTTTGCGCCCTGCGCTCTGCCCTTTGCGCTTTGCGGTCGTTTCTTAACCTTTTACCCTAGCTTCCCGGGATTCTTACCGTATCCTCTTGACTAGACTTGCCAGCGGGAAAAATCTTGTGCTAGGATTTATTAACCGCTTGGATCCGCGTCCAGAGTGCGGACCGAGACGGGGGGCACGAAGTAAAATTTACGGTTTCTTTGAGGAGGAGAACTGCCTTCCGTTTCTATTTGCGGAGGGCTTTTTTGCTTTTCCGAGGAGGAATGATGAAGATAACCGTCCCCGCGATCGCAAAGATGAAAGCCGAAGGCCGGAAGATCACCATGGTCACCGCCTACGATTTTCCCACCGCCGCCATCGCCGACGCCGCGGGCATCGACATCATTCTCGTCGGTGATTCCGTGGGCAACGTGGTCCTGGGTTACCCAAGCACCATCCCGGTGACCATGGACGAAACCATTCACCACACCCGGGCGGCGGCCCGGGGGCGTAAGAACGCCCTCCTGGTCGCGGACCTGCCCTTCCTCTCCTACCAGGTCAGTCTCGAGGAAGCCATCCGGAACTCCGGCCGGTGCCTGAAGGAAGCCGAGGCCGAGGCGGTCAAGCTCGAGGGCGGGGAAAGGGTGGCCCGGACCATCGAGGCCATCTCCAACGCCGACATCCCGGTCATGGCCCATATCGGTCTCACCCCCCAGTCGGTTCACGCCCTGGGCGGATACCGGGTCCAGGGCCGGGGCGACGAGTCCCGGCGCCGGCTCCTGGCTGACGCCCAGGCGGTAGAGGCCGCCGGGGCCTTCAGCGTGGTCCTGGAAGCCATCCCCGGCGAGCTGGCCCGGGAAATCACCGAGACGATCCACATCCCCACCATCGGGATCGGGGCCGGGCCCCACTGCTCCGGGCAGGTCCTGGTTTTCCACGACCTGGTGGGTCTCTCCGAGCGCAAGGTCCCGAGCTTCGTGAAAAAGTACGCCGATCTTTACGGGGCCGGGGTCAAGGCCGTTCAACAGTTCGTCTCGGAGGTGCAGTCAGGCAAGTTCCCGGACGAGGCGCACACGTACAAAAGCGAGAAATAGCAGGAGGCCGGGCGTCCCGCCTGGCAAATGGATTTTTAAATATGGAAATCATCAACGACATTAACCAGATGCAGAAAAGGGCGGAGGCGCTCCGGAACTCCGGGAAAACCATCGCCTTCGTCCCGACCATGGGCTACCTGCATGACGGGCATCTCGCCCTGATGCGGGCCGGGCGCGAGCTCGGCGATGTCCTGGTGGTGAGCATCTTCGTCAACCCCGCCCAGTTCGGGCCGAAAGAAGATTTCGGCTCCTACCCCCGCGACCTGGAACGGGATTCCGCCCTCTGCCGGCAAGTCGGGGTTGACATAATTTTCCATCCGGCCGCCGAGGCCATTTACCCCCGCGGTTTCCAGACCCACATCGAGGTGGAAAATCTTTCCCGAGGGCTCTGCGGCGATTTCCGTCCCGGCCACTTCCGCGGGGTCGCCACCGTGGTGGCCAAGCTCTTCAATATCATCAAGCCCCATGCGGCGGTTTTCGGGGAAAAGGATTGTCAGCAGCTGGCCGTCATCCGCCGGATGACCGCGGATCTGAACCTGGACGTCCAGATCGTGGGCTATCCCACCGTCCGGGAGACGGACGGCCTGGCGATGAGTTCCCGGAATACCTTCTTGAGCGCCGCCGAGCGCCAGTCGGCCCTCTCCCTCTCCCGCTCCCTGGAACAGGCCCAGCAAATGGTCCGGGAGGGCGAGCGGGCGCCCGGCCGGATCGAGCAGGCGGTGCGCGAGACGATCAGCCGGGAACCGGCTACCGAGATTGAATATGTCAGGGTCTGCCACCCTGAAAGTTTGTCCGAGCTCAAATGGGTGGAGGATTCCACCCTCCTGGCCCTCGCGGTCCGGGTGGGCAAAACCCGTTTGATCGATAACCGCATTATCACTACCAAACCAGGGAGGGAATGATGGAAAGGATGATGCTCAAGGGCAAGATTCACCGGGCCACGGTGACCGACGCCAATCTCGATTACGAAGGCAGTATCACGGTGGACCAGAAGCTGATGGAGGCCGCTGATATCATTCAATTCGAGCAGGTGCACATCTACAACATCTCCAACGGGAACCGTTTTGAAACCTACTGCATCGAGGGCCCGCCGGGAAGCGGGACGATCTGCCTGAACGGGGCGGCCGCCCGCATGGTCAGCCGGGGCGACCTGGTCATCATTGCGGCCTACGGGCTCATGAACGCCGAGGAGATCAAGAGCCACAAACCCAAGCTGGTCTACGTGGACGCCCAGAACCGGATCGTCAAGGTGGCCAACAAGCGGGTTGCTTAGGAACCGACCGCAGACCACCGACCGCGGACCGCAGACGTGAAATATAACCAGGAGGCCGGGCGTCCCGCCCGGCTGTCTTGGCGTTACCGAAAGGTAAAAAAATGCCGAAAAAAGAAATCAAGCTCGATCCGAAAAAACTCCAGGTTTTCAAGATCCGAAACCGCGGGGGCTACGCGGCCGTTTGCCAGAGCAACCTGACCGAGGGCCGGACCGCCGCCCAGGCGATTTCCCGGATGCTGAAGGCCGTCGCCCGGAAACCGAAGAAAAAATAATCGCCTTCCAATCCCCATTTGGAGTCATTTATCCTTGACCACACTCCCTAAATCCAAGCCCGCCGCGGTTCCTCTCCGCAAACGGCTCAAGAATTATTTCCTGGCCGGGATCCTGGTCACCGTCCCCCTGGTGATTACCATCTGGGTGATCGCCCTCTTCATCGGCTGGACCGACAATTTCCTGGATTTCCTTCCCCCCCGCTTCCACCCCCATACCTACATCCCTATCCCCGGCTGGGGTTTCATCATTGCCTTAATCCTCATTTTTACCTCCGGAATGGTCGCCACCAATTATCTGGGGAAAAAGATCCTGATTTTCTGGGATCACCAGGTCGGAAAGATCCCCCTGATCCGGGGCATCTACGGCTCCGTCCGCCAGCTCCTGGAATCGCTCTTCATGCAGACCGGCCGGCACTTCCAGCGGGTGGTCCTGATCGAGTTTCCCCGTCCCGGGATGTATTCCATCGCTTTCATCACCGGAGAAACCAGAAAAGAAATCCTGGACAAAACCGGGAAGAAACTCCTCAACATCTTTTACCCCACCACCCCCAACCCGACCTCCGGTTTTTTCATCATGCTCCCGGAGGACGAGGTCACGGAATTGAACATCTCGGTCGAAGACGCTTTCAAGCTGATCGTCTCGGGCGGCATCCTCTCCGAGGATACCGTCAGCAAAATCATCAAACATTAAGCTTGGGCGCGAAAAAAGAGCCGGAAGGAATTAAAACCGTCGCCCAGAACCGCCGGGCCCTGCGGGACTTTTCCGTGCTGGAGACCCTCGAGGCCGGGATCGAGCTCCAGGGTGCCGAGGTCAAGTCGCTCCGGGACGGCGCGGTCGATCTGAAGGACGGCTACGCCCGGATCGATAACGGCCAGGCCTTTCTACTGAACGTGCGGATCTCGCCCTATCCCCAGGCGGGGCGGGACGCCCCCGACCCGGAGCGGAAGCGCCGCCTGCTCCTGCACAAGCGGGAGATCAACCGCCTCTACGGCCAGACCCAGGAGCGGGGTTTTACTCTGATCCCGCTCAAGGTATACTTTAATAAAGGCAAAGCGAAGCTGGCTCTGGCCGTGGCCCGGGGCAAGAAGTTCGAGGACCGGCGCGAGACCATCAAGGAGCGCGAGGCCCAGAGAGAAATGGCCCGGGCCGTCCGTCGTGACCATGTGGGGGCGAAAAGGTTTCGACGTTGAGTGGAGCTGCCAGGGGGCATGCCGAGGTCGTCACCGCCTCGTAAAAAAGGTGGCAAACAAATAGTCGCCAACGACTATAACTATGCTCTCGCGGCTTAATTGACCGTGAGCGTCCCGGGGACCCTTCCCAGCCCGTGGAAGGCCCCAGGGGCGTCGATCAAACGGGCTAGTCCCTCCGCCCCGGTGGGGACGGCGGGGCGAAACAACTCCCACCTGGCTTCCTTTTGATCCTGCCCTGGGGAGTGAAAGGAAGCGAGACCAAAGCCAGGGCTAAGCATGTAGGCCTCTGTACTTCTTCCTCAGCGGACGCGGGTTCGATTCCCGCCGCCTCCACCATTTTCACTTCTGGGTGAAAGTGGTGTCCTTCGTAGCCCCGCGGAGCAAACTTTAATACCAGAAGGCTTTTTTGATATTTGATTGCGATCGCGGACGAAGGCGGGCCCCCGCTATTTCTGGTAATCCGTTTTCTTATTTTATTGTTTGATTCCAACCCTTTTCTGAATCGCAGCCCAGATTTCAGTCAATCCCAGGCGTTTCGACCATTCCATGATGTAACCATAATCAATTTCCGGACCGCTGATTTTTAAAATCCCGGTAATATCCCGAAGATGTTTTTCCGAGCTCCCCATCTTGTAGAATTCCATCTTTATTATAATCACGTCTTCCGGGGCGGCAAAATTGGCCTGATAGGACTCGGCCGGCTGAATTCGACGGATGCGTTGGAAACGGCTGTGATCAAAAGGGGTGTCACGCTTTACGATAATATCCACCTTCAAACCGGAAGCAGGGTGAATGATGTTAAACTGGCTATGATGGAGGATAGCTTGCCTGATCATATCCGCGCTGAGGAAGAACTCATCGGGCGGGAAGGAATCGATCAGACCCGGGATATTTTTTTCGTTGATGTCGGCGATAATATCGATGTCGTTGGTCAAACGCGGTTCACCATAGGCCATGGCGGCCACTGAACCCGTTACCAGGTAGGAAATCCTGAGATTTTCGAGCACCTCAACGATTTTTTTCAGTAATTCATACGGACCCACTGGAAATTCTCCTGGCGGCTTCTTTTCTGACCATTTCCGGGGTCCATTCGGGATGGCTCGTTTTCAGGTGGGATAAAAGCATTTTATAAGCGGAAGTCCAGATTTCAAACCCGATTTTTATCCTCTCGGCAGGGGTTTTGCGGCGCAGCACCTCCGCCATCGCGTCGTCAACCACCTCGATCTGTTCTTTATCCAGCCTCACTTAACCGTTTTGAAAAGGACAATTCGGGCATCACCCCAATGAAGGGAAAAGGATATATATTTAGATTTATTTTATCTTTTTCTTGCCCCATTGCCAACTTAAAGACCTGGCCGTGGGCACATTATCTCAGCGGTCTACCCCGAGAGGAGTCGCTTAAAAATCAAATTTTTCTATGTCTGGCAAAAAGCAAGGTCTGTCATCTGAAACTTGCAACGGTCACCTTCAAATATCAGAACTAATTTATCCTTCGAAGCTCCTGTCCTTCGGAGCTTTAGCGTAGGAGGATTGGCGAAGGAGGTCGGAACTACGTCCCATCAAATGATTGAACCTTGAACCCTGAACCCTTGAACATTGAACAATGAAATTTTTCTATGGTTGGCAAAAAGCAAGTCCTGACACCGGGTTTTCGGCTATCGAATGTCAAACGTCAAGGGCTGACCCCTTTATTATTTTTTTCCTTAGCGGGTTTCAGTGAAGTTTTCCCTGGTGGTATTCCTTGACCGATTTCAGAAATTTTTCGTACCCTGGCCTGGAACCGGCGATAAACTTGCTGATCGAGGCCCACCGGACATCGAGGTATTCGTGGGAGATGATGTTTCTCAACTTGACCCAGTTGGAAAGATTTTCCATCTCCTCTTTTACAAACCCGGGAATCAGGGAGAGCGAAACCAGGATTTCCCGGTAGGTATCCGGCAGGGTCTTGCCTTCCGCGGCCAGAATGATCTTGGAAATGTCTAGGGAGGAATTGACGATGTTTTCAATCCACCGTTCGAGATTTCTTCTTTTGTGGCGGTCGGAATTGTATTCTTCCCAGATGATGGACCGGAAGACCTCGTAATCTTCGATTTCTTTTTCCAGGAAGGAGATGTGCCGGATCAGGCGGACGTTAAACTCTTTTTCCAATGTTATTCCTTTGCTGGTAATCGTTGATAACCAGCTCGGTGAAATCCTCGGCGATATCGGTGGCCACCAGCATGAAATCGAGGTAAATGTCCCAGTCGTTGATTACTATGGCCAGGCCCCGGAGCGCGCTGGCCGCCACCGTGGCTGGAGCCCGGTTCAGCACCAGGAGCTCAACTTCCTTTTTCAGAAGTTTTTCCAGGTCGCCCCAGATCTCGTTTTCAGCATCGTAAAAAACTTCTTGCTCGCATTCGATCGGGCGGCGTTCCCGGGGATAAAAGTAGACGGCGACGTCCACATCGGAGAGTCGATTCGCCCTGCCCTTGGCCTGGGAACCGTAGAGAAAGGCGAAGGCAATATCGTTTCGACCGGAAAAATATTTTTTCAGATTTTCGGCGATATCGTTCATTTTCAAATCTGTCATGATGAGTAAATTTTACCGCGTTGAGCGGGAGAAAGGAAGTTTGAGGAAATACAGCTAAATATTTGATCCGTTAAATCCGTGCTAATCCGTGTCTAAATCTTTTCTTTTCGTATGTGAGATTATTATATCTTTCTTTATCAGGATGGGTTCGACATTAACCTCATGACCCATCGCCGGGCAGATGCCGGAATAATCGCACCAGCCGCAAAGCCCGCTCTGGTTCGGCCTGAAATCCGTGGTCTTTTCGATTTGTTTAATCAGGTAAATGGTTTCCTTCCGGATCTCCTCCACCTCTTTTCTCGAACGGGTGATGGATAATTCCTTGTCGTAGGCGAGATAATAAAATTCTGGGGTCAGGTCTTTACCTTGGTGTTTGAAGTTCATTACATCTTCCGCGTTCTTTTAAAACACGCATTTCGGGGACGTTCTTTACTTCTTGACATTTGACTACATTTTACGCTTAAACGAATATTTTTCTGATTTCTCCCTAGCAGTGAAACCGATCTTCTTCCGGGGCGGGGGCTCGGGTTCCGGCGGCGGAGCCATCAACTGTCTGATGGCCTCAAACACTACGGCAAATTGCCGGTCGTATTTTTTTTCAAGTTCATCCATCTTCCTGGCTAGGTCCGCATGGGAAGCAAGCATACGCCGCAGACGGACAAAAGTTCTCATTATCTCAACATTCACCATGATCGCCCGGGGACTTTTTAAAACACTCGAGAGCATGGCGACCCCCTGTTCGGTGAAGGCATAGGGAAGATAACGGCGGCCGCCCCATCTTGAGGTCACAGATTGAGACCTCAAGTTTGAGGTTTCAATCTGCGACCTCAAAAGAATAAACTCTTCTTTGACTAACTGAAACATAAAATCAGTTGGAAAACGTCCCTGGTTTCGTCTCACTGCCTGGATTAACGCCTTGGTCTCAACCCCATAAAGAAATGCCAGGTCTGAATCCAGCATCACCTTCTGGCCCCGGATCAGAAGGATCTTGCCCTCGATCTGATCGGCGGGGACTAAATCTCCTATTTTTTTCGGCATCGCAGTATCTGGCCTATCTGGTCTACTGTAATTGCAGGTTCATTTTTCCACGATTTGCCCTGTCTGGCTGTCGAGATTTACCGTCGACCAATCGTAATTGCCCTTCCGAATCGTCTTTTGAATGGATTCCTGCGCAGACCGCAGATAATAAATTGACAATTTCATTTTTGGGACGGGACAGGGGTGACAATATCTTTGGATGAAAATCTCCCCCCCCCCCCTCTTTCAATAAAGAGGGGGGGGGTTCGATGATGGTGGGGGATGGATTCCCGCTCCCTCACACCAATCCCCAGCGCGCAATTTTTAGCGACATCGCCCGGAGCCAACCGTGCTTGTGCATAAACGCCATCAGGTGATAGTAAAGCGAGGGGGAAAGCCTTTTGTTGGCCCAGAACACCTTGCCGGAGAGCATCGGGACCACGTAAAGCTTCCCTTTTTCCACCGCCTTGATAATCCTCCGCGCGACCTCATCCGAGCTGATCCGAGAATATTGAAAAGCCGCGTTGGCGAATTCCGTCTCCCAGGGGTCGGTGTGTTTCATATCCTTCACGAGATTGGTATTGAAAAACATGGGGCAGGCCACCGTGATGCCGATGTTTAAGGGGGCCATCTCAACCTTCAGGCTTTCGGAGAGGGAAATAACCGCGGCCTTGGTTACATTGTAAGGGCCCATGTTAGTCATCGAGAGCAGGCCGGCCGCCGACGCGATGTTTAATATGTAGCCCCCACCCTGCGCCTTCATCCGGGGAATGAACTCATGACAACCGTAAAGCACGCCCCAAAAATTGATATCCACGATCCGCTTCCAGTTCTCGAGGGGGATGTCCCCGATCACCCCCGAAATGGCGATCCCGGCGTTGTTAACCAAGATGTCTACCGCTTTCCATTTGGAGTAGAAATGGTCCGCCATCTCCTTCACGGATTCGGGCTTGCTGACATCGGCGTGAAAAACCTCGCCGGAGCCCCCGGCGCGCTCCACCAGCTCCAGGGTCTCCCGGGAGCCGGCGTCGTTTACATCCGCGATGCCGATTTTCCAGCCCTTCCCGGCCAGAACCAGGGCGAGGGCCCGGCCCAGCCCCGAAGCCGCCCCGGTGATCACCGCTCTTTCTCCATAGAGTTGGTTCATGGGATCCTCCATCATTTAAAGCGAGAAAGGTTGCCTTCGATTTTCCCTGTCCCACCTGAACAATTTATTCTGCTCCTCCACTGCCGTCCGATAAGGGAGCCGGCCCGCCCTTTTGGTCATTGCGAGTTCCGCCAGAGCGGGACGAAGCAATCTCACCGGCGAGATTACTTCGCTCACTCCGTTCGCTCGTAATGACGGATAAATAATCCGGAAAAACACTGTCGGAATGTTTGTCTAACCCTCCCGGGTAGGTTGAAGCGAACCAAAACATCTTTGTTTTTAGATTCTTCGCTATCGACTCAGAATGACAACCGCATGCTAAAGGCCTTAGCCCCTGCGGGGCGGCCTGCTGCTCTTCTGGTAAAACGGAATTGTTTGTTTACCCTGTAAGGAGGAGCGTCCATTCTTCGCAGCAGTGCTGCTTCGAAGGATAAAAAGGCCTGCCCGGGAGGGTTTTGTAAACGGTTATATCAGCTCGGCCACCAGGCGGGCCAGGTCATAAAGCTCCAGATTATGCCCGCCGAAGGCGTTGGCATCGGCAAAGTTCTGCTCGCAGAACGGGCAGGCGGTCACCAGGCCGGTGGCTCCAATATCCTTGACCTCCTGCAGACGCTCCCCCGCGGACCAGACCGCGAAGTCGGGAAAAGCGGTCTTCACCCCTCCCCCCGAGCCGCAGCACCACGAGTATTCCCGCCGGCGCTCGAGTTCCCGGAATTCGAGTCCGGGAATCGCCCGCAGGATCTCCCGGGGCGGATCGTAAATCCCGCAGTATCTCCCGATGTGGCAGGGATCGTGATAGGTCACCACCCGGGGCAGTTCCTTCCGGAAGGAGAAACGCTTTTCCCGTAACAGTTGTGACAGGTACTCGGTTATATGCAACACCGGGGCCTCGAGATGCCCCGCGTACTCGTGCTTCAGGGTGCTGTAGCATCCGGCACAGGCGGTCACGATGACCTTGGCCCCCAGGGAATTGAACTTCTCGATGTTGGGGGCCAGGTTTTTCTCGAATCCCACCCGGTCCCCGACCCGGAGCATGGTGCTGCCGCAGCAGCGCTCGGACTTGCCCAGGATCCCGAAATCCACCCCCGCCCGGGAGAGGATGGCGGCGGTCGCCTTGGCCACCGGCTGGAAATTCGGGTCGTAAGAGCCGGTACAGCCGACATAATAGAGCACCTCGGCTTTTTCCTTATTAAGATCCTTGACCTTCAGATCCTTGGCCCACTTGTCCCGGCCGCCGCGCGGCCGCATCCAGGGGTTGTCGTAATTCTGGATGGACTTGATCAGGACGTTATGCCCGGACAGGGGGCCGTAGCCCTTCTGGACCAGCCATTCCCGGAGGGCGGTGAAAGCGTTCAGGGGCTCGTTATTCTTGATCGGGTTGCAGTTGACCTGGCAGTGGCCGCAGGCGGTGCAGGTATAGATCACCTTCAGGAGGCGCTCGGTGATCTCAAGCTCGGGGGGATCGGCGGTCAGGGCCCGGATGATCTCCTGGCGCCCGGAGGCGAAATAGGATTCGTATTTGAAGCGGGTCCCGGCTGGGCAGCTGTCGGAATATCTCTGGGTCTGGACCTTCTCCGGGTTTATCCCCCGGCACATCCCGCAGCGGACGCACTTCCAGGACTGTTCCTTGTAGGCCTCGAGGGGCTTGATCCCCTGGGCCAGGGGCGCCTCAAATACGATTGCGGATTGCGGATTTTGGACATTATTTAACGTTCGTTGCCTATAGATAAGTCTTCGCTCACCCAAACAATCCGATCCTACCAAAAGAGCTTTTTATGAGACCGTTGCAAAAAGCTTTTTCTGTCATTCTGAGCCCCTTCAGTAGTGGGGCGAAGAATCTCTCTTTCGTTGAGAAATCCGAAAAACCAGATCCTTCGCTTGCGCTCAGGATGACATATCGAGGGTTTTGCAACGGCTTCATAATAACTTTACTTAAACTCCATAAATTCCTGGGGGTTGAGTGTGTTCTGGGGGTCCATCAGGCGCTTGATCCGGAGGAGCTGGCGGTAGTAAGTATCATCCTTTTTATACATGAACTGGCTCAGGTGGTACGGGAGCATGTCGAAAAAGGCCCCGGCCGGGTAAACCAGCTCCAGGATGCCCCGCTGGATCTCCCGGGACTCCGCCTCCCCGCCATCCCAGTCCGGGCAGAGGTAAAGCTCCCGGCCCATCGCGACTGAAACCGCCAGAAGCTGGGACCGGCTGATTCCCTTTCCCCCGAGAAATCCCTTGATTTTGTTCCAGAGATCTTCGGCCCGGTCAAAAGAACAGAAAAAAGGCAGGGTATTCTTTTCCCGGCGGAGCTGGACCCGGTCAGCACCCTCGGGCGGGTCGGGGGCCTGCTCCAGGTTACCACCCTGTTTCCTGGCGATCCGGTCGATCTCCCGGCCGTTGAAATCGCTGAGTTCCGTGAAGGCCTCGACCGCGGCGGTGAGCGTGACCCCGGCGGACCGGCCCTCGGCCTTCTCCGCCAGGTACCCTTCCTGGCAGTAACCGCGGCGGGAGATCTCCTTAAGCGCGGCCAGGGCGGCCGTCATCCCGGAAAAATTGAAGTGCAGGAACTTTTTCTTTCCCCAGCGGGGATAAATCAGGATTTTGCCCGACACGACGATTCCGTAAGTGTCCCGGGAGCCGAGATACCACTGGGAAAGGTATGGCCCCCCCTCCCCGGTCCAGGGAACCGTCTTCAACGAAAGCGCGTGGGCCCCCGTCCGCTGCACCCGGCCGTCCGCGAGGACCACCTCCAGGGGACCGAGCTTGGCTTCCGGAAACTTGCTCGCGTCCCAGGCCGGTTCCCGGATCAGGTAGGTGGTGATAAATTCTGGCGAGAGGGAACCGACCGGATAGGGCGGGCGGAAGCCCTGGGGGTCCAGGGCCGAGATCAGGCCCGGGAAAGCCACTCCCCTTTCCACCTCCGCGAAGAGGTTCCGGCCGTCCACCATCCGGACCGCGCTGAGTTTCTGAAAGTCCATGATCACCCCGGGGATATCAGCCACCTCGCGGGGAAAACGGTAGCCGGAACCGGTGAAAACCTTGAACTTATTCTCGGCCGCGAGCTCCACCATCCGGATCGCCTCGGCTACCGATTTGGGGGCCCGCCCGGTCAGCTTGAGCTCGCCCGGGGGCTCGAGGAAATAGGAGGCCACCCGTTCACTGCTGACGGCCTCAAATTCAGAGAAGATGTTTTCTATCTGACTCATCTGGTCTATTTAGTTCGCAAAGGGCAAAGGGCATAGCGTTAGGATCGTTAATTGCGTTTCTTTTCCAAACCACCTCGCAGGCTAAAGCCTGCGGCTACCGATTGCCGGGCGGGACGCCCGGCCTCCTATCTGTTTAAAACCCCATTACTTTCGGATTCATGATCCCTTCCGGGTCCATCTCCTTCTTCAATTTCATCACCAGCTCCCGGTAGATCCCGAGCCGCGGGAACTGGCGGGAGAAGGCGTTGGCGAAGTCGCGGGGGATGAAAAGGTCCCGTTCGATCATCATGTCGGCGCAGTCGGTCTCGAAGCGGCGGATGCGCTCCCGGTCCTCGGCGTCCCCCCGGTTGTACCAAATGTCCATCTCGAACCAGCAGCCCCGGCCCAGTGGGAAAGGCCCCTGAATGGCGGTATGCGCGGGATAAAGCGGCCGGGCCCACATTTTCTTGGAGAAGAACAGGCGGGCGAAGGAAGGGGCCAGGGCCAGGCCGAGCAGGCGCCGGGCCATGATCCGCCAGCGCTTCTCCCCGGTTTTTTTCTGGACCCGGTCGGCGGAGCGGTTGAGAAGGATGCTCAGGGCCCGGAACTTGGTTTTGAGGGTGTTCGGAGGATTCAGCGGAGCGTTGTGCTTCTGGATGATCAGGTTGAACTGCCGCGTGAGGTCGGGGATCCGGTCCATGGTGGTGGCGCAGCCGAGGAAATAGAAACAGCCCCGCCAGCGCATGATCCCGCCCAGGGTGTAGCACTTGCGGAAAACCAGATTCGCGAAATCATCGCCCCAGAGTCCCACGATATCGTAAAAGAGATTCATGACCGCCTTCTCGATGACGACGAAGCCGTGCTTCCTGGACAGTTCCTGCACCTTCTTTTCCCTGATCCGGACCTCCTCGGCAGTGCTCCCGGTCAGGGTGACCAGGACCAGGTCCTCGGGAAAGGCCGGGGCCACCTCCTCCACGATCGGACCCATCAGGGCCGAGAGGGTGATATTCGAGCTCTTGTAGATCTCGTCGGCTACGTTCTCCCGGGCGATGTCATAGATGAAGTCGATGATCTTGTCGGTGCTGTCCTTGAGCATGTCCTTGGCCCGGTAAATTATCATTTTCCGGTGGGGATAATCGATAAAGAGGCTCACCGTCATCTCGGTGCAGACCCCCATCATGCCCTCGGCGTTGTAGAACATCCCGGAGATGTCCGGTCCCGGCCCCCGGAAGTTCCCGAGGGGCGGGGCGCTGGGGTGGGTGGCGGAGCGGATTTTAAGGATTTCCCCGGCGGGAAGCACCCAGACCTGGCCCCCGATGTACTCATGGTACACCCCGGTGCTGACGGCGTTGACCGACAGCCCCCCCGACATGATATTGCCGAAATAGGAGGCGGACCCCACCGTGATCGGGTTGGCGATCCGGAGCCGGAGGCCTTCGGCCGGGGAAAACCGGTTGACCTCGGCCTGGAGGGCGGCGTTGCGGACATAGGGTTGGAAGGTCACGGTCATGGTCTCGGTATCGACCTTGAGGACCTTGTCCATCCGCTTCAGATCCAGGAGGATGCCCCCCTCCCGGGGCAGGGTCAGGCCGGCGATATTGAAACCGGTGGAGAGGGGGACCAGCGGGAGCTTGTGCTTCCCGGCGATCCGCACCACCGCCTGCACCTCCTCGGTGGTGGAGGGGAGGGCCACGATCTCCGGCCTCACCCCGTCAATGGTGCTGATGTCCCGGAAGTATCCCTGGAGGAAGACCGGGTCGTCCTCGGCCCACTCCTCCCCGAGTGCCTGACGCAATTCCGCTAATGCTTCCTTGACCAAGCTCATCGCGCGCCTTACCTCTCCCTTAAGAACTCGCTGGACATGGATTTATAAAGGTGTTTATCATTATTATCATATCAACTAAAAAAACACCAATAATTTCTTATCAATAACTATCCGTGTCTAAATTACGTGTATATCCTCCGAGGGGGAATCAATCTAGAAATTTGATTTAGAAAATTATTGATTTCGACCCCTCACCTCACCGAACCGTAGGCTCCTACCCTCCGGCCTGTAAGCCCTACGGGCTGGAAGCGGAGCCGGAGGCCCCGCCCTCTCCCCCAGCTTGCCCCGTCAAGGGCGGGGAGGGGAGCCTGCCCGAGCCGACCGCTCGGGTCGGCCAGGGAGGGAATGGGAGAGGGTGAAAAAATTATTTTGGACGATATGATCAATGGTAATTAATCATGGCCATTCTGGGTAAAGAACGCTCGGAAGATCTGGAGGTGATCTACGAGGGGATCAGCGGACTCCTCGCCCTCTACGAAAGCGATCCGGATTCCCGCGGGATCCTCGCCTACATGAAAGCCTTCACCGCCTACACGGAAAAAATCTGCCGGCTGCTGGACGGCGACAACCCCGTGGTCTGGCACAACACCGGGGTGAGCCCGGAGTTGATCCTGGGGCTCGAAAACGCCGACGATCTGCCCATCGAGTCATACCCCATCCTCCAGGACATTGCCGGCGACGCGCGCTTCACCTGCGAATATATCGACCTGGCCGAAGCCCACGGCATTCCCGCGGAAGTCTGCTCGGTGGACAAGGCCACCCTGGGTTCGGCCTTAAAAGGATTGCTGCCCAAGCCGGCCTGCCTTTTCAGCGTCAGTTCCCCCTGCGATTCCCAGCTGGTGGCCCTGCCCACCCTCAGGGAAATCACCGGCACCCCGCTTTACATGGTGGACATCCCCTATCTCTACGGGAAAAAGGAAATCCAGTATGTGGCCCGGCAATTCAAGGATGCCATTCCCTTCCTGGAAAAACACACCGGCCGGAAATGGCGCCCCGAGCTCTTCCGGGCCGCCTGCGAGAAAAGCAACCGGATGAGCGAACACATCCTGGAGTGGAACGAACTCCGCAAGCACGTGCCCTGCCCCCAGGTCTCCAAGGTGGTAAGCCTGATGGTCCCGCTCTTTATCGCCTTTGCCGGCACGGATACCGGCGTCTTCGTGGCCGAGCAGCTGGCGCTCGAAGCCCGGGAACGGATCGCGCGGGGGGAATCCGCGGTGGAAGACGAGCGCATCCGGGCGGTCTGGTACCAAAACCCGATCTGGTTCGATCTCCAGTTTTACGACTGGCTCGAAAGCGAGTTCAAGCTGGTGGTCACCATGGATATCTTCGGATATCACGTCCCGGAAGGCATCATGGATCTTACTTCCGTCGATACCATGCTCGAGGGGCTGGCCCGCCGGATTGTCACGATGGCCCCGATGACCCGGCAGTTCAAGGGGCCGATCGATTTTTACCTCAACGATTTCGTCAATCTTTATCATGATTTTAAGGCCAATATGGCGGTCTACGCCGGGCACGTGGGCTGCAAGCAGGGCTGGGGCGGGATCGGTTTTCTGAAAGAGAAAGCCAAGGAGCTCGGGATTCCGCTCCTGGCCTTTGAATTCGATTTTCTTGATCCCCGGGTGACCTCGGTCGAAACCATCCAGGAGGAGTTCAGCCGGTTCATAAACAACGTGATGATCCCGAGATTGAGTTGACTTACCCCGGCCCCGCGCCTTCGGCCCGACCCCGGGCAGGTTTCCCCCAATACAGGCGGGTATTATAATCAGAATAATTTTAAAGTTTTTGACTGTCATTCCTGTCCCGCATCAGAGTGCGGGATAAACTCCAGCAGGAATCCAGAAAAACAAAACAACTGGATTCCGCATCAAGTGCGGAATGACGGAATACGGCAATCAAGCGGCAAGCCGCGAAGAATTAGTAAATTAATCATGATCCTGTTTCAGATCGTCTGGAAAAACCTTTTGCGGCGCAAGATCCGGAGCCTCCTGACCGTGATCGGGATCGGGGTGGGGATCGGCGCGGTCGTTTCCCTGGTTTCGATCACCAACGGGTTCGTTCACGGCTGGAAATATCTCCTGGAGGGCCACGGGATCGATTTGACTATCCTCAAGTCCGGGAGCGACGCCAACTTCATCGCCCACCTCATGAGCCACCTGGACGAGTCCCTGGCCGACGAGCTCCGGAAAGTCCCCGGGGTGGCCTCGGTGCAGGTATCCCTGGTCGATATGGCCTCGATCGAGGACAAGCCCTCGGTCATGCTCTTCGGCTACGTGCCGGGGGAAGAGATGATGAACCGCCTGAAATTCCCCTCCGGGCGCTCCGTCGCTTCCGACGATCAGGACGAGATTGTCCTCGGGACCGCCCTGGCCCGGGCCCTGAACGTCAAGATCGGCGACGAGGTGGAGGTGGAAAGGGAGTTCATGACCGTGGTCGGGATCTGCGAGTCGAGCAACCTCCTCGAAGACGGGGCCGGAATCCTCTCCCTTGAGCGCCTGCAGAAGCTCATGAACCGGGAAGGCAAGGTGACGGCTTTCGGAGCCCACCTGGAAGACCCCGCCAAACTGGAGGAGGTCAAAAAGGCCATCGAAACCCGGTTCCCCAATCTCTCGGCCTTGAGCACCCGCGAGGCGGTGGATGAAAACGTGGGGACCAAGATGGCCCAGGCCCTTTCCTGGGGGGTTTCCCTGATCGTCCTCCTGGTCGGGGCCATCGCCACGATGAACACCATGTTCATGTCCGTCTTCGAGCGGACCCGCGAGATCGGGATTCTCCGGGCTCTGGGCTGGCGCCAGAGCCGGATCATCAGCATGATCCTGCAGGAATCCGTTCTCCTCTCCTTCTGCGGAGGCGTGGTGGGGATTTTCCTGGGGATGGGGGCGGTGCGGATGCTGAATCTCTTCCGCCAGCTCCGGGGCCTGATCCAGGCGGAATACACCACCTTCCTTTTCTCCGAGGCGATTGTCCTGGCCCTGATTCTCGGGATCCTGGGGGGCGTCCTCCCCGCCTGGCGCGGCTCCCGCCTGCCCCCGGTGGAAGCCCTCCGGCACGAGTAAATTTCGGAATATATAAGTTCGAGGGTTCCAAGTTCAAGGTTCAGAGGTTTGGGAACTTCATGAGATGCAAAAATGGATTCGATTCAATTCACCACCTTCAGAATCTTCCGTCTTTAACCCTTGAACCTTGAACCGTGAATCTGCCAACCTAAGCAGTTACCATAATTAAGGATTAGTCGGAGGTTAAAATGCCCATTCATGTCGTCCGGCTGGGAAGCCCGCGTTTAAAAGGCGAAGGATTGCGGATCGGGACGGTGCGGCGGCCGCCGCGCGGGGTTCCGAAGGCCGAGTTCGCCTCCCGGAATTTTTACGATATCTGGCTTCCCGAGTTAGCGCCGAGCGAGGAGCTGCTCCAGCTCGGCCGCGCGGCCGGTGACGTAAAGCGCTGGCGCCTGTTCGTCCGGCGCTACCGCGCCGAGATGGGCCAGGCGGAAAAGAGCCGCCTGCTCGACCTGCTCGCGGCCCTTTCGCGGCAGGCCAGCTTTTCGGTGGGATGTTACTGTGCCGACGAAAGCCAGTGCCACCGGTCCATCCTGCGCGAGCTGCTCGCCGAGCGCGGCGCCCAATTCGCCTAGCGAGGCCGGCGGCCGTAAAGTCCGATTATCAACCTAGAAATTGAAAGCTACCTATATTCTGGCTATAATATAGCCAGAATGAAATATGAGATTATTTTATCGCCCGAAGCAGTTCAAGACTTTAAATTGTTAGATGTTTTCCAAAGAACAAAAACAAAGGATTTGATCGAAGTTCATTTAAAATATGAACCGACAAAAACCAGCCGGAGCAGAATTAAAAGATTGAAAGGGTTAAGGCGCCCCCAGTTCCGCTTGAGGGTTGAGGAAATCAGGGTGTTTTACGATGTAATTGAAAACCGGGTGGAGATTCTGGCGATAATTCCGAAATCAAAGGCGTCGCAATGGCTGGAGAGAAAGGGAGATAGATCATGAAGAAAGTGGCTTTGTCTGAGGTTAAGGATGACCTCTCCAAATTTTTACGGTTGGCGGAGAAGGACGAAATCATCATCACCCGCCACGGGAAGCCCGCGGGCATCCTGATCGGTTTTGAGAATGAAGAAGACTGGTTTGATTATCTTCTGGAGAACGACCCGAGGTTCCTCGCGCGGGTCGAGCAGGCCCGGAAAAATCTCAGGACGGGGTTGGGAATAAGAATAGAGGAATTACCGTAATCCGAGCCTTCTGCCTCGCTTTCCGGCTTGCATGGTTTGCATATAATCCCGACCGAAGAAATAAAAATTAAACCGGAAAAAAGTTGAGGTTGCTTTCTGGCTGGAAAAGCCCCCTGGCTGACCCCGGCAATGGGCCACGGGTAGAAGTTACTTTCTTTTTTTCCGGGTAAACCGCCACTTCTGGAAGGCCAGGTACCCGCCGAAGAACCAGACCACCGACTTGAAGATAGGGTTCTCGAAGGTCTTCCGGACGTCCCGGATCAGCTCGGGAACAGGCAGGCCCTGCGGGCAGAGCTTCCGGCAGTTCCCGCACTCCGTGCAGGCCGAGGCAAAGCGGTGACGGGGTGACTCGATTCCCCCATACAGCCGGAGGAAATACATC
>JAPLJI010000133.1 GCA_026388655.1 Pseudomonadota bacterium
CAATCCCCCGGCTTTCTGAAAACCCAACAAGCCCGATTAATTTCTCTTATTCATTTGGGTTCTTTGTTCTTATCTTTGATCTTTGACTCTATGGACTCAACGGACCCAATGGACACTATGGACATTAGACTCCCTGCCCTCTGCCCTATGCGCTTTGCTCTATGCCTTATTAAGGGCTTGCGTGACCAGCGACGTATATATCGCGCCGCCCGGCCGGAGTTCGCTTTTATAAAGGATGACCTCCCGGGTCTCGAATTCCCCCAGGTCGGTTTCCTGCAATTCCTCAACCTGGCTGATGACGGCGGCAAGGCCGGAGAAGGATTTCGTCCGGCCCAGGGTCAGGTGGGGAGAGAAGGCCCGCGACTCCACCGGGTAACGCAACCGGATCAGGCCGGCCTTGAGGGCCTGGTGGAGTTTCTCAGCTTCGCTCCCGGTTTCCAGTCCCACCCAGAAAACCCGGGGGCGGTGGAGGTTGGGGAAGGCCCCGAGGCCCCGGACCCGGCAGGAAAAGGGCCGGCAGGCCGAGCCCGCCTCCTGGAGCATCTCCGCGAGACCGTTGACCCCACTTTCCTCGATTTCCCCCAGGAAGTGAAAGGTCAGGTGAATCCCCTCGGGGTTGACCCAGCGGACCGCGCCGGTCTCGTGTTTCCTTAACTCGGTCTGGATGTTCTTCAACTTTTTCCTGATCCCTTCCGGGATCGGGGCGGCGATAAACGTTCTGATCATTATTTTGGTTCTTGTTTTTTGACGTCGTAGTGCGACCCTTCAGGGTCGCTTATAAGCGAAGTTAAAGCCTTACCCTCGCTTTTTGTAGTATGCCGATTCATCGGCGTTTTTAAAACCGCCCGATAAATCGGGCAACTACATTTTAACGTTTTTGGTTTACCCCGAAACTAAAGACCCGAAACTCGAAACTATTTTCCGAGCCCGCGCATTAGATTACCAGAATCATTTCCGCTGGGGAAACTTTTCTTGACCGGCTGGTTTAAAACTGGCGGAATGATTTTATAGCTTTATAAAGGCAGGTTTTTTCCGGCCTAGGATCGGCCGATAATTTCCAGGAAATTTCCCCCACCCACTTGTTCCAGGTCTTCCCGCGAGAGGCCGAGACCTCGGATGATTTTCACCGTCGGACCATAATCGAAGCGGTCATCCGCCACGTGGAAATACGGACCGTCGGTTCCGAACAGGCACTTTCGGGCCCCGGCCCTGCTGACGGCCATCGCGGCGGATTTTTCATCCACGTAGGCCGTGCAGGAAAGGTCAACATAAACATTCTTTTTCTCGCGGGCATAAGCGCAGACGGCCGCGGAATACGGAATCCCGGCGTGGGCGTAAATTATTTTCAATTTCGGAAAGCGTTCCGGCAGGAGCTGGAAATCACCGTTAGCGTCGGCGCCCAGGTGGATGAGCAAGGGCAGACCTTTTTCAGCGGCCAGCGCGGCCGCGTCAATTAATTTTGATACCGGGTAATTGTGCCAGTATGGATGGGCCTTGACCCCGATTATCCCCGGGGTCTTTAAAACCTTTTCAATCTCGGCGATGGGATTTGCCGGCCCGTTCGGGTTCACAAAGGTCCAACCCCAGAAGCGGTCCGGGTGAAGGGACACCGCGTTTCTCACTTCCTCATTGGGGGGCTGGGGGATGACCGGGTAGCGCCGGCCGCCCACATCCACGGTGCCGTCGGCCTTGACCATGTTTTTATAGAAGGCCGCGGCGCCCCGCTGGACCAGGCCGGTCTCGCGGTGAATCAGCCGCTGGAAAAAGCGGGAAAGCTGGGCGAAGGGAAGAGAGAGAGAAAGCGGGGGACAGAGCCGGGGGATCAGGGCTACCCGCTCGACCCCCGCCGCGTTTATGCCGGCGATCAGCCCGGGCAGGGAAACCATCGATTCATCGAGATGGAAATGA
>JAPLJI010000031.1 GCA_026388655.1 Pseudomonadota bacterium
CAACATTAGTTATTGGTTAGGAATTGGACATTAGAAATTTTCAAATTGGGCATTGATTGGAAATTCGTCATTAGAAATTAGAAATTTAAACACCTTCATTTTTCGTCCCGTCCCGTCTCGATCCCGTATTCCTTCATTTTTGCCCGGAGGGTGGTCCGGCTGATGCCCAGGTTTTCGGCGGCCTTTTTCTGGTTCCCGCCGGAAAACTGGAGCGCCCGCTCGATCGCCATCTTTTCCAGGTCTTTCAGGACCTTGCCCTGGCCCTCCCGGAATGTTTTTTCCCAGAACCCGCCTTCCCCCGCCGGGACCTGTTCCCCCCCGGGAAGCAGGTGCAAACCTTCTGAAATCGAGATCTGGATGTCATCCGGGAGAATCATATTCCCGCGGGCCAGAACCATGGCCCGCTTGATGATATTTTCCAGCTCCCGGACATTCCCGGGCCAGGAATAACCCTGGAGTTTCTGCAGGGCGGCCGGGTTGACCGCCTGGATTTCCTTGCCCAGTTCCCCCCGGTACTTCTGGATGAAATAATTAACCAGCGGCGGGACATCCTCTTTCCGCTCCCGCAGGGGGGGCAGCAGAACGGTAATCACGTTCAGGCGGTAGTAAAGATCCTCGCGGAATTTCCCGGTGCTCACCGCTTTCTGGAGATCCATGTTGGTGGCGGCCAGGATCCGCACGTCCACCCGGACCACTTCCTTTCCTCCCAGGCGGTTGAATTCCCCTTCCTGGAGCACCCGGAGGATCTTGGCCTGGGTGGAGGGCGACATCGATCCCACCTCGTCCAAGAAAATGGTGCCACCGTTGGCCTGCTCGAAACGGCCAATCCATTTCTCGCTAGCCCCGGTGAAAGCCCCTTTCTCAAAGCCGAAAAGCTCGGACTCCAGGAGGGTGTCGGGAATGGCGGCGCAGTTAACCGGGATGAAAGCCTTCTTCGCCCTCCGGCTGTTCTGGTAGATGGCCCGGGCCACCAGCTCTTTCCCTGTCCCGCTCTCTCCCCGGACCAGCACGGTGATATCCTTCTCCGCCACCTGGCCGATCAGCTTGTAAACCTCCTGCATCCCGGCGGAGGCCCCGATGATCTGTTCTTCCCCGGTGACCGCGCTCGAGGGGTAGCTCACTTTCTTCTTGGCCGCTTCCCCCACCGCCAGCGATTTCTTGACCAGATCCAGGATTACCGGGACATCGAAAGGTTTTAGTATGTACTCAAAAGCCCCCAGCTTCATCGCTTCCACCGCGGTCTGCATCGTTCCAAAGGCGGTCATCACAATCACCGGGATCCGGGAATCCAGCTCCTTGATCCGGTCGAGCACCTTGAGCCCGTCCATCCCGGGGATCCGGACGTCGAGGAGAACGAGGTCCGGCGACTCTTTCTGGACCTTCTGCACCGCCTCCTTCCCGTCCCGGGCCTCGAGAATCTCGTAATCAAGTCCCAGGATTTTCTGGAAGGAATAGTGGACGTTGGGTTCATCATCCACGATTAATATTCTTTTCATCCGCGTCGTCATATTCAGAGTCCGGTTTTTGACATTATATCTTGGTAACTACTTAGATTCACAGTTCAGGGTTCACGGTTCAGGGTTAAAGACGGAAGATGCCGAATTTATTGAACCCGTATTAATATTTTCTGAAGTTCTCAAACCTTGAACGTTGAACCTTGAACCTAACAACCTGAATAGTTATATATCCTGATTAAAAACATTCCGGTTATCTCAATCCCCGACCGGCAGGAAAACCGTAAAGATCGATCCCCGGCCCAGGCGGGAGTGGACCCGGATGCCTCCTCCGTGTTCCTCGGCAATCCGCCGGGAAATAGTCAGGCCCAGTCCGGTCCCCCCTTCCTTGGTGGTCACAAACGGCTGAAAAACCCTTTCCCAGTCCTCTTTGGGTATCCCCGGACCGGTATCCGCGATGGAAATCTCCACCCGGCCATCCTCGACCCCGCTCGAAAGGGTAATCCTGCCCCCCGGTTCCATGGCGTCCAGGGCGTTCAGAAAAAGGTTAAGGAAAAGCTGTTCCATCCGGTCCGGGTCGGCCTGCACCAGGGGAATCTCCTTAAGGTGGTTGTGCACCTTGATCCCCTGCCGCCCGATCCGGTGATTCAAAAGCTCCATGGTCATCAGGAGGAGCTTGTTCATATCCACCTGGACGGGCCGGTCCTCGGGGGCCGGCTTGCCGAGGTGCAGAAACCGGCCGGTGATCCGGTTCATCCGGTCAATTTCCTCCGCGATCACCTTGCGGTCATTTTCATCCCCGGAGAGGGAGTAGACGAGCATCTTCACGATCGTAAGCGGGTTGCGGATCTCGTGGGCAAACTCCCGGGCCAGTTCCCCCATCACCCCCAGTTTCTCGATCCGGAGGATTCTTTTTTCCAGGTCGATCGTTTGCTGGTAAAGGTGGGCCTTGTCAATCGCCACCGAAGCGAGATCGGCCAGGCTGACCAGCATCCGGACCTCGGCCGGACCGAATTCCGTGCGGGTGGATTTGTAGGCGTTCAAGACCCCGATCACTTCTCCTCGGGCCAGCAGGGGAACGGACAGAAGCGAGCACAGTCCTTCCTGGCGGGCGAGATCGAGATACTGGTATCCCTTCTCTTCCCGCACATCAATGGAGGTTACCGGCTTGCGCGTGCGGACGACCTTCCCCACGAAGCTCGAGGCCACCTTCAGGTTGGGGCGTCCCACGTAGCCCGGTCCCCCTCCGAAAACCGCCTTGATCTCGAGTTCCTTGCGATCCGGGGTCAAGAGCATCAGGGAAACCACCCGGCTCTTGAGCAGGCGGGCCGCCCCCGCCACCACCTGCCGGAAAACCGTATCCAGTTCCAGGGTTTCGCTCAGGGTTTTCCCGATTTCGAAGAGCAGCTTGATCTCCCCCGCCCTTTGCAGTCCCTCCCGGTAGAGGCGGTCGTTCTCGATGATCTGGGCCGAGTGGGAGGCGAAGGTGGTCAGGAGTTCGAGATCGCTCCGGTCAAAAGCCCCGATCCGGTTGCCGTTGACGTTGATAATCCCGATCACCCGTCCCTTCAGGATGATGGGGACGGCGAGCTCGGAACGGATCCGGGGATCAAACTTGAGGTAACGGCGGTCGCGGGAAACGTCCTGGACCAGGGCCGGTTTCCCGGTCTTGGCCACCCACCCGGTGATCCCCTCCCCCATCCGCAGGTGCTTACGGATGTAACGGGTGGAGTATCCCCGTAAAACCTCAATCGAGAGGTAATCGTTTCCCGGCTCCATGATCAGGAGCGAACCGCTCGAGGCCCCGGTGATCCGGATGGCCTCGTCAATGATCAGGCGGAGTCTTTGCCTCGAACCCAGGGGTGAATTGATCAGCCGGCTGAAATGATACAGGCGCTCCAGGCGCTCGTCCGTGCGGTCCCTCTTTTCGATCATGATCTGCCTATTTTAGCGTTCACATTTAATATCAAAGTTCAAAATCCAAAGTTCAAATCAATGTCAAAACCCCAATGTCAAAATTTGCTTTTTTGAGCTTTGAACTTTATTTGAAATTTGAGCTTTGACATTTGACATTAAATCTATCCGCCCCACAACCTAACGACTTTTTTTCCCCTCAGCCATCTATCTCCCGCCGTCTTTTCCAGGCCGCCCGGATGAAATCCCGGAAAAGTGGGTGCGGGCGGCGCGGCCGGGATTTGAATTCGGGGTGGAACTGCACCCCGACAAACCAGGGATGCTCCGGCAGTTCAATGATTTCCGCCAGCCGCCTGGACTCATATTCGCCGGTAATCCGCAAGCCCCGGCCGACCAGCCGCTTTCGGAAGCGGTTGTTCAGCTCGTAACGGTGCCGGTGCCGCTCTTCGATCAAAACCTTCCGATAGGCCGTATAGGCAAAAGAACCCCGGCGCAGGCGGCAGGGGTAGCTGCCCAGGCGCATCGTGCCCCCCATTTTCGCGACCCGCTTCTGCTCGGGAAGAAGGTCGATCACCGGATAGGGGGCGCGGGGATTGAACTCGGTGCTGTTGGCCCCCTTCATCCCGCAGACGTTCTCGGCAAACTCGATCACCGCGCACTGCATCCCCAGGCAGATCCCGAAAAAAGGACTTCTTTGCTCGCGGGCGAAGCGCACCGCTTTTAACTTTCCCCCGATCCCCCGATCCCCGAACCCGCCCGGGACCAGGATTCCATCCACGGCTTTCAACCTCCGTTCCAGGTCATTTTTTTCCACGTCAATATACTCGATCTTAACCTTTACCCCGTTTTCCCAGGCCCCGTGATTCAAAGCCTCCCAGATGCTCTTATAGGCATCCTTAAGCTCAGTATATTTGCCGGCCACCCCGATGTTAACCGTTTCGGTGGCCCGGTTGATCCGCTCGAGCAACGCTTCCCAGTCCGAAAGGTCGCCGGTTTTTTTCTTCAAACCCAGGAATTTCAGGATCAGGCCGTCCAGCCCCTGCCGGGCCAGCATCACCGGAACCTCGAAAATGGTTTCCTTCACATCCCGTTCCTCGATCACCGCGTTAACCTGGACGTTGCAGAAAAGGGCGATTTTCCTCCGGAGGTCGCGGGCCAGGGGCCGCTCGGTCCGGCAGACCAGGATCTGGGGTTCGATCCCGATCTCCCGAAGCTTGGCCACGCTCTGCTGGGTCGGTTTGGTCTTCACCTCTTCGGCCGCCCGGATATATGGGACCAGGGTCACGTGGATATAGCAGACCTGGCCGGGCCCCAGGTCCTGCCGGATCTGGCGCGCCGCCTCGACGAAGGGCAGGCCTTCGATGTCCCCCACCGTCCCGCCGATCTCGGTGATGACAATGTCGTTTCCCTTCCCCAATTTTCGGATCCGGGACTTGATCTCGTCGGTCACATGGGGGATGACCTGCACGGTCTTTCCGAGGTAATCACCCTTTCTTTCCCGGGCGATGATGGTTTCATAAACCACCCCGGTGGTGAAATTGTTGTCCTGGCTCATGCTCTCGTCCATGAACCGCTCGTAATGGCCGAGGTCGAGGTCGGTCTCGGCCCCGTCGTCGGTGACAAAAACCTCCCCGTGCTGGAACGGGCTCATCGTCCCGGGATCTACATTCAGATAAGGATCAATCTTCAGGATCGTGGTCTTCAGGCCGGCGGCCTTCAGCATGGCGCCCACCGAAGCCGCGGTGATCCCCTTCCCCAGGGAGGAAACCACCCCGCCGGTGACGAAAATATATTTAGTCATCAGGGAGGAAACCACCCCGCCGGTGACGAAAATATATTTAGTCATGGATAATTCCTCATTCTAATAAATGGTTATGTATAAGACGTCATTCCTGCGAAAGCAGGAATCCATCTTATTTGCAGATAACTTCATATAAATCTTCCCAATCAAGGTTTTCTTTTTCGATCATTTCAATCTTCCACGCCCTTTTCCACTTCTTGATTTGCTTTTCCCTGGTTATGGCCGTCTCCGGAGATTTATGCATTTCATACCAGACTAAATTATGAACGCCATATTTGTTGGTAAATCCTTCAACCAAACCATTTTTATGCTCGTAAACCCTTTTAACCAGGTCAGAGGTTACACCCGTATACAAGGTTCCGTTTCTTTTGCTTGCGAGAATGTAAACATAATAATTTTTCACATCTCTGGATCCCCGCTTTCGCGGGGATGACAAAAAAGCTTATCTTTCTCCTTCACTTTCATACGTCGAGTAATAATACGGGGTGTAAGCCTCGAACTCGGCCGCGCAGGTATCCACCACCTTGAAAACCGGGGTCAGGCCCAGGCTTATCCGGTGCTGATAAATGGTCTGTTCGTCAGTCCCGAGGAGCCGGGCCAGCTGTAAATCCGAAAAACCGAATTCCTTGGCCTGGCGCCAGAGCGGCGCCGGCAGCTTTTCCCAACCGTCCCGGAAAGCGCCCAGCTCGCCTTCGAGTTTGACGATCTCCTCGAGGTTGGAAAGAAACCAGCGGTCAATCCTGGTCAGTTGATAAATTCTCTCGATCTCCATCCCCGTGCGGAAAGCTTCCCGGAGGTAAAAAATCCGCTCCGCCCCGGGATTGCGCAGGCGGTCCTCGATGATGACCCGCTCGGAGCTGACCGCGATTTTTCCTCCCCCGGTCTCCAGGCCGGCCACCCCGATCTCCAGTGATCGCAAGGCTTT
>JAPLJI010000181.1 GCA_026388655.1 Pseudomonadota bacterium
GGCAAGCCCTTCCCTTTAGCCGACGCCGACCGGCACTTCCAGCAATTGCATAACCTCGGGATCAACTCCATCCGCCTGATCATGACCTGGGAAGCCGTCCAGCCGGAGGCCCCCGGCAAATTCGATCAGGAATATCTGGACTATATCCAGAAGATCGTCGAAAAAGCCAATGAACATCACATTTATGTCCTCATGGATATGCACCAGGACCTCTTCAGCCGCTTCATGATCAGCCGTTTCAACGACATGTTTGATATCCTCAAAACCGGAATCATCAAGCACGGAAGCATGGAAGCCATGGTGGCGGCCCTGGTTCCTCCTTATAACAACGCGGTCCGCGGCGACGGGGCCCCCAAGTGGGCGGTACAGGCCATCATGCCCGAGAAAAACCTGGATTCCGGACACTGGGGTTCTCCCCGGATCTTCGGCCGTCTCGATGCCAATTCTCTGAATGTCATTAACAGCCTGGCGGGGAAATTCCTGGGATCGGGCTTCTCGCTTCCTCCCGATATCCTGAACATCGTCCAGCCCGACGGGCCTTTCGATATCACCGAAACCAGCGACTTCCTCCCCCTGACGATGTGGGGGATCAACGGGGGCATCTCCCTCGATATGCAGAGGTGTTTCGCCGCTTTCTTTGCCGGGCGGGATGTCTATCCCACCCTCCTGGTCGACGAGCAGGGTCACCGTTCGGCCACGGGAAGGAATATCCAGGATTTCCTCCAGGATAATTACACCACCGCCTGGGTCGAGGTGGCGAAAAAGGTCAAGGATTATCCCAATGTGATCGGGTATGACATCATCAACGAACCGGTCGGGTTTTTCCTGGTCCTGACCCTGGCCGCGGCTTCCTTTGAGCTGGGAGGGATCGACGAAATCGTTAATATGTTGAGTGTTATGAGCGCCCAGGCCCCGAACAGCGATATGATCCGGATGGTTCAGGAACTCTTCGATCTTCTGGTCGCCCTTCAGATAATTCCCCCGGACAGTTCTACCGCCACCAAGGAAAAATGGGGGTTCCAGGATGCCAGCCTGATGGGCCTCCTGGGCTTGAATATCGGGTTCGACAAGAATCACATGCAGCCTTTCTTTGAGAAGACCGGCGGGGCGATCCAGGCCGTGGACCCGAAGGCGGTCATCTGGATCGAGCCGTCGATCGGGCTCGACACCGCCCTGGGCGGCGCTTTGGGAATAGCTTGGTACGAGTCCAACATGACCCGCCCGGCGGGCTTGAACCACGTGGTCTATGAACCGCACTGGTATCCGGACATTTATCCGACGATCGGATTCAACACCGGTCCCCGGAGTTTCACCCCGGAGGAATGGCGCTTCCGCGATTTCCGGCCCAGCCTCCAGGGTGTGATCCGCAAGGCCGCGTATTCCCTCGGCAACATGCCGGTGGTCCTGGGCGAGTATGGGACCGAGTATAACTTCAACGGTTGGAATCCTGACGGAACTTTAAAGGCTATGGCAAAGAATCCGACCGACCCGAAGGTTGACTACCCGGTCTCCCAGGAAATCCTGGATAATTACTACGAAGCTTTCGAAGACATGCTCCTCTCCCACATGCAGTGGTGCTGGTCCCCGGAGAGCACCTATGCCCGCGGCGAGGGCTGGAACAACGAAGACTTTTCCATCGTTGATCCCAATCTGAAACCCCGGGGCGAGGAGGTTTACAGCCGCCCCCATCCGACCTTCCTCTCCGGCAAGCCGGTCTCCATGCGTTTCTATTCCCGGCTCCATTACTTCGACCGCGACAAGGGCGAGGTCAACAAGCTCGGGGAATATGAGCTCGCCTTTAAGAGCAAGGAAACCAACGCCCCGACCGAGATCTTCATCCCCTACGACCTTTATTATGCCAATGGTTTCTATGTCTGGCTGACCGACGGCTACGCGGTGTATGACCACGCGGACACGACCCTTTTCTATTACCCCACCTCCGATGAGCCGGGGCACATCCATAAAATCCGGATCCGTCCGCCGCTCGACGGCCAAGAGAATCTCGGGTGGCAGTATTTCTTTAAGGAAGACCAGGTGCTCAGCCACGGGAATCCCGGGGATTTTGAATAAAATGCGCGCTTTAATCGTCATTCCCGCGAAAGCGGGAATCCAGGAAAGACTGGATTCCGGGTCAAGCCCGGAATGACAAAAATTGTTGGGAAATATTTACTATGTTTAATAAGAAAATCTTAATTGTCTGCGGTTCGCTCCTGCTCCTCGGCCTGGCCGTTTCCGCCCGCGGGGAAAACCTGGGAGAAAAGGTCGAGCTTTCGGGCGTATTCCAGAACATTCTCCGCTTCCAGACCGACCGCGACTTCGACGGTTCCCATCCCAGTTACAACAAACCAGGTCAAACGGTGGGGGAATTCGTTACCTTCGTGAATCCCAAGCTGCAATACTCCATCAACCCGGAAACCTGGATTTTTTACGAATCCGAACTGGGGATGGATGCCTGGAGCCGGAACAACCCGGATTTCGCCACCGGTGAAAATAAAATGGCTCCCATTTTCAAGC
Organism: Pseudomonadota bacterium; assembly: GCA_026388655.1. Classification (GTDB taxonomy): domain Bacteria; phylum Desulfobacterota; class JAPLJL01; order JAPLJL01; family JAPLJL01; genus JAPLJL01. Next base: position 2,515 of record JAPLJI010000181.1, read on the forward strand.
AGCGTCAGTTCTACGGCGAAACCGAGTTCACCCCCAAGTTCTCCCTCCGGGTGGGCTACCAGCGTTTCGAGGACCCTTCCGGGCTTTTCCTCAACCACTGGCTCGGGGCGGCCAGCTCCCAGATCGCCACCGGCCCGGTGCTCCTGAATATAGCTTTTGGCGAGCTCCCCGATCAGACCCGCGAGGGTTTCGATCTGGACCGGATTAATTTCCATAACGATATCCTGGTCGGTTCGGTGACCGCGGCGCGGGAGCTTCCGGGCAACCTGAGCGTGGGGGGAGCGCTTTCCTATCTCTACGACGGGTCCGAGATTGACCATACCCGCTGGCTTTTCACTCCCGTCCTGAGCCTGCGAAAAAATCTCCGGGACCAGGAAATCGGCGGGGATATCGCCCTCCAATACGGTGAAGCCCAACTGGGGGCCTTCGGCGGAAACATCGAAAAGACCCTGGCCTGGGCCGCCCAGGGTTACGCCCGGCTCCGGCCCTCGCCCCTCCAGCTAGACCTGCAAGTCATGGCCTTAAGCCCGGATGATGATTACGACCATAACGGAAAAAATTACGCTTTCCTTTATTCGGGCAAATCCCGGGCCTCCACCATGATCCTGACCGAGGATCGAATCCGGGACTGGGGGGATAACCTGGATGAACTGCTCAGCGACCAAACCGGCGAATCCCGGGGTAACTTCTTCCTTTTGAGAAGTGGGTTCCTGCTTCTGGACGGGAAAATCGGCTACCCTGTCACCCCGAAAATCACGCCCGCGTTGATCCTGGGGGCGGCGCTCACCCTGGACCCCCATAACTCCCTGGGGAGCACCTTTGTCGGGACCGAGGCCGACCTGGATCTCCAGTACGCCCCCTCCCCCAGTATTAAAATCGACCTGGTCAACAGCTTCTTTTATCCCGGTAAAGCCGCCTCGGCCTACGTCAATGCCATCAAACTGGAAAACCAGCGCCCGCTTTACCGGCTGGTCACCTCCGTCAGTTTCCTCTTTTAACCAGAAAAATTCATTTAATATTTCCGAACACATTGTAGTTGCCCGATTTACTTGTCCCGACTTCAGAGGGATTTATCCCGATACGGAAGGGATCGGGCGCTTTTGAAAAACGCCGATCCCCCCAGAGACGGGACAAGTGAATCGGCAGGCTACAATAAAATCCGCCCAAGAAGGACGGAGGAACGGATTCAATCGCTTTTTTCGGGTTTATATAACAACCGATACCGCTGGAAAGGTGAGGGGGAACTTTTTCTGTTTGGCGGTTGTCTAATGAAAAAGGTCTTTGAAAATCGGAAACCTTGGATTAGAATACTATCGGTTTCGAGGATTTATTAGTAAAAAAGGGAGGAAAAAATGCTTGGCAATATTGGTCCGACTGAGTTAATCATAATCCTGGTCATCGTCCTGATCATTTTCGGCGCGGGCAAGCTTCCCGACATCGGCACCGCCATCGGCAAGGGCATCCGCAACTTCAAAAAAGCCACCAAGGACGAGGACAAGGCCGCCCTCGAAGAAGGCAAGGACAAGGGCAAAGGGTAAAGCGCATAGCGCAAAGGGCAGGGAGCTTCCTGCCGTCTGCCGGTTATTAGCCGCGGCCTCCGGGCCGCGGTTTTATTTTTGGGGGTTTATTGGGTTTTCAGAAACCCGGGGGGTAGGTTCTCGCGACCCGCACTCTTTTTACCCGGATACCAATAAACTCGATGACTCCTGATAATTGGATCCAACGAAGGCGAGGCCTAGCGGGCCCGCCGCCCGGGATTGCGTGATCGCGCACATTGTGCGGTTTACCCTGAGCTCTGTCGAAGGGGGAGCGTCCATTCTTCGCAGCAGAGTTGCTTCGAAGGATAAAAAACCTGCCCCCCAAAAAATAAAAAAAGCTAACGGAGGAGGGAAGTCAGGTCTATTCTTCCCCGCCCTCTTTATGCTTCTTTTTCCCGAGCAGGAAGGCCGCCTCTTCCCGAACCTGAAGATTCAAACTTAAATCCCGGGAAACCTCCTCCAGGTCCGGCTGGAGCATGTATCCCAGGAGATTCCGGCTGACCTCCACCGGCGTGTGGGGATTTAAAATCAGGGTTCGTTTCACCCGGTAGCACTTGATCCAACGATGGTTCTCGAAAATCACCCGCAGGACCGCGCCCGGGATAGGGCGGCGGGAGGCGATCCGGATCACCTCGAGTTCAGTCAGGCGGGGGTTCTGGAGGATGTTGCGGATCACGGAAGGGTCGGAATCAAACAGGAGCTTTTCCAAAAGCAGGGTCCGCTTGCCCTTGGCCAGGCTTTTTTTCTCCCCCAGGGTCAGATACTCGAGACCGGCCGGGACTTCCAGGTCACCCGGGACCTGCCTTTCCCTTTCCGGATCACCCGGGGAAAAAAGTCGCAGGACCTCCAGGCAGCCGGTTTCCCGGGCCTGGAGAACGATTTCACTCACCCTCTCGGGACCGATCAGGCTCAGGAAAAATTCCGAATCGATCAGGCTGAAGTAAGCCTCCTGGTAGCGCGGCACTTTCCGCTCGGCCCGCTCCATGATGATCCGCACCACTTCCAGAAGCTCGGCCACCGGCAGGAGTCTTAAATATTCCGCCAGGATGGCGGTCCGCATCCTGCGATCCTTGACCCCGAAAGCCCGCCCGACCACGCGCTCGGCGTTTTTTTCCGGAGAAGGCCTTTCGGATTTCAAATTCCTACTTGATCTCGATGCGGTAATTTATTTTTTGAATGGCGATTCCCGGGAAAGGAATCCGGAAAGCAAATTCCCCGTTCGGGGGCAGGTGGATCCCGACGGCCCTTTTCTGGATCTGGGCCTGGAGCTCATCTCCGGACAGATTCCGAATCTCTTCCAGCTCGATGAGAACCCCAATCGGGAAAACCCGCGCTTCCAGAGGCTGGCCGCCCTTCTGGGACAGATTAACCGAGAACTGGGAAACGTCCAGGGGCGAGCCGGTTCCATTGAAGGCCCTTCCCTCGATCACCAGGACCGGCAACCGGGCCTGGTTTTCCATCCAGTAACTTTTCATCCCGAAAGGCAAAATCTGGCGTTGCCGGGAAATCTGCCGGTAATAAAGATCATCCGCCAGGCTTTCCAATCCGATCTGCTTGAGTAAAACCGGATTTTTGAGGATGGATCGTTGCCCCACCCCTAAAAAAATGAACAGCATCAAAACTATGAACGAAGAATGCAGGACATAATTCGGGATCTGGCCGAGAGCGGCGGGCGGCTTGTGCTTCTCCGCCAGCTTGCCCGGGGCCTTCTTGGCCTCGGCCGGCGCCGTCTGAGGGCGGGGCGCCGGGGCGGGCATGGGTTTTTCCGGGAGCGGGGCCGGCGCCTCCGGGCGGGCCGTCTTGCTCAATTCCGGCAAGGGGGCCGGTTCCGCGGCCTCCTCTCCAAACTTTATGGTGCCCCACTCCGGAACGCCCTTGGCCGTTTCCGGTTCTTTCTTGCTTTCCGCCTTAGGGGGCGGGAAAGCTTCCTTGACCGCTTCCGCCCCGGTCGATTCAAAATCTCCCGCCGGGGAGTCTTCAAATTCATCCAGTTTGAACTCCTGCCCCATCTGGTCAACATCAAATCCTTCCGGTTCCGGGGCTTTCCGGGGTTCCGGAGCGGGCCGGGGGAGAGGAGGAGTGGAAGCCTGAGGGGGAGGAGCCTTTTCTTCCGCCGGGGAGGTTTCAAAAATATCCGCGAAGGCATCCTCGGTGGCGGAATCTTTCGGCTTCTCCTCTTCGGAGAAGAGATCCCGGAACTCGTCATCGGCCCGGGGAGCCGCCGGGGGAGAATCCTCGGGTTGGAAAATATCCACAAAATCCTCGTCCTTCGGAATGATCGCGGCCTTTTTCGGTTCCGGGGCGGGGGGAGGAGGAGCGGCCGGGGCGGAGGGGGCCGCGGGCCGTGGGCGGGGGGCGGGAGCCGCGGGTTTTTCCTCGGGAGGAGGAGCGAGTTTCTGCACCCGGAAGGTAAACCCGCACTTGGAACAGCGGACCTTTACCCCGCCTTCGGGTATCTTCGCATCGTCCAGATTAAATTTTCTCTGGCATTTCCCGCAGACAACAACCATTTTTTTTCCGGAATTTATCTTCAGGTCGAGGTTAACCCCCCGAGCCTCCTAAGTTTACAAACATTATTAATTCATTCATATTATAAGTCAATGAAAAATGCCCGCATCCAGCTTGAGGTAAACGGCCGGGATATTCCCCTGAATCATTTTGTGAAAAATCTTTTTCAGCAGACCATCCTGGGAATGATTTCCGTTTTGAAGGGGGTGAAATCCGCCCGCCGGATCGAGCTGAAAATCGAGATTCCCGGGCCGAGAACCTCCCGGTCGAGAAAGGGCGGTTCCCGCCCGGCGGACGGCTGACCGCCCCGCCGGATTGGAACCGAGCTTCGGGTGTTGGGGGAAAATAGGGATCTTGTCCCCGATCCCTATTGGAAAATCTCCCGTACTTTTTCCCAGAACCTCTGCACCTTGGAGCCCGAACTCTTCTCGGATTCAATCCGGTCAAATTCCGTTAGCAATTCCTTCTGGCGCTTGGTCAGATTGGCGGGGGTTTCCACCAGCAGGTGCAGGTAGAGACTCCCCCGTTCATAACCGTTCAGGCTGGGCATTCCCCTTCCTTTCAGGCTCACGGTGTCCCCGGTCTGCACCCCGGGCTTGATCTTGACCTTTTCCTGACCCTCCGGAGTGGGCACCTCCAGATCGGTGCCGACCGCCGCCTGGGAGAAGGAAAGCGGAACCTCAAGGTGGAGATTGGCTCCCTCCCGCTGGAACAGGGGATGGGATTCCACTTCCAGCTGGAGGTAAAGATCGCCGGGCTCCCCGCCCTCGATGCCGCCCTCACCTTCCCTTTCCACCCGCAGGCGCACCCCGGTGTCCACCCCGGGAGGGATCTTGACGGTCAGCTTTTTCTCTCCAGGGACGCGGCCGCTTCCCCGGCAGTGCGCGCATGGTTCATCCACGATCTTGCCCCGGCCCCGGCATTGCCGGCAGGTCTGGGCCACCGTGATGAAACCCTGCCGGAGGTAAACCTCTCCCCGCCCCCGGCATTTGGAACAGGTTTTTTCCCCGGAACCGGCCTTGGCCCGATGCCCCCGGCACTCCGGGCAGGTGGAATTGCGGGTCAGCGGAATTTCCTTCTCGGTGCCCCGGAAGGCCTCGGTGAAGGAGATCCGGAGCGAATAAAGCAGGTCTTCGCCCCGCCGACCCCGCGCGTCCGGCCTTCCCGGCCGGCCGCCCCGGGCTCCGAAAAATTCGTCAAAAATATCCTGGAACAGGCTTTCAAACGGGCGGGCCCCGAAGTCCTCGAATCCCCCCTGGCCCCGGAGGCCATCGAAACCGTACCGATCATAACGCTGGCGGGTTTCAGGGTTGCTCAAAACGGCATAAGCCTGCTGGGCCTCCTTGAAACGATCCTCCGCCTCCCGGTCCCCGGGCCGGCGGTCCGGGTGGCAATCCAGGGCGATTTTTCGGAAGGCCTTCTTGATCTCCTCATTCGAAGCGTCCCGGCCCACGCTTAAGATTTCGTAATAATCCCTTTTCATTTATTTTTGGAAATTAGCCAGCCTAGCCTTAGGAGAGTCCCGTAATTATGCGGCAGTCATGGTTTCGGGAGAGCCAGCCAGGGACGGGTAAATCAATCCTCAAAATCCATTTTGATTTCTTCGAAATCCCCGCCCTTTTTGGTCTTCCCCTCCTTCTGGGGAGACGGATCCGGCGGCCGGGGTGAAGGGCGGGCCGGGCCCTGGGCTTGACCGGAGATGGCGGTCATGATCCGGGAGGAAACCTGGGAGAGGCGCTGGATCAAATCCTTAAGGACCTGCAAATCATCCTTATCTATATCCCCCCGGGCCCGGGAAAGGGTGATCTCCATCTCGGCTTTTTCCTCGTCCGGGAGGTTCTCCCCCAGGTCCTTCAGCGAGCGCTCGATGGTATACAGCAAACCGGTCGCCTGGGATTTTAAGTCCGCGACCTGCTTGCGCATGGCGTCCTCCTGCTTGAATTCGCCGGCCTCGCGGATCAGCTTCTCCACCTCTTCCCGGGAAAGCCCGCTCTTGGCGGTGATTCGGATGGACTGTTCCTTCCCGGTGTCCAGATCCTTGGCCGAAACGTGGACGATTCCGTCGGCATCAATCTCAAAGGTAACCTCGATCTGGGGAACCCCGCGGGGGGCCGGCTGGATCCCCACCAGCTGGAATCTTCCCAGGCTGATGTTGTCGGACGCCATCTCCCGCTCTCCCTGCAGGGCATGCACATTGACAAAATCCTGGTTGTCTTCGGCGGTGGTAAAGACCTCGCTCTTCCGGGTCGGGATCGAGGTGTTGCGGGGAATCAGGCGGGTGGAAACCCCGCCGAAGGTCTCGATCCCCAGGGACAGCGGGGTAACATCCAGGAGCAGAACCTCCTTGATTTCGCCCTTTAAGACCGCGCCCTGGGTGGCGGCCCCGACCGCCACCACCTCATCCGGGTTCAGGTTGGTATTGGGTTCCTGGCCGAATATTTCCTTGACCTTGCGCAGCACCGCCGGCATCCGGGTCATGCCCCCGACCATGATGACCTGTTCGATATCCTTGAACTTGAAACCGGAATCCTGGACCACCAGCCGGCAGGGTTCTTCCAGCTGGTCCACCAGATCCCGGCAGAGCTCATCCAGCTTGGACCTGGTCAGTTTGAGCTTCAGGTGCTTGGCGGTTTTACCTTCCGCGGCGATGAAGGGAAGATTGATCTCGGTTTCGGAAAGAATGGAAAGCTCGTGCTTGGCCTTTTCCGCCGCTTCCTTCAATCTCTGGAGAGCCATGCGGTCTTTCTGCAGATCGATGTCTTCCCGCTCCCGGAAATCCTGGAGCAGGAAGTTCACGATCCGCCAGTCGAAATCCTCCCCACCCAGGAAAGTGTTGCCGTTGGTTGATAAAACCTGGAAAACCCCGTCCCCAAATTCCAGAATGGTAATATCAAAGGTTCCGCCCCCCAGATCAAAAACGGCGATTCTTTCCCCCTGGTCCTTCCCGAGTCCGTAAGCCAGGCTGGCCGCCGTGGGCTCGTTGATGATCCGCAGCACTTCCATGCCGGCGATCTCCCCGGCCTCCCGGGTGGACTGGCGCTGGGAATCGTTGAAATAGGCCGGAACCGTGATCACCGCCTGCTTGATCGGTTCCCCGAGATACTCCTCGGCGTTTTCCTTCAGTTTCGAGAGAATCATGGAAGAGATCTCGGCCGGGCTGAAAACCCGGCTGGAGATATCCACCCGGGCGTCCCCGTTGGGAGCCTCGACAATCCGGTAGGGGGCGTTTCGGGCGAAGGATTCCACCTCGTTCGTCTTGAAGCGGCGGCCGATCAGGCGCTTGACCGCGAACACGGTGTTCTGGGGATTGGTGATGGCCTGGCGCTTGGCGATCGAGCCCACCAGTCTTTCCCCGATCTCGGTGAAGCCCACGATCGAGGGAGTCGTGCGGCCCCCCTCGTTGTTGGGGATGACTACCGGTTCCCCGCCCTCCAGAACCGCGACGCAGGAGTTGGTCGTCCCAAGATCAATGCCGACAACTTTATTGATCGCCATCGGAATCGTCCTTTCCTTCCTGGGGTTTCCTTTCTTCTTCCTCTTCGATTTCGATTTCGATATCTTTTCTCACTTCGGCCAGTTTCCCCACCACCACCCGGGCCGGCCGGAGCAAGCGGTTCTTGAACATGTATCCTTTCTCGGCCTCCGAAACCACCCGGCCCTGGTCCGCTTCACCGACTTCCGTCTGACCGATGGCCTCGTGCAGATTGGGGTTAAAGGGCTCCCCCACCGTCTTAATCGGCTTCACCCCGAAACGCCCGAGAAAGGATATCCACTGGTTTAAAATCAGCTCCAGACCGTCGATAATCCCGGAAAGGTCACATCCGCCGTTGTCTTCCCGCTGCTTCCGGGCCGATTCCAGAGCCCGGGAGAAATTATCCAGAATGGGAAGGAGTTCCTTGAGCATTGCCTCGTAACCATATTCATAAATATCGGATTTTTCCTTTAAGATTCTTTTTTTGTAGTTGTCAAAATCGGCGAACAGGCGTAAATACCGGTCCTTTTCCTCTGCCAATTCCTGTTCCTTCTCCTCCAGGAGCTTCTGCAGGGGATTATCCTCATCTCCCAGGGGATAGTCCTCCAGGGAAATCCCTTCCGCCAGGGTCTGGTCTAGAGATTTTTCTTCCTCCCCTTCTTGTTCTATTTCGGGGAGGTCTTCCGTTTTGATTTTTTTCTTGTTCAAGCGAATCCGCGTTTAGTTCTGGATCAAAAGGTCACTGACGATCTGGGAGGTATATTCCACCAGGGGGATAATCCGGGAATAATCCATCCGGGTCGGACCTAAAACCCCCAGACTGCCCCAGGGAGCCTGCCCGGCCCCGTAGGCCACGGCCACCAGGCTCACCCCTTTCAGTTCCTGGAACATCTCCTCCATCCCGATAAATACCTGCATTCCTTCCTGCTTCAGGGTCTGGTTCAAAAGCTGGATGATTTTCCGCTTTTCTTCCAGGGTGCGGAGAATTTCCCGGAGCCGCTCGCGGTCGGAAAAATCAGGAAGGTCAACAATGTTGAACTGCCCCTCAATATAAACCTCGCCCGCGTCCGGGCTGTTGTCCCGGAGCCCCAGGGCCTCGGTAATGATGAATTCCCAGATCCCCTCCTCGACTTTCTGCACGAGCTTTTCTTTCAATTCTTCCGGGGGCAGCCCGGAAAATTCCCGGTTCAGAAACTCGCTCACCCGGACCAGTTCCGCCGGCTCCAGTTTTTCCTCCAACGGGATCAGCCGGGTGCGGATCATCCCGGTGGGATAAACCACGAGGGCCAGAAGATTCCGGGAATCCGCCTGGAAAAAATCGATGCTGCGGAAAACCCCGGTCCCCTGCTGGCGGGGAGACCAGACCATCCCGGTATAATGCGAAAAGCGGGAAAGAACCCGCGAAGTCTCCCGCAGGAGATTTTCCAGGTCTTTCCGGACCCGCTGGAACTGGCGCCGGATTTCCTGCCTTTCTTCCGGGGGCAGATTCCGGGTCTGCATCAGGGAATTGACATAATACTGAAACCCCCGATTGGTGGGCACCCTTCCCGCCGAGGTATGGGGCTGGGAGAGAAAACCCATGTCCTCGAGGTCGGCCATGACGCTGCGAATCGTGGCCGGGCTCAAGCTGAATGCGTATTTCCGGGCAATGGTCCGGGAACCGATCGGGCCGGCTTTGATGATAAACTCGGTGAGAACGGCTTCTAAAACTTCGCGTTGTCTCTTGGTCAGATCGGTCACGATTAATCCTGCCTGCTCGAATCTTTTTCGCCTAAAATATAAACGTCATCCGGGTCCCTGTCAATAAATCTCCGAGCAGGATTTCTTCGCTTACCCCTTGAAAAACCTTGAAAAAATACCCGGGACAGCCAGCTCGCTTAAAAAAATTCTTCGGGCAATTCCCGGGACCGCGGTTCGAGCATGTTTTTATTCCTGCGAATCGAAATATTTCTAATTTTTTCACTTCGCGAGGAAATATCCCAGGCCAAAACCCAGGCCGGCCAGGACCAGAAGGGTTTTCATTACCGAAGCCCAGGGAACCAAACGCACCAGGGCCGCCTCAATTTCACGAGTCGGCGGGATCACCACTTCCCTTTTCCGGTCCGCCCGGGCCTCGGCTATCCTCGCTGTCTGGGTTTCCCCGGCGGGGATCTCGCCGGAGGGAATCCCGGCTTCGGAACGGCCGCTTTCCCCGGATTCCCCCTCCTCGATAATATCCTCTTCCGCCACGGTTTCAATTTCTTCCGCGGGTTCCGGCTCCGGCATTATTTCCCTCCCCGGGAGCGTCTCCGGTTCTCGGACTTCTTCAATTTTGCTTTCGACCCGGATGGGGGTATCCATTCTTCTGGGTTCCAGCAGGGGAACGGAAGCGGGAATGTCTTTAGGTTTCAAACCCTCCGCCAGTTCGTCAAACTTGCCCGCGATTTCTTCTTCCAGCGGTTTGGGCCCGGGAGGGGCTGCTTCCGGCGGGGACTCCGGTTCCGGCCCGGGTTTCCCGGGAAAATCCCCCGGAGGCTCCGGGGCAACCGGGGCTAGCCGAGCCAGCTCCGGTTCCTCCGCTCTCGGCGCTTCCCTGGGTTCCGGTTTCTCCGCGGGGGGGGCCGCCTCGCTTTCGGGCTCCGCCTTGGCTTCCGGGCTGATCTCGGAGAGCAACTCCTCCCTGACAATCTCCTCCAGCCCGTCGAATTTCTCCTCCTTCGGGCTGGGTCTTCTCCCGGGTTGAGTATCCGTCATCGAGGTTCTGGCCTTCGACTCGATCACCTCCCGGATCCGTTCGAACAGATCCGGGACCGGGATTGATTTTACCAGGCACCGATCGGCCTGCCAGGAATTCCGGACCTTGGCGCACTCCTGCTCCGAAATCCGGGAGAAAAGAAGGATGGGAGTATCCCGGCCAGTCTCCCTCAGCTTCCGGCAGACCTCGAACCCGGGGTAATCGTCCAGCATGGCGTCCACCAGGATTACCGAAAAGTAAAATAACTGCTCGATCTCGATTAATTCCCGGGCCCCGGTGACCACCACGGGGCTGAAGGCTCCCATCGCCTCCAGCTGGGACTTCAGCCCGAATGCAAAATCCGGGTCGGCGGAACCGATCAGAACTTTTTTCTTGTTGGCCATATTTGGTTTGCTTATTTTATCACACCCGGAAAGTTGAACCTAATGTCCCTCCCCCGAGCCACCGGGCTTTCCCGCTAGTAGGTAACCGTCAATTTTCCTTCCTTCTCCTCCCCTTTATATCCGTCCAGGGGTTTAACCCCGGTTTCCACCACCTCCCCGCGGGGAAGAATTCCCGACCTCTCGATGTATAAACGGCTCATCAAGGCTTTCTTCGACGGCTCCAGGGCCCGGATGGTATTGGCCACGGGATGGTCTCCCAGAACCAGCTCGGAATGGCTCGGAACCACGCTGGTCAGGTAAATCGCCCGGGTGGGGATATTGGTGTAAATCAATTCCCGGTTCAAAACGGAATAGGTCACCAGCGGCCGGTTATCGCGCCGGACCATGCCTCTTTTCTTGACGGTCAGCCGGAGAATATTCTTCCCTCCCTCGCTCATCTCGCAGGTGCTGGCTTCCGGGGTGTTTTCAAAATGATTCTCGGTGGTGAACTTGGTGTACCCCCAGATTCCCCGGCCGGCGTTCCGGGCCGCCAGGGCGGTGACCGGAAGATGCATGACCAGGAAACCCAGGCTCGGATAATTGGCCTCCAGGAGCAGGGGAAAAACCGGGGGGCAGGGTCGGTTGTGCACGACCGGGATGATCACACCCACCTCGCCATAAGGACCGATACTGGTGTCAATATAATTAAAACACCCGATCCCGACCACGGCCCGTCCCCATCCCAGGCTGACCGGCTTGAGCTTCTCACTGGGCAGGATCTCCTTCACCCTTTTCAAATTGCAGGTATAGAAGGCAACCAAAAGATCGTCCCGCAAATAAAGGATGGGAAGCTCCACGGTGAGATTCCCGATTTTCAGTTTTTCACCCGGCCGGGTCCCGGAAAAAAACCCTTCATTTTTCACGTTCCCACGCTCCTTTAAAAATGAATTTCTCCACGCGGCGTCACGGTTTCCCGCCCCTTTGCTTTATCCTCATTTTCCCCTACCTCCCCGATAAGTCAAGCTTTCCGGTGGCCGGCTTCCGGCAGAATTCCGGATCTGGATTACCGTTCCACCCAAACCACCACCGCCCGCCGGGACGGGAGCGTGACTTCCAGGGAAAAACGGCCGGCGGAATCCTTTTTTGCGGGTTCTCCGTTCACCCGCCCGGTCTGGGGATCGAGGATGGTGGCCTTTACCCCCGGGACATTCAACTTAATGCTTTCGTCCAGGTCGTGATCGCCTTCGTTAAAAAGCAGAAGCAACTCCCCGCCGGGGAGAACCCGCCGGTTGAAGAGGAAGGGAACCTTCCCGTCCGCGGTCAGGACCGGGGAGGAAACCCCCGCGGCGGAAAAAACCTTTCCCAGTTCGTCCGGCTGGGCCACTCCCGTCACCTCCCCCGCCAGGCGCTCGGCGATGGCCGCGACCTCCAGATCCCCTGAACCGGCCGGCCCGAAACCTGGCGCCCGCAGAGGCAGCCCCCCCAGCACCACCACCGTGATCCCCGCCCGAGCCACCGCTTCGACGGTTTCCAGAAGCTCCGGTGACGCGGCCCGGAGATCGGTGATCAGGAGGGCGGAATAATCGGCCGCGCCGATTTTCAACCGGCCATTTGCCGCTTTCGCGGCGGTCAGGCTTTGGCGGTTGACCCGGTCAAAGGTCAGGCCGGCCGCCTTGAGCGCGGCGGTAACCGGCGAGTCACCCTGACCGGCGGAAAACCCCTGGTAGCTGGTCGCGACCAAATCAGGAAAAACCCGCTCTGGATACAACCAGGCGATCTCGGACCGGGGTTCCCCCCGGGAAAAGGCATAAGCCAGCCGGGCGATATAAGTATTCAGGCCGGGAAAATCCGGCCAGACCGGGTGGTCCTCGTCGCTGAAACTGGAAAAGGTGAAACTCATCCCCAGGGTGGGAGCGTAAGCTCCCGCGAAGGGATACCAGCGGGACCCGTCCTGCCGGTAATAAAGATAAGGGAAACCGTGATGAATGATTTTATTGATCCCGGCGGACAGGGCTCTCCCGGCCAGGAGGTAGAAATCATCCCGGGTCAGGCCTTGGGGATCCTCGACCAGGGCGACAAAGCTTTCGGAGGAAACATACCTTTTCCCCCCGGTATGGGCCGCCGAGGAAGCGAGCTTGAGGAAGTCGTAGCTCCCCCCGGCGTAAAGCCCCTCGCTCTCCGGGATGTCCACCAGGGCGTAACCCTCGAGAAAATCCTCAAAACCGCCGTGATTTTGCAGGCGCACCCGGAGGCCATTTTCATGGGCCCATTCCACCAGGGGGCGGATATATTCATCCCGGAATAGTTGGCCACGGACTTCCTCATAGTCTTCGCGCACCCTCCCGGCGATCTCGCCGGCGGAGAAAATGGTCCGGCTCGGTCCCACTGCCTCCAGCCATTTAACCTCACCGTATTCCCGGAAGAGCAGAGGAAGATACGGCTCGAGATTATATCCTCTGGAGGAGAAAAACTTTTCTCCGAACCCGGTGGTCCAGGGAAGTTCGCCGACTAGCTCAAAACTATCCACAAAGATGTTTTTCAGGGTGCCTCCGATATAATCCTTTAGGCGGCTTACCATTGGCTCCCCAAAGCCGGCAATCAATTCGTCCACCCCGGTGCGATCGAGATGATCGAGAATAACCGATTCGGAGTGCTCCCCGGGATAGGCCGGGTTCATCACCAGCTGACCGGTCTCATTTTCATAAAAGGCGAAAACAATCCATTCCCCCGCGGGAACGGGCCAGGAAAGGTTCGAACCGGAAAGGTAATCCGAAAGATCCACCATCTCCCCGATCTCGACCGGCACCCGGTTCCGGTCAATTACCCGGGCCGCGGTCAGCGCCACCGGTTCCGCTTCCCCGGTGAAGGGAGCCATGGCGTTCATCATCAATTCGAGAATGCCCTGGTACTTGGGCTTTTTGACCGGCGGGATATCGCCGGCGAAAACAGACGGCCCGGTTACTTCCTGGGTCGAAATTAAAAGCTGGCGCTCCCGGCCCTTCCGGATAAACGGACCCCCCGAAGACCAGCTGCTTCCGAAGGTGAGATCCACGGTCAAACCCAGTTCCCGAGCGATCCGGCAGGCGGCCCCGACCTTTTCGAAGAAGGAATCGGTCCCGACCGTCTTGATCTCGGGGTCGGAGATTAAGTCGGCCTGGGCCAGGCCGTAAGCGAACGGCTGGATCTCCACACCGCCGAAGCCCTGGTCCCGGAAAAGCATCAACTCCCGCCTGAGCTCATTCTCCTCAACGCTCCCCCCCGGCCACCACCAGCGGAAGTGGGGGCGGAATTCCGGGGGCGGCGTGCGCCAAACCGCCGGGTCGAAAATCCCGGGGTCACGATCCGGATCCAGGCTTTTTTTCTCCCCGCAGGAGAGAAACAGGGACATCACCGCGAGGAAAACCGCCGCCCCCATCCAGCCCATCCCCGGGATCACGGTCCAGCTGTTTTTTCGAACCCAAAAACAGATTTTTTTCATTGCAGGATTAATTGAAACCTTGGATAATAGCCTGAATACTTTTTTATTTTATGCCAATTTTATGCCAATGTCTCAACCGGATTCAAACCGATTGATCTATGTCCCGCTCCTGACATTCGTTTTGCTTTTTTTTTCCTTTCCTCCCGCCGTAAAAAGCGAAAATCCTTCTCCTTCTTCTCCCCCTTCTCCTGCCTGGCAGGAGCTGGAACCGGGCCTCGAGCTGGCGGAATTCGCCGCCCCGCAAAAATCCGAATCCGGCGATTCAATCATCCGGGTTTTACGGATCGACCTGAAATTCTTTCAGCTGCGCCTGCTCAACGCTTCCGCCTCTCCCGAGAAAAAGTCCCGGAGCGCCCGGGAATGGGCCGAACGCTACCGCCTAGTCGCGGCCATCAACGCCAGCATGTACCAGGAGGATTTTCTGAGAAGTGTTTCTTTGATGAAAACCCGGGGCCACGTCAACAATTCCTATTTTTCCAAGGATAAAACCATCCTCGTTTTTGATCCGGAAACGGACGCGCTTCCCCCGGTGAAGCTGATTGACCTGGATTGTGATGATTTCTCCTTCTGGCGGAATCAGTATCAGACCCTGGTGCAGAGCATCCGGATGATCTCCTGCTCGGGCCAGAACGTCTGGAAAGAAAGCCCGAGGAAATGGAGCACAACCGCGGTCGGCCTCGACCGCAAATCCCGGGTGCTCTTCATCCATGTCCGCTCCCCCTACAGTACCCACGATCTGATTAATATCCTGCTCGGCCTTTCGCTGGAGATTGACCGGATGATGTATACCGAGGGCGGCCCCGAGGCCCAGCTCTACTTTCAAACCAAAAATAAGGTTTTTGAATTCCTGGGCAGCTATGAAACCGGGTTAGGAAATGTCGAGAATATTTCGAAGGGTTGGCCCCTCCCCAACGTGATCGGGGTGGTCCGGAAAAAGTGAATTACCCCGCCCTGTGAGCGGGGCTTCAAAATCCATCCAAAGACCACCTCCCCTCCCTCGATGGGAGGGGATAGAGGGGAGGGTGAAAATATTTTATCACCCCCACCCCACCCTCCCCCCTCAAGGGGGAGGGACTTATTTTTACCCCGCTCATAGAGCGGGACATTAAAAAACCTTTCATAAAAAAAACCACATTGCCCCTTTTCGCAAACCTCATTTGACAAACTGATACAAATTGTTTATGTTTGTTACAAACATATAGATTTAAAAGGAGAATAAAAGCATGCAGGTTAGCGTTTATCTCGAGGAAAAAATTCTTCGCCAGGTTGAGGAAATCGCCCGCAGGGAAAAGCGCAGCCGTTCCCAGGTAATCCAGCTTATCCTGGAAAATACCCTCGCCGCCGGTCTGCCGAATGAGAATAAAACCGCCGGCGCCGGCAAATACGATCGTTTTTTCGGGTGCTGGGAGGGCCGGGAAACCGCCGAGGAACTGATTCTGCAGGTGCGGGAGTCCCG
Organism: Pseudomonadota bacterium; assembly: GCA_026388655.1. Classification (GTDB taxonomy): domain Bacteria; phylum Desulfobacterota; class JAPLJL01; order JAPLJL01; family JAPLJL01; genus JAPLJL01. The sequence goes on from JAPLJI010000181.1 coordinate 18,063, forward strand.
GGCAAAAAATGTCAGGTTGAAAAAGGTCAAATTATGATCTACCTGCTTGATACGGATATCCTGATTTATCTTTTTAAGGGAAATCAGCGGATTAGGGATAATTTAAACCGGGTTGGAGATAAAAACATTATTATTTCCGCTATTTCCGTGGGGGAACTCTACTTTGGCGCATATCACTCCCAGGAAAGGGAACGGAACCTTCTGAATCTTAAAAATATTTTCGCCGTTAGCCGGATTATTCCAGTGGACGAGGAAATCGCTGAACACTTCGGAGAATTGAAGGCGGAATTGAAATCAAAAGGTGAATTGATCAGCGATTCGGACCTCTTGATCGCCTCCACCTGCCTGGCGCAAGATGCCGTTCTCGTGACTGGAAACGAAAAACATTTCCGCCGGATCAAACAGCTAAAAATCGAAAACTGGGCAAAATAATAGTTTTATGAAAAATATTAGATATGGTGAGGGATTTTTCTACGTTCGCAAAGATTAGCCTCAGGTTGACCGGCGGCGGTAGTATTCGGAAACCTGAAATGCCGACCGGGCGGCGCGTTCGGGGGAGGAAAAGACCGGAATCCGCGCGTTGATAAAACGCTTCCTGACCTCTCCGATCATTCCCCAGCGCCACTCTTTCATCTCCGCTTCGCTGACCTCTCCGGTCGCGATCACCGCCACCACCGGCTTTTTACTCTGGTCCCGAAAGCGGATCACCCCGTCCGCCTGTTCCCCGGCCCAGAGCCTCCACATTTCTCCGGGGATCGGATCATCCTCGGTCAAGTTGAAAACGAAAACGTCAAAGACCCGGTTCTCGTCCATCATCCCGAAGAGCTGTTCCGGCAAGACCGGGCTGTCCTGCAGGATGGACAGGTCCACCGGGTTCTTGATCCAGTCCCACACCCCGGAGGCCGTTTCCTTCAATTTCTCCCGCATCTCCGGGGGCAGGTCGGGAAGCTCGAAGCCGGCGGCCTCCCAGATATCGGCCGAGAGGGCACTTTTCCCGCCCCCTCCCCCGGCGATCGCCGTCCGCCTTCCCGTGAATTCGGGCAGGAAACTGAAGGCCAGGACCTGGTCCAACAGCTCCCCGAGTGTCTCCACCCCCGAAACCTTCGCCTGCCGGAGAACCGACCGCCAGATCTCCTCCCGGCCGGCCATCGAAGCGGTGTGGGAAAGGACGGAACGGGTTCCCGCCACCCCTTTGCCCCCTTTCAGCACCACCACGGGCTTGGATCTCGCCGCCCGGGCCAGGGCCCGGATGAACTTCCGGCCGTCCTTCACTCCCTCGATATAAATTGCGATCACCCGGGTCTCGGGGTCGGCGGCGAAATGCTCGAGCAGGTCCGACTCGTCGATGTCCGCGCCGTTCCCGTAGCTGACCACCTGGCTGAAACGCAGGCCCCGGAGCGCGCCGTAGTGGATGAAATCCGTGGAAGCGCCCCCGCTCTGAAAGATGCCGCCCACCCAGCCGGACTCGGGAGGAAACCAGTACCCATAGGTGAGCCCGACCCGGGGATTGTAAACCCCCATGCAGTTCGGTCCGAGGAATCTGATCTCGAGTTCCTTTGCCCTCCGGGTTATCTCTTGCTCGAGTTGCTTTCCCTCGCTCCGTCCGGTTTCCGACATCCGGGCGGTGAAGAAATGAATGATTCTCACTTTCTTTTTCGCGCAGTCGGGGAGGAGCGGCAGAATCTTGTCCGCCGCGATGCTGGAAATCAAATAATCAATCGGCCCGGGAACTGCGGAGAGACTCGGATAGGTTTTTTTCCCGAGGATCTCATCCACGTTGGGATTGATAAGATAAAGCTCGCCCTGGAAATCCTCCACCAGGTGGGTGGCGTAGGCGTACCCGCCGGAAAGGGGATTCGCCGAGGCCCCCACCAGGGCCACGGAGCGGGGATGGAAAAGCTCATGCAGGGTCATCTGGTTTATCTAGTCCTTTTGGTCTGTCTAGTTTTTCTCGTTCGCATAGAGCATGGAGCAAAGAGCATGGAGTATATACGAAAGCGAGAAACGAGAGAAAAGTTGGACAGGCGAGAAAGGGTTAAGAAATTAATATTTTTCATTACAACCTCGCAGCCTAAAGGCTGCGGCTACCGAGCTCTGCGAGCCCGACGAAGCCCCCGTCCTTCGAAGCTTTAGCGTAGTTGGATTGGCGAAGTCTGGGCTAACCACCTTTTTCCGTTTCTTACCTTTGAGCTTTGACCCTTCACCTTTCACCGTTTGCTGCCCTTCGCCCTTTGCGCTGTGCTCCCTGCTCCCACCGGGCAGGATGCCCGGCCTCCTGTTGGTCTGTTGGTCTGTTGGTCTGCTGGTCTGTTGGTCTTTCTGCTCTTTGCGCCCTGCGATCAGCCGATCAGAATTCTCGCATCCACCACCTGATACCCTTTCCCCTCTTCCTGAACGATCACCGGGTTCAAATCCAGTTCTGCGATCCGGGGATGGTCTTCGATCAGGGCCGAAACCCGGCACAATAATTTTTCCAGGGAACTTATATCAGACGGTGGTGACCCCCGCCACCCCTTGAGCAGCTCATAGGTCTTGACCGAGCGGACCATCTCCTGGGAATCGATGTCCGTGAGCGGGTGCAGACGGAAAGCCACGTCCTTGAACAGCTCGGCGTAAATCCCTCCCAGGCCGAACATGAGGAGCGGACCAAAGGAGGGATCCTGGGTTACCCCGACGATCACCTCGATGCCCGAGGGAACCATTTTCTGCACGATCACTCCCTGCATCTCCGCCGCTCTTCCCAGCCGGGAAAGGTGCTCTCGCAGTTCCAAAAAAGCCTGCTCGACCTCGCTCTCCGATTTGAGATTCACCTTCACTCCCCCCACCTCGGTTTTGTGGGTGATCGTCCGGGAAAGGAGCTTGATCGCCACCGGGAAGCCGATTTCCCGGGCCGCGAGGGCGGCCTGGCCCACGGTCACCGCGAGGCGGGAGGGAGCCGTCCGGATCCCGTAATGCTGGAGAAGCTCCAGGGTCGCGGAAGCCTCCAACCAGATCGGCCGGCCCGGGGTGGAAGACAGGGCCTTCTGAATAATCTCCTCCACTTTTTCCTTGTTCGTATCCTCAAGCCGGGGGATCGTCCCTTTCGGCTTTTTCACCCAGTCCCCGTATTCACACGCCTTGGCCAGCACGGTGGCCGTGGCTTCGGGAAAGATGAAGCTCGGGATATAACCCTCCTCCTTACTTCCCAGCTCCCAGGAAATCCCCCGGGCCCCCAGGAAGGAAGCCACCACGGTCTTGCCCTGTCGTCGGAAAGCGGGGGCCATTTCCCGGATGGCCCGGGCCACTTCTTCCGGCCGGTTCGCAATCGGGGGAATGAAAATCACGATCACGATATCAATGTAATCTTCTTCCAGGAAGATCTTCAGAACCTTCCGATACTCATCCTTGCCGGCCTCCGCGGTCATATCCACCGGGTTGGTGAGGGCCGCCCCGCGGGGCAGGATTTTCTTGAGCCGGGAGACGGTCTTCTCGGAAAGCAGGGGCAGTTCGAGGCCCCGCGAGGAGCAGGCATCCGCGGTCATGATCCCCGGGCCGCCCCCGTTAGTCAGCACGGCTACCCTTCTCCCCCTGGGGATGGGCTGGTGGGAAAGCAGGTTGGCCACGTCAAACAATTCCTCCAGGGTATCGACCCGGATGATCCCAGCCTGGCGGAAAAGGGCCTCGGAGGCCACCTCGGCGCTGGCCAGGGCGCCGGTATGGGAAGCCGCCGCCCTTTTCCCCGCGGCGGTTCTTCCGCTTTTGACCACCACGATCGGCTTGGCCGCGGCCACCCGGCGGGCGACGCGGCCGAATTCCCGGGGATCCCCGAAGGACTCGAGGTAAAGCAGGATAATTTTCGTGGCCGGGTCATCCTCCCAGTACTGGATCAAATCATTGTTGGAAACGTCGGCCCGGTTCCCGATGCTGATAAAGCTGGAAAGGCCCAGGTTCAGCGACTTGGCGTATTCGAGAATGGCCAGGCCCAAAGCCCCGCTCTGGCTGCACATGGCGATGTTTCCCGGCGGCGGGAAAACCGGGGCGAAGGTCGCGTTCAGGTTCACCTCCGGATCGGTATTGATCACCCCCATGCAATTGGGCCCGACCATGCGCATTCCGTAGCGGCGGGTGACCTCGAGCAGCTGCTTCTGCTTCTCCGCCCCCGCTCCCCCGCTTTCCCCGAAACCGGCCGAGATCACGACTATCCCCCGCACCCCCTTCCGCCCGCATTGTTCCACCATGGATTGCACCAGGTCGGCGGGTACCACGACCAGCGCCAGATCAACCTCGCCCGGAATCTCGAGAATGGAAGGATAGGCTTTCACCGAGGCCACCACCGCGGCATTGGGATTGACCGGATAAACCGGTCCGGGAAACCCCCGGAGCAGGAGGTTATGAAAAAGCTGATTGCCGATCGTTCCCGTCCGGCGGGAGGCCCCGATCACCGCGATGGAGCTGGGTTTGAGGAAAACCCGGAGGGCGGCCAGCGCCGCGGCCTTCTCGCGGTTCGCGTAACTCTCCGCCACCAGGGGGGTGGGGGCGATATTCATCACCATGTGGTAGATGCCCTGTTCGAGTTCCTGCTCCACCTGAAAACCGCTGTCATGCAAAAGCTTGATCATCTCCCGATTCTGTCCGAGGATCAGGCCCTCAAAGCGCCGGATCCCCTTGCTGCGGGCAATCTGGGCCAGTTGTTCCAGGAGACGGGTACCGATGCCCTTGCCCTGGTATTTATCCTCCACGGTAAACGCCACATCGGCCGCATCGCTGTTTTCCAAACGAGCGTAACGGCCGACGGCAACGATCTTTTCCTCCTCGCCTTCCCCGTGCACCGCGGTCAGGGCGAAGGTATTCTCGTAATCAACATTGCATAACTGCTGGGCCTGCTCCCGGCTCAAACGGTCCATTGCCCGGTGAAAGCGGAGATAAACCGAATTCGGCGAAAGGCGGGAGACAAAATCTATCAGTCTCCCCTCATCATCCTTCCGGATGGGCCGGAAAAGGATGGAGGAACCGTCCTTCAGGGTCACCCCGATCCGGTACTGCTCCAGGTTTATCTTCGCGGTATTGCCTTCCATCTCTTTATCCTCCCGCCCCGATCTTGCCTTTTTCGGGACCAGTGCATCGGGTCATTGAAAACCTGCCCAATCCCTCCGCTGTCGGGACAAGTAAATTGGGCAACTACACTAATAGAATTTTCTTGTAGTCTGCCGATTTATCGGCGGTTTTAGAAACTTATTAAAGTCTGTCGATCTGCCCGTCCCGAAGGATGAGGGATCGGCGATATTAAATTCCAACCCGGGGTGTGGTGTTAGACACTAATATTTTCATCCCTCCCAACTCTCCACCCTCAACTTTTAACTCTCCGGACACTCCAGCTCCGGAAAGCTCCCCGCGTCGGCCCGCCGCCTTCTATGGCCGGGGGTTGATGCGCAGAGCGTAAGCCGCAGAGACCGAAAGCCCCGCGGGCAGGGTTATCACCAGGTTTTCCCCGGCCTGGGAATATTTGAGTTCATCCGGATTCCCGAGTAGGCGCACCCTGGTCCCGGGCTTTAACTTAAGGGATTCGATCGTCACCTCACCCCCCGCCGGCCGGTCGAGCAGAATCGCGTACAATCTGTCTGGGCCTGTGTTCTGGGTGAACCGCACCCGGACCGTGCCGCCGTCGGCCCGGCCTTCGGCCCGGGTCCAGGGCCTGGTTTCGAAAACAGCTTCCCCGTTCACCGCCAGCCATTCCCCGAGCCCCTCGAGCCGCTCCGTCTGGGGTTCGGGAATCGTTCCGTCCGCCCGGGGACCCACATTCAGGAGCAGGTTTCCATTCTTGCTCGTGATATCCACGAGCATGTCCACGAGTTCATCAACCGTGAGCAGATGATCGGTGGATACCTCCTCCTGCCGGTTATAGCCGAAGGAATACCCCATCCCCCGGATGGATTCCCACTTGAGACTGCTGACCTGGTTGAGGGACTTGTATTCCGGGGTGGTGAAATCGAAATGGGTCTTTTCGAGCATCTGCTGGTCCAGCCCTTCGTCGCCGGTTAGGCCCAGCATCGCGTCCGCGAGGTTCTGCGCCCAGCGGTTATTGACCACCCCGTCGGGAACCCGGTTGTAATAATCGGCAAATAGGGCGAAGAGATCGGTCCCGGCCGGGTACCCGATGTCGTTCCAGAGAATCGCGGGCCGGTAGCGCTCGATCAGCTCACGCCAGTGGGTGTCCGCATAGGCGGCGTAATCTGCGCCGGTGGGAATCGCGGCGAAGAGGTCGCCCACATTCCGGATCACGGGATCCGCGAAGGTCCAATCGAGCCCGCCCGAATAGTAAACCCCGAACCTCATCCCTTTTCCCCGCACCGCCCGCGCCAGCTCGCCCACGATGTCCCGCTCGGAAAAATACCCCTCCCGGTGCGGGTTCGGGTTCTCGCTCGGCCAGAGGAGGAACCCGTCGTGGTGCTTGGTAACCAGGACGACGTACCTGACCCCGACCCGGGCGAAGAGGGAGACCCAGTTTTCGGGTTCCCAGTTCTGAAGGGCGAACTTAAACTCGGGGATAAAATCCTCGTAGGCGAAATCAGCCCCGTAGGTGGAGAGGTGGTATTCCGCGGTCGGGCTTCCGGCAATCTGCATGGAATTCCAGTACCACTCGGCATAAGAATTGTTGGCGAACCAGTACTCCCAGCCGTGTTCCGCCAGAACCTCGTTCAGGCTTCCCGTGAGGGGCGCCCATCCCGGGACGGAGGCCGGACCCCAGTGGACGAAGATGCCGAGCTTGGCGTCTTGGAACCAGGCGGGGACCGGGTGGCCCCTGAGCGATTCATGGGTGGGCAGGTATTGGGTCTTCTTGGTCCCCCCGCAGGCAAAAGCGGCCAGGCTGAGAACCAGGCAAGCCGAAAAAACCGAGGCGCACCGGATGAAAATACTAAGGTTCATGGTGTCTCCAGGAGATTGTATAATATTTTCCCGCTTGTGCGAGAACTTTTACCGGTGAATAATATTAACGGTCAACTATAAAGGAGGAAATTTGAAAACATCAGTAAGCGCAAAAGGGTTTCTAAATCGTCTGTATGTTTTCCTGACCGCTTCCTTCCTCTTGGGCGGCATGATCCTTTCCTGCGGGTCCAAGGGCGTCGGGACGGCTCCCCCGGGGGCGGAAAAATGGCCGGTGGTGGTGATCGGGGCGGGGGCCGGCGGTCTCGGCGCCGGGGCCACCCTCGCTCAAAACGGGGTCAAGACCCTGGTTCTGGAACAGCACGACAAGCCCGGGGGCTACATGACCGCTTTCGAACGGGGCGACTATCGCTTCGAGGTATCCCTCCACATGATGGACGGCCTGGATGAGAACGGGACCACCCGGGGCGCTTTGAAAAAACTCGGCATCCTCGACCGGGTCAAGCCCATCAAGATCGAGCCCATCTACCGATTGGTATACCCCGACCTGACCCTTGATGTCCCTTCCGACCTGGCGGCCTACCGGAAAGTCCTGGGAGAGAAATTCCCCGGGTCAGCGGAAGGAATCAACCGGCTCTTGGATGAGCTTCTGGCGATCGGCTCGGCCACCGAGAAACTGCAGAAATTGCAGGATCAGTTCTTTCTCCTCCGCTGGGTCAAATACCCCTTCGTCCCCCTGATGGCCTGGGACCTGATTAAAAACCGCAATGCCACGCTCCAGGAGATCGGGGACAGGTATATCAAGGACCCCAAGGCCAAGAGCACCGTCTTCCAGCTGGTCAATTTCCTGGGCCTCCCGGCCTCCCGGGCCAGCGGGGCTTATTTCGCGATCATGTGGGCTAGTTACCACAAGTACGGGGCGTATCACTTCCAGGGCGGCTCCCAGGCGGTCTCCAACGCCCTGGCCCAGGTGATCCAGGAAAAGGGCGGGGAGGTGCGGCTCAACACGCGGGTTAAGAAGATCCTGATCCAGGAAGGTAAAGCCGTCGGGGTCGAGACCGAGAAAGGGCAGAAAATCTACGCCGACTATGTCATATCCAACGCCAATGGCTACTCAACTTACATTGACCTGGTCGGGGAGCAGAATCTCTCCTCCAAATTCGTCAAATACGTGAAGGGGCTGGAACCGGGCATCTCCGTGACCGAGGTTTACCTGGGCCTGAACCTGGACCTCGCCAAGCTCGGCCTGGGCGGGATTGGAGAGATCTTCTATAACCCGGATTACGACGCCGAAGGCCAGTGGAAAAACAACCTGGCCATGAAAATCGACGATAAGGTTTCCCTCGGGATCGCCCTCTATTCCAATACCGATCCCACCTGCGCCCCGCCGGGCAAGTCCGTGGTGGTTCTCACCCTGATCACCCCCTACGATTGGAAAAACCGCTGGCAGTCCGGCGAAGGCGGGGAAGCCTACCATAACCTGAAAAATCAAGTCGCCGACCGGATGATTGCCATCGCGGAAAAAACGATCCCGGGGATCAGGAATGCCATCGAGGTGATGGAGGTCGGATCCCCCCTGACGATGGAGCGCTACACCCTGAACTATAAGGGTTCCTTCATGGGCTGGGCACCCACGCCCGCGCAGAGCATGCTCAAGCGGATGCGGTTCACCGGGCCGATCAAGAACCTCTACCTGGCCGGCTCCTGGAGCTTCCCCGGTGGAGGCCAGTCGGCCAGCCTGATCTCCGGCCAGATGACCGGCCAGATGGTTTCGGACCGGATTGATTAAGGATTTATTTATTTCGGGTAAATCTCGGGGTTTTTTCTCTAGAAGATTGTTTTGATAAGCTCCCGCCGGGCAGGATGCCCGGCCTCCTGTTGGTCTTTCTGCTCTACGCTCTTTGCTCTTTGCCCCTTGCTCTATGCCCTCTGCTATATGTGCACCGGCCTTTTATCCACGATGTAATCCGCCTTGATCCCCGTCCTCTCGAAAAGCTCGGCCTCGAGCTTCTTCTCGTCGTCTTCCCAGATGATCTGGTCCGGGGTAACCTCGGTCACGCCCTTGACCTTTTCTTTCAAGCGGCGTTCCAGGGCCTCCTTCTTCGCGTCCGGCTTGGGAGTGATTCTCAGGACCAGTACGTCCCGGGAGAACTGGTCCCCGGGAATCTCCTTGTCGATCACCACCTGGAAGCTGGATACCCCCGGCATATCACGGACGGTGGCGATCAGGTCGGCGAGTGACACCCGGGTTCCCTTGATCTTGGTGAAATCCTTGACCACCCGCTGGATCGGACCCGTGATCCGAGGATAGGTGTACCCGCACTTCGGGCACTTGTCCCATCTCATCCCGCCCCGGATGAGATCCCCGGTGTAGTAGCGGATGAATACCGTCCCCCGCCAGCCGATGTGGCTGAAGGTTAAAACCCCCGGTTCACCCTCCGGCACCGGTTTTTTGGTCTCCGGGTCCAGAAGCTCCCACAGATAAAATTTCGGGTTCAGGTGAATCCCGGTCTCCTCGTCGCACTCCATGAAAGCCCACTTCGACTCGGTCATCCCCATTCCCTCGATCACCCGGAAGCGGGGATGCGCCCCCAGTATTTTCGCGAGGTCCTTGAAATACTTTCTCTGCTCTTTGGTCATGGGCTCCCCGGCGCAGAGCCCCCCCTCAAACTGGGGCAGGTCGGGGATCTCCCCCTTCTCGCGCATCTCCACCGCCTTCCGAAGCCAATAGGTGAAATATGAAGGCATGGTGGAGATGTGGTTGAACTTTCCCTGGGCGAAGAGCCGGATCTGGTGCTCGGTCGGGATGACCTTTCCCCCAAAGGTGTCAAAGGAGGAAAAACCCGTCAGCATCTTGGTGATCACCGCCTGGAAAAACGCGAGGTGGGGCGCCCCCGGGAAGAGGTTGAAGAGCCGGGTGTCCCAACGGACCAGGGGGTCATCGGGATGCCGGGTGTCCGGTTCGAGATAAACGTTGGCGCAGAGTTCGGGGAGAACGTTGCGGAACTCGTAGTGGGTGTAGAGCGCCGGGGTGGGATCGCCGGTGGAGCCGGCGCTGGCGTGAAAATGCATCGGCATCCACTCCAGGGCCACCCGGCGGCCCACCTTGCCCTCCTTAAAACTCATCTTCCGCCAGAGCCCGACGTAATCCTTGGGATGGTTAAAGATGGCTTGCAGCACGTACTTGAGGATAAGCTTCTTGGAGATGTAGTCGGTATCGTAAAGGGCCATCTTCTCCCGGCCGGGGAACTTAGGCTGGAGAATGAAGGCCAGGTTATCCTTCCGATAGTCGGCTTTTTCGATAATCGGTATTTTTTGGATATCTGAATAGTCCCGCAGACCGGAGGGGTTGATACCGTTGTCTTTATAAAGTTTCCGCAGATAGGGATGATACGGGTAAACATAATTCTTGATATATTTAATGAGATTTTTAACCGCCCAATCCTTCTGCTTTTCCCCCGGCCAGCGATAAAAATTGCTCATTGTTATCTCCTTTATAAATATTTATGTATCGGTGTCGGTGTCTGTGTCGGGGTTTTTCCCTTTGACCTTTCACCTTTGAGCTTTGACCTGTCCTTTGCTCCCTGCGCCTTGCTCCTTGCGCCTTGCTCTCAGTTTGATAATGAGGATCGGGCCGAGAAAAAACGCCAGGCCCGCCAGCAACACCAGGCCCTCCGGTTCCCGGTCACCTTGGGAAACTGGCAGAATCCCGCACCCGCACGCCGGGCTTTTATATACCTGCAGCTCGCTGGTCAGGGTGAACTGGCCAAACCCCGAAACGCGCTTTACCGCCAGGTAAAATTTTCCGCTCTGTTCCGGGCGAAAACCGCTGATTTCTTCGTCCTCATATCCGTCCCGGGCGCTGTAAGCGGCAATCAACGGCTCACCGTTCTCATCCGGGGCTCCCTCGTAGAGATATAGGTCAAAATCCGCCTGGGTCGGGTTCTGCAGGGTGAAGGTATATTCGTTGGCCCGGTCCAGCTCCAGGGCGCGGGCCCAGACCCTTTTACCCCCCAGTTTCGCGTCAAGATAAGCCTGGGCCGGATTCCCCATCCCGTAGGTGAGGGTCGCTGCTTCCAGGGCGGCGTCGGGATTGATCCGGCCGTAGCCTTCCCGGTTGTCCTTGGGGGAAACGGCCCGGCCCAGGGGGGGAACGTAAGCGTCAATCTCTCCCTGTTTGATCTCGCTGGCGGTCATCAGGATCAACTGCTTGGCCCATTTCGGGGCCTCCGGGGTCCCGTGGATCCAGTTTCCCCTGGCCTCGGCCAGAAGGGCCACCAGCCCGGAAACAAAGCCGGACGCCTGGGAAGTGCCGATCTTGCCCTGGTAGTCGTTGGGAAAACGATCGGAAAAAAATTGCACCTTTTTACTCGTGTCCTCCGACGAATCGGTATCGTTGGCGTCGGCCGAGAAAATGTAGCTCAAGTCCTGTCCCCCGCCCCCGGGGGCGACCACATCCGGCTTGATCGGCTTCCGATTTCCCCCCGGGCTGGAATAATCGGTCAGCTTGTCCTCCAGGGTCATCGCCCCCACCGCGATTGAGAGGGGGGCGGTCCCCGGCGATCCGATGTTGACATCCCGGTCGGTCCCGGCGGCCGTGATAAAGGCAATCCCCCCTTCGACCAGGTTTTCCACCGCGGTATCAATGGTGGCGGAAAGCGTATCAAAGGTCAGGCTGGCGTTGACGGCCACGATCCCCAGGGATTCCGCCTGGCTGGTGATTGACTCGAGAGCCTGGACGAAGTAAATCGCGTTCCCGTTCCCTTCGTTATCGAGAATCTTGTAAGCCGCGATTTCCGCCCCGGGGGCGACCCCGCGCATGAGGCTGAAGCCGTCGTTGTAACTATCGTAGGGGATATCCACCTCGCCGACATAAAAGCTCCCCGCGCTCTGAACCGGGTCCAGGTCATCGGTGGAGAAAATGGCGTAAATAACCCCGTCGCCCTGGAGGTCGACGCTCTTTATCTCCGTACCATCGGCCGTGATTTTCTCATCCATGATTCGATTCTGGTTTTCGTCTTCGACGGTAAAATAGTAGCTTCCCCTCACTTTTTCCGCCCAGAGGCGGGCCTGCAGGGACCGGACTGAAGCCGTAAGGACTGGTATCGGTTCGATGTAACCGGATCCCTCCTGGCTGGGAAAAAAGCCGGGGAAAGAAACCGGGACGTTTTCGCTCCCCACCGCTTCCCCGCTCCCGGCGACTATCCCAGAGACATGGGTGCCGTGGCCGTTCTTGTCAAAGGGATCGACCGCGGGGGGATTTTCGGGGTGGTCGGGGTCGCCGACCACATCCTCCCAGTATTTTATCCGCCCCGCCAAATCGGGATGACTGTCATCGATGCCGGTGTCCAAGACCGCCACCACCTGGCCCGAACCGGTGTAACCGGTTCCCAGGCCCCCGCCGCCCTTCCATACCTCCCGGACCCGGATGTGGTTGACCGCCCGGAAAAGTGCGGACCGGGACCGCGGAATCCCCTCCACCCAGACCACCCGCTCGGATTCTTGAATGAGGTTGGCAATCTCCGCCCGGGGCAGGCGGACCGCCAGCGCGTAAACCAGATCCTGCCATTTCCCCAGTATCGAGCCGCCCTGGCCAAGTATCTTTTCCAGGTCCGACGCCTCCGGCGGGGCGGAAAGGTCAATTAAAACCTCAATGGGTTCGTCCGGACGGGTCGGAAGGTTTGGGATGCTGGTGATAAAAAAGTCCGCCGGGCCGGAGGGAGAAAGCCCGAGATCCAGCTCCAGGAGGTCTGAAATCTTGTTGTTATTCCGGTCCAGGGCGGCCGAGTCGGGGGTTACGATTCGGGGATCGGACGCTCCGGCCGAAGCCGGAAGAGCAAAGAGCAAAGCGTTTACCCCGAGCAAAGCCGAGAGGCAAAGCGCAAAGCGGAATAAAAAATCTATTTTTCGCATTGGAACCTTTGCGGTTTATAATCTCAAAGCCCCTCCGGAAAAGCAAGGTAAAGCCGACACCCGGCCTGACGGAATTCAAAACGAATATTTTTTGGAAAATAGGAAAAATAAAAATCTACAAAGCAGGGAATTACTTCTCCTCTGGCTTGAAATACTTGATGTCAAAAAGATCGCCCTTGGGCTCCGGGTTCCAGACCGCCTGGACCCGCATGTTCGGCTTGATCTTCTCGAACTTCACTTCCCCGAGCAGATGGCTGAAGAGGTTGTCCGTCCCGTCCAGCTGGACGAGCCCGTAGGCGTAGGGAGGGTTGGTGGGCTGGCCGGGGAAGGAAAGATTGACCACGGTATAGGTGTTGAGGACCCCATGGTCGCTGACGGGAATCCACTGTTTGTCCGTGGGGGCAAAACAGACCCCGCAGACCTCGACGGGAGGAACCAGGACCTTTTTGCACTTGGTACAGCGAACCCCATAGAGCTTTTTATGATTCTTGGTTTCGAGGAAAAACCGGGACAGGTCCCGGCCATATACCCAGCGGTAAGGAACGTAATTGGTCCGCTTCACGCTCTTGATTATCTCGCTCATCTCATCCTCCCCCATTCAGTTTCGGGTTTCGGGTTTAAAGTTATAAACAGAAAATTTCACAAAACATCAGAAACGCTATTGGGTCCATTGAGTCTTTTGTTTTCACTCGTCAATCGTCATTCGTCAATCGTAAATTTGGTACATTCCGCAATCCGCATTCCGCAATTTTATTTGCCACTGGTTAAACGACTTCGAAATGGTCCAGGTCGAGGAGATACCCTTCCCTCTGCTCGCCCCAGACCGCCTTGACCTTGGACCCGACCTTCAGTTTCCCCAGGTTCTTCTCCCCTTTAACCATATGGATGAAATCGGTATCCGCCCCCTCGATCCGAACGGCCACCAGCGCGTAGGGGGGATCGGGCGGCCAGAGCAAGGGATGATCAACCAGCTTGGTCGGGGCGATGGCCTTCGACACCACCTCGGGGTCGGGCTTGGGCGGCCAGAGGTTGGCCCGGACCACGGTAAAGCTTTTCACCACCCCGGCATCTGGCAGTTCCACCTGGTCTTCCGGCTTGAACCCGTAGTAGCAGGCCGTGCAGATATCGGTGGCGGGGGCGTAAACCTTTTTGCATTCGGGGCAGCGAAAACCCAGGATCTTCTTTTCCTTCAGCCCGCCGAGAAACCGGCCGTAGATATCCCCCGGGGTCCAGCGGTAAGGAACCGAGATGTTCCCTTCCAAAACCCGGTATTGATTCGACTCCATGCTTTTCCTCCCCTATTCAGTTTCGGGTTTCGAGTTTCGAGTTTAAAGTTATAAAATTCTACAAAATATCAGAAACGCAATCTAAAGGCTGCGGCTACCTGTTACCTGGTACCTATTTCTCACTCCCAAAAATCATGATCGTGTGGAACTGGATGGCCCCGCCCCAGCCGTGTCCAAGGGAAAGCTTGGCGCCCTGGACCTGCCGGGCCCCGGCCTTCCCCATCACCTGCAGGGCCGCCTCGGCCTTCCGGAACATGGCGGCGGCGCCGATCGAATTGGCGCAGAGAACCCCTCCGGAGGGATTGGAGGGAAGGCTCCCGGTCATCGCGGTGATACCTTTGTCGAAAAGTCTTCCGCCCTCGCCCCAGTCGCAAAGCTTGATGCCTTCATACCAGACCAGCTCCTGCCAGGAAAAAGCGTTGTAGAGCTCAATCACGTCCAGTTCCTTCAAAGGGTCCTTGATCCCCGCCTGCTTGTAGGCAATCTCGGCCGCCTTCCGGAGCTCGATCGGGACCGCCCAGTCGCGGTCCGCGTAATAAACCCCAGCCGAGACCGCCGCGGTGCCCTTGACCCAGGCGGGTCTATCGGTGATTTTTTTGACCCGGTCCTCCGCGACGAAAATCATGGCGCAGGCCGCGTCCGAGGTAGGGCACATGTCGGCCAGCCGCAAGGGGTAGCAGAGCATCGGGGTGCTCTTGGCCATCTCGAAGTTGTAGCCGGGGATCTTGAGCTGGGCGTAGGGATTGTTCATGGCGTTCTGCCGGTTCTGCACCGCCGCCCGGATGCCGTAATCCTCGTCGTAACCGTACTTGGACATGTAACGGAGCGACTGCAGGGCCACCGCCGAGGGCGCCCCGGTGTTGAACTGCCGCCCGATGATCGGGTCATAAACCGTTCCCAGTCCGATCTGGGCCGAGGCGGTCTCGTTCAGCTTGTTCCCGGAGACCGCCATGACCACGTCGAACATCCCGGAGGCCACCAGGTAATAGCCCCCGATCGCCGCGGAGCCGCCCACCGTTCCCCCGGTATGGATCCGGAAAACCGGCTTCAGGTAACCGCCGCAGGCCTCGGCCAGCCATTTCTCCGGGTGATTGATCCCCTCGAAATACTCCGGGGAATGCCCGAAGGAAATCGCCTGGATGTCCCGATGGGTAAGACCGCAATCCGCGAGGGCCCGGGTTACCGCCAGCCGATAAAGGGCCGGCATGCTGCAATCCCAGTGGGATTTGTTTTCGGTCATCCCGACCCCGACCACCGCTACCCTTCGTCCCATTAAAAACCTCCTTAGTTTCTCAAAATAAATCCGGTGTCCGAAACAAATTAGTATAGTGTGTGCAAAATCCCTCTAAATTGATTGTCATTCCGGGCTTGACTAAGCCTGCCCCGGACTTGCTCCGGGGGAATCCATCCTCCTTCTTCTGGATTCCCGCTGGAGTTTATCCCGCACTCTGATGCGGGACGGGAATGACAGCTTAAGAAAAAATGTTACTCGCAGTAACTTAGGCGTTGTTATTTGCGCCTAGCCTTTTTTCTCCTGGTTGGCCTGGCCTTAGTTTTAACCTTAACCTTAGCCTTAGCCTTAAACTGTTTTTTGACCTTGACCGGTTTCGGCTTGGCTTCGTCCCGACCGAGGACATAGACGATATTCGACTGGAGGCAGAAACCGCTGGTCGCGTGCACCAGGCCCCGGCGGATATCCTTTTTGATCTGGTATTCTCCCGCTTGCCCGGTAAGCTGGCGGGCCGCCTCGACCATTCGAATCAGTCCGGCTACGAAAATCGGGTTCCCGCAGAGCGCCCCTCCCGAGGCGTTCACGGGATAAGCCCCGTCAAGATTCGCAATTCCTTTCTCTACCAGCTTCCTTCCTTCCCCGGGTTCGGCCAGGCCCAGTCCCTCGTAAAGCATCAACTCGGCGAAGGAAAAAGGCTCGTAAACCTCGGCGAAATCGGTTTCTTTCCGCGGGTTTTTGATCCCCGCCTGGGCGTAGGCCATCTGGGCCGCCCGGGCCAGCGACTCGGGCCGGGCCAGGTCCCGGTGCCCCAGGTAATAAAGGTCGTGGTTGTAGCCCACCCCCTCGATCCAGACCGGGTCAGGGGTGATTTTCCGGGCCAGGTCGCGGTTGGCCAGAATCAGGGCGCAGGCCCCCTCCGATCTCGGGGAGGCGTCGGCCAGCTTGATCGGGGAAGCCAGAACCGGCGATTTCAAAACCTCCGCCTCGCTGATCGGGATCCGGACCTGGGTATTGGGGTTTTTCACCCCGTTGGCCCGGTTCTTCACCACCACCTTGGCCGCCGGCCGCTCGTCCAGGTTATACCGGGAAAGGTAGCTCCGGGCCTGGAGGGCGAAGGCCGAAACCATCTCCACCCCCAGGGGGCGGAGAAGGAAGGGATCGGTCATCATCCAGGAATAAAACTGGGGAGGGGTGTCCACTCGGCCGTGGGCCACAATCAGCGCCGTCTTATGGTGGCCGGTGAGCAGCCGGAGATAGGCGTAGAGAGCGGCGTAAGCGCCGTCCTCTTCCACCTTGGATTCCTCCTTCATGAAAGCCCCCATGGACTCGACCACGAAAACGTTGGAGATGCTGGCCCCGTCCATCGTATCACAGCTCGCGCTGATGACCGTGTCGATGTCCCCGATGGAAAGCCCGCTCTTGGAGAGGGCCGCCGCCACGGTCCGGGAGATCATTTCGGTTTTGTGGATCCGCTCGTCCCGCTCCACGATCGGGGATTGGGCCCAACCCACAATCGCCACCTTTCGTTCCACCTGCTGCCTCCTTCTTAAATAATTCCGAGTATAGCTTTCTCTCTGCTCTCTGCTCTCTGCTCTCTGCTCTCTGCTCTCTGCTCTCTGCTCCCGCCGGGCAGGATGCCCGGCCTCCAGCTGGTCTTTTTAGTCTATCTGGTCTATCTGGTCTATCTGGTCTATCTGGTCTATTTGGTCTATTTGGTCTATTTGGTTTCTTTGGTTTCTCTGGTTACCTGATATCCTGATACCCACATCCTGATTTCCTGGTAACCTGATCTCCTTGGTTTTTCCAGCCACCTAACCACCCAGCTACCTAACCACCACGCAGCCTAAAGGCTGCGGCTACCGCTATGCTCTTTGCCCTATGCTCTTTGCGCTTTGCTTTTTTAGTACGTGCCGATGATGTCCCGGGCGATGATCATCCGCTGGATCTCGCTCGCCCCT
Source organism: Pseudomonadota bacterium (assembly GCA_026388655.1). Taxonomy (GTDB): domain Bacteria; phylum Desulfobacterota; class JAPLJL01; order JAPLJL01; family JAPLJL01; genus JAPLJL01. The sequence goes on from JAPLJI010000181.1 coordinate 35,312, forward strand.
TCGCCGATCTCACCGAGCTTGGCGTCGCGGTAGAGCCTCTCCACCTTGTATTCCTTGATGTAGCCGTAGCCGCCGTGGATCTGGACCGCGTCCGAGGCGATCTTGGTGCAGGTCTCGGAGGCGTAAAGCTTGGCCACCGAGGCCAGGGTACTGTCGGGAATGCCCTGGTCGAGCTTCCAGGCCGCCTCGTAGGTGACCAGCCGCGCGCCTTCCGTGGCCATCTTCATCTCGGCGATCTTGAAGTGGATCTCCTGGAAACTGGCGATGGTCTTGCCGAAGGCCTCCCGCTCG